>JBBQNZ010000016.1:0-40112 GCA_038330415.1 Actinomycetales bacterium | reverse complement strand
CGTGTCTCCGGACGGTGTCGCATCGGCCCGGTGCCGTTCGTGGAGGTGGTGAGCGTCGGCCGCCCGGGCCGACGCAAACCCGCGGCGCCGCAGGTGGGCTCGCGGCCACAGGGAGGAGAAGGCAGTGACGGAGTACCTGATCGCGTTCAACGACGAGTGGGTGCGCGAGCACACGGCCGAAGAGCTGCGCGAGAAGAGCGTGGCGGGCCGGGCGGTGCTCGCGGACATGGAGGCGGCCGGTGCCTTCGTGTTCGCCAACGGCGGCATCGACGCGTCCAGCGTGGTGTGCAGCGTCGAGGCCAAGGACGGAAGACCATTGTTCGTCGACGGCCCGTACGTCGAGACCAAGGAGCACCTGGGCGGGTTCACCGTCATCAACGTCCCTGACGACGAGACCGCCCGCTACTGGGCCGGCAGGATGGCCGTCGCCCTCGACTGGCCACAGGAGGTGCACCGGTTCCCCAGTCCTCCCACGGCGTAGGGCGACCCGAACGGGTCGGGCACCGGCCGTTCGGAGCCCAGCTCACCGTGGCCGGGTACGCCCCCACACCGTCAGGGCCGCGGTGGCGCTGAGCGCAGCGAGGAGCGGATCGGTCGGCCGTCGGGCGGCGATTCCGGCCAGCGCCCACAGCACCGTGCCGACATACCACTGCGTCGACGCACGAGCAGGGCTGGTGGCGCGACCCGATGCGGCCGCGAGCGCCCCGAGGCCGGTGATGGCGGCGACGGCCAGCGCCCGGCGGCCCTTCTGCGCGGTCACCGGTACCTCTGTTGCCAGGAGAGCCGCGAGGTTGACCCCGGCCGCAGCGGCGCCCCACGCGGCGAGCATCGAGGTGGCCGGCACGGCGATGAACCGGTCAGCGGTGTCGAGCCGGCCGTCGAGCTCCAGTGCTGCGACGTGTCTGCGGGTGACCTCGGCCGTGGCCGCGATGCCGAACAGGGCGAGCTGGGCTGCTCGGTACCGCTCGGTTCGGATGCACAGCGCCCACAGGGCCGTCGAGGCGAACGGTGCCGCGGGTGCCCAACCCAGGTCGTCCACGGCTGTCGAGCGCCAGCCCGGCGGCAGCAGCTGGCGGGCCGGCACCGCCAGGCTGGACGCGAAGATCGGCAACCAGACGGCGAACGTCGCGCCAGCGGGCTGCACGACATCGGGCACGATCGTGTCCAGCCGCGCACGCACCCGCGGCGGCAGGGTCGCCGGCAGCGCCACCTGCGCAGCGGCCGCGGCCAGCATGACGACGTCGCGGGTCGCGGGTCTCCAGGTCATGCCACGCCGCCGTGTGCCCCGGGGGCGACGAGTAGCCGCCCGGTGACCCGCTGTGACGGGATGGCCGGCGCCAGCGCTGTCACCACCGCCGTGAAGACCGCCAGGTGCCTCGCGCCCAGCCACCAGATCGCTGCCCCGGCGCCGACGTGCACCCTGAGGTCCTGGCCGGCTGCGGTGGCGAGGAGAAGGAGGATGAGCGCGGCCGCCGCGCCAAGCGCCATCCCCACTGCCGTGCTTATGGCCTGCCTCCTGAGCACCCGGCTGGCTGGTCGGTCGTGAGCCAAGGTCGCGTCCATCATCGTTCTCCTTCTCGTTGTGGTGATTGGGTGTTCAGCCCTGAACTTCGAGCTCGGAGTGCTCCCCGTCGTTGGATCGAGGGTTGGACGGCCGTGCCTAGGGGTTCAGTCGGTGCAGCAGCCTGACGAGCTCGTCGAGCTCGTCGGTGGTGAGCCTGGTGAACTGCTCACCGGCCCACCGCTCTTCATCCGGGATCAACCGGTTCACCAGGTCGAGGCCGCGGGCGGTCAGGGCCAGCTGGTTGGCCGCCCCGTCGGGGGTGCGGGTCAACAAGCCTGCATGCTCCAGCTGTGTCACCAGCATCGACACGTTGCCCTTGGTGACGCCCAGTCGTGCCCCGAGCTCACCCTGGGCCAGCCCGGGCTCGGAGCGCAGGCGCAGCAGCAGCTGGTACTTCGCCGGCGTCAGGTCTTCGGCTCGCAAGCGGCCCCCGGCGCTCTGCGTCATCCGGTGTGCGGTCAGCATCATGAGCCCGACCGCCTCCTTCTCCCGATTCGTCCGGCTCACAACCCAATGTTCAGCGCTGAACACCGGACTGTCAAACGAAGCCACGGGCGAATGGAGCCCTCCCTCCACCGAGCCTGCTGCCCCTTCTGGGGTGTACCCGAGCCGTGAACCATCGACGTGGTGCCGTGTCGAGGTGCAGGATGCTCGCTGGAGGCCCCATCGGCCACCGTTGCCTGACCCGGTCGCCGCCAGTTCTCCGACGACGAGGCACAGGCGCTGGACGCAAGGCCCCGACCACGAGGAGAGAAGACATGGCCGTTGACCCGAGCACCACCGCGGTGGTCCTGATCGAGTACCAGAACGACTTCACGTCCGAGGGCGGCGTCCTCCACGGGGCCGTCTCGGAGGTCATGGACCGCACCGAGATGCTGGCCAAGACGCAGGAGGTCGTCGCTGCGGCTCGGGCCGCCGGAGTGACCGTCATGCACGCGCCGATCACCTTCGCGCCCGGCTACAACGAGATCAGCTCCCACCCGTACGGCATCCTCAAGGGTGTCGTGGACGGCAACGCCTTCGTCAAGGGCACGTGGGGTGCCGACATCGTCGACGAGCTCGCTCCGGCCGAGGGCGACATCCTCATCGAGGGCAAGCGCGGCCTGGACACGTTCGCGAGCACCAACCTCGACTTCATCCTGCGCAGCAAGGGGATCACGACCATTGCGCTGGGCGGGTTCCTCACGAACTGCTGCGTGGAGTCGACCATGCGGTCGGGCTACGAGAACGGCTACCAGGTCATCACGTTGAGCGACTGCGTCGCCGCCACCTCTCCCGAGGAGCACGACAACGCGATCAAGTACGACTACCCGATGTTCTCCACTCCGACGTCTGCGTCGGACTTCATCGCAGACCTCAAGGGGTAGCCGACCCAGGGGCCCATGCACTGTCCCGGCCGGACGCTCACTTCGCGAGAAGCTGGAGTCAGTCGGCGGCGGGGTCGGTGGCGGGGTCGGTGGCGCCCGAAAGGCAGGCCCGGTAGAGGCTGGTCGCCGTCACGAGCATGGCTTCGGAGTTCGGGATCGTGCGCAGGGCAGCGTTGGTGTCGAACGTGGCTTCGGCCGATGGCTTGCGGAAGGCGTCGCGACCGGCCTCCTCGGCGATGCGGGCCATCACGTCGAGGTCGAGGCTGGTGGTCGCAGGTGGCGCTTGGCTGAATGTCATGGCGGACTCCTGCGGTGGTGGTGACGCCACCGGGGTCCAGGGCAGCCGTGCTCGCTGTAGTCTACGGCCGTCCGCATCGAAACGAGGCCGATGGACCCCGGCTGCCGTGTCGTAGAACCTTCAGGAGCTCCGCGGGCCACACCGCTCGGTGCCGCACCCCGTGCCGGCGGACCGCCGGCACCGGGGAGGTCACGCGCAGTCGCGGCAGACGCTGACTCCCGGCTTGGACTGCTGCGAGCGGTGCGCGACGAGGTAGCAGCGCATGCAGGTGAACTCGTCCGCCTGCTTGGGCAGCACCTGCACCTCCAATGACAGGCCGGAGAGGTCTGCGCCCGGCAGCTCCAGACCGCCGTCCGGGTCGCCCTCTTCGAGCAGGTCCACCGTGCGCGACGCGTTCTGCTGCAGCCCCTCCAGGGTTTCGGGTTTGTCCTCGTCGCCTTCGCGTAGGCGCGGCGCGTCGTAGTCGGTCGCCATCAGTGGTGCCTTCCCGTTCAGGGGTGGAACCCGAACAACGCCCGAGCAGACCTGAGTGTGCCCCACATCGGCGGATCTTCCGGTTCGTGAGCACTGATTGACCAGCACAGGCCAGGAGGGGTTCGACAGAATCAGGTGCCAGAACTGCCTGGTCGAGTCTGGCGTGGAGCCAGTTCCACGCACCCAGCCGGGCCAACATGCAGACGGGGCTCATGCGAGCGCGCATACTTGGGGGAATGGATACCACACCTGCGAACCTGCGTCCTCATCACCCCAGCAGCCCCTTCCAGCGGCACCCCGAGCCGGTGATCGAGGAGTACGTGGTCGGCGACCGGGTCTCACATGACTCTTACGGGTTCGGTCGAGTCGTGAGCGTCGATGCCGGCGGAGCGACGGTCGACTTCAGCAACAAGACCGTTCGGATCGCGACGCCGTTCCGCAAGATGACCAAGCTCTGACGGGCAGCGCGCCGCAGCCAGTTGCTCCGCGAACGCCGCGACCCGTGCGGTCCGAACCCACTCAGAGCCAGCCGTTGCCGTCCGCGATGAGCACCGCCTCGGCGCGGTTCCCCGCCCCGGTCTTGCCGATGGCACTGGACAGGTGGTTGCGCACGGTGCCCTCCGAGAGGAACAGCCGCCGCGCGATCGCTGCCACCGACGAGCCGTCGCGTGCGGCCTGCAGCACGTCGGTCTCCCGCGGCGTCAGCGGCGACTCCCCCGCCACCAGGCTGTCCGTGGCCAGCGACGGGTCGACCACCCGCAGGCCGGCGTGCACCCGCCGCACGGCATCCGCGAGCTGGGCCGCGGGTGTGTCCTTGACGACGAACCCGCTGGCGCCAGACTTCATCGCCCGGTGCAGGAACCCCGGCCGACCGAACGTGGTCACGATCAGCACCCGGGTGTCGGGAAAGGCCGCACGCACCGCGGCCGAGGCCGTGATGCCGTCCATCCCCGGCATCTCGACATCGAGCAGGGCCACATCGGGCCGGAACTCGGCCACCGCCGGCAGCACCTCCAGCCCCGACCCCACCTCCGCGACCACCTCGAGGTCGGACTCCAGACTCAACAACGCCGACAGCGCCCCACGCACCAGCGCCTGGTCGTCGGCGAGCAGCAGCCTGATCGATTCGCCGCTCATCCGACGGCCACCCGCAGCGTGTATCCCCGCGGCTCCCCCACCTGGGTCGTGACCGTGCCGCCCACCGCTGACGCCCGCTCGCGTAGGCCGACCAGCCCGCTCCCCGAACGACCGGCCTCTGCACCGGAGACAGCACCGGAGGCGGCACCGTCCGCACCGCCGCCGTCGTCGACGACCTCGGCGGCGTCCGGGCCCAGCCGCACCTCGCACCGCGTCGCCCCACTGTGCCGGATGACGTTGGTGACCCCCTCGCGCACGGTCCACGCGAACAGCTCGCGCAGGTGCGAAGGCACCTCGTCGGTGGAGTTGGGCAGCTCGGCCTCGATCTCGGCAGCGGCCAGCGCCGTTCTCGCGCGCGCGAGCTCGCCGGGAAGGGTCAGCTCGCGGTAGCCCTCGACAGCCCGGCGCACGTCGGCGAGTGCGTCGCGCGAGAGCCGCTCGAGGTCGGTGAGCTCGGCCCGGGCCCGCTCGACGTCGACGTCGAGCAGCCGGTTCGCGAGCTCGGCCTTGACGGTGATGACGGTGAGCGAGTGGCCCAGGATGTCGTGCAGGTCGCGGGCGAACCGGGTGCGCTCGTTCTCGACGGCCAGCTCGGCGTTCTTCTGGTGCGCCCGCACCAGGTCCGCGTTGCGCGCCATCATCTGCCGGATGCCGAAGACGGCCACCGACGCGGCGAAGAGGGAGAACACCAGCCCGACCGGGCTGGACCACGACGGGTTCTGTGCGTACAGCAGGAAGGCCAGGCCGACGAGCAGCAGCATGGCCAGGCCCGCGAGCCACAGCGGGAACATCATCACGGCCGCGACGGCGACGTAGACGAGCGAGTTCATGCCGGTCTCGCCGAGGGTCGCGATCATCACGCCCGCGAGTGCGAGGAGCACGACCAGGTAGGTGAGCGACCGCACCGCGGCCGGCGGCCCGGCGAAGTCGTTGCGGTCGCGGCGCAGGCGCCCCCAGATCATCAGGTAGAAGGCGCCGAAGACGATCGTCACCACCCCGCCGACGACGCCCGCGAGGGTGTCACGGGTGTCCCAGGCGTGCTTCAGCGGGTCGAGCAGGAAGAACAGCCAGATCGCGGCGAACCCGACACCCCAGCGCCGGGTGAGCGGCTGCTGGGGGACCGGGGTGGTGGACACGTTCGTCACGCTAGCCGTCAGACCCGCGCGGTGTCCTTGCTCATCCGCCACGCGGCGCCGAGCACGAAGATGGCCAGCCAGGCGACCGCGTTGACGACGGCGTACCACGGCAGCTCCTGGGTGAGCGGCGCCCGGGCCACCTCGGCCACGCCGTACATCGGTGTCCAGTAGGCGATGTCGCGAACCAGGGGGCTGTAGGTGCTGATCGGGATGAAGAGGCCGCCGAGGAAGGCGAGCAGCGCCAGCCCGGGCCCGAGCACCTGCATGACGTTCTCGCCGGGCACGAGGTAGCCGACGAAGACGCCCAGCGCCGCGAAGGACAACACGCAGGCCAGGGTGAGCAGGCCGCACTTGAGCCAGACGTCGGTCGGCATCTGGGGCTTGCCCTGAACCGCCCCGATGGCGAAGACGGCGAGGATGGCCACCGCGCCCATGACCAGGGCCACGAACGCCTTGACCAGGATGTAGGCGGTCGGGTGCAGCGGGGTGAGCCGCAGTTGTCGCGACCAGCCCAGAGCCCGCTCGACCGCGACACCGGCGCCCGTGGAGGCGGCGATGAGCGCGCCGCCGTACAGGGCCATCGAGACCATGACGTAGGCCGAGACGTTGCCCACGCCGACGCTCTGGTTGCCCCCGGTTCCCGAGCCGAAGACGAAGAACATCGCGGTGGGGAAGACCAGCGCGAAGATGATCGTGCGGCGGTTGCGCAGCATCCGCTTCAGCTCGATGCGCACCAGGGTCGTGTTGAGGCCGCCCATCGGCGGCACCCGGCGGGTGCTCGGGTCGACGGATGCCGCTGTGCCGGCGGCGTAGGCGGTCGGGTCCGCGGGAACGGCGGTCATCGCACGGCTCCTTCGAGGGTGAGGTCGGTCTGGGGTCCGGGCTCGGCCGTGGTGCGGCCGGTGAGGCTGAGGAAGGCGTCTTCGAGCCCGTGGGTCGTGATCTCGAGGTCGCGGGCGTCGGTCTCGGTGAGCAGGTAGCGAGCGACGAGGTCGCTGTCCTGCGCGTGCACGTAGACCTGCTCGCCGCGCACCTCGACATGCTCGACCCCGCCGAGCCGGCCCAGCGCCGCGGTGTCCGCCCGGGTCAGGGTGGCCCGCACGGTGCGCCCGGACGCCAGCGCCTTGATCTCGCTGCCGGTGCCGTCGGCGACGATGCGGCCGCTGCTGATCAGCACGATCCGGTCGGCGTAGAGATCGGCCTCCTCGAGGTAGTGCGTGGCGAAGAGCACGGAGCGGCCCTGGCGCGCGTCCTCACGGATCGCACCCCAGAACGAGCGCCGCCCCTCCACGTCCATCCCGGTGGTGGGCTCGTCGAGGAGCAGCAGGGCCGGGTCGGACAGCAGCGCCATCGCGAACCGCAGCCGCTGCTGCTCGCCGCCCGAGCACTTGGCCACCTTGCGCCCGGCGATCTCGGTGATGCCCGCGCTCTCGAGCACGGCATCCGCCGGCTTGGTGTCGGCGAACAGGCTGGCGGTGTACTGCACCGTCTCGCGCACGGTGAGGTCCTTGAGCAGGCCGCCCGTCTGCATCACGGCGGCCACCAGGCCACGGGCGATGGCCTGGCGCGGCGCCATGCCGAACACCTCGACCTCGCCGGCCGTCGGGTGGGAGAGCCCCAGCACCATGTCGATGGTGGTGGTCTTGCCGGCACCGTTGGGGCCGAGGAAGGCCACCATCTCGCCGGGTTGGATCTCGAGGTCGATACCTCGAACCGCGTGCACGTCGCCGAAGTCCTTCGTGACCCCGCCCAGTCGCACCGCGGGGATGCTCGTCGTGTTCATGCCTCCAGCGTGCCGCCGTCGGCGGCGCCGGCCTCGGGTCGCCTGTCACGTCCGGCCCATGACATCTGTCATCCGCGGATGCCGGGTGCGCACCCGGCATCCGGGCGTCTCGACTTGTTTACATAGGTTTCCTATGTAAATATCGCTGGGTGACCGCGACCGACACCCTCGCCGACGAGCTGCTGCGCAGCGCCGCCCGCCTCTCGCGCTGGGCCTCGCAGCACGCCGACCTCGGGATGCCGTACGCGCAGGCCCGCGTGCTCGCCCTTGTCGACGACCTCGGCGCCGCCCGGATCACCGCACTGGCCGATGCCGACCACTGCAGCCAGCCGTCGATGACCACGCAGGTGCAGCGGCTCGAGGCCGACGGCCTGGTCACTCGCACCCCCGACCCGGCGGACGCCCGGGCCAGCCTCGTCGGCCTCACCGCCGACGGTGCTGCCGCACTCGCCCGGCTGCGCCGCGCCCGCGGCGCCGCTCTGGCACCCGTGCTGGATGCCGTGCACCCCGACGCGGGCCGGCTGCGCGACGCCGTCGCCCTGCTCGGCGAGCTGCTCGACGCGACCCGGCACGAGCACCCCACCCCCGACCGGAAGGACCCCTGAACCATGTGGCGCCAGCCCAAGACCGTCTGGAGCGTCGCCTTCGCGTGCGTCGTCGCCTTCATGGGGATCGGCCTTGTCGACCCCATCCTCAAGCCCATCGCCGAAGAGCTCGGCGCCTCGCCGTCGCAGGTGTCGCTGCTCTTCACCAGCTACATGGCCGTGATGGGCGTCGCGATGCTCGGCACCGGGTGGGTGTCGAGCCGGATCGGCCCGAAGCGCACCCTGCTGCTCGGCCTGACCGTCATCATCGTCGGCGCCGGGCTGGCGGGCACCCAGGACACCATCGCCGGCGTCGTCGGCTGGCGCGCCGTGTGGGGGCTGGGCAACGCCCTGTTCATCGCCACCGCGCTGGCGACCATCGTGCGCGCCGCCCGCGGGTCGGTGGGGCAGGCGATCATCCTCTACGAGGCCGCACTCGGGCTCGGCATCGCCGCCGGCCCGCTGCTCGGTGGGGTGCTCGGCGGCATCTCCTGGCGCTGGCCGTTCTTCGGCGTCAGCGCGCTGATGCTCGTCGCCCTGGTCACCACCTGGGTCACCCTGCCCGACACCCGGCCCGACACGCCGCCGACGTCGTTGGCTGCGCCCCTGCAGGCGCTGCGGCACCGGGGGCTGGCCACGGTCGCGGTGACGGCGCTGCTCTACAACGTGGGGTTCTTCACGCTGCTGGCGTTCACCCCGTTCCCGCTCGACCTGTCAGCGCACGGCACCGGGCTGGTGTTCTTCGGGTGGGGGTTGTTCCTGGCCATCGCGTCGGTGCTCATCGCGCCGTGGGTGCAGGGCCGGATCGGCACCGTGGCCGGCATCGTCGTCGCCCTGGTCGGCTTCGCGCTCGTGCTCGCGGCCATGGCGTTGTGGACGGACTCCAAGGCGGTGCTCGTCGTGGGGGTGGTCGTCGCGGGCGGGTTCCTCGGGGTGAACAACACCCTCATCACCGAGACCGTGATGACCGTGTCGCCGGTCGAGCGCGGGGTGGCCTCGTCGGCCTACAGCTTCGTGCGCTTCGCCGGCGGTGCGGTGGCCCCCTACATGGCGGGCAGGCTCGGCGAGAAGTCGGTGCACCTGCCGTTCTGGGTGGGGTCGGTCGCGGTGCTGGCCGGCGTGGCCGTGCTCCTCGCAGGCCGCTCGTACCTACACGGCGTCGACCACGAGCTCGACCCGGTCGGCTCGATCGAGGAGGCTCAGGCGGTCACCGTCGGCACCTGAGGATGCCGGGGGGTCAGTCGTCGCGGGCGGCTGCCGGCCAGCGCTGTGGGCCGCTGCCCTGCGCACCCAGCTCGTCGTCGAGGTTGTAGACCGGGCAGGCGCGCAGCGACAGGCACCCACAGCCGATGCACGACGCGAGGCCGTCGCGCACCACGGTCATCGCCTCGATCCGGGCGGTGAGCAGGTCGTGCCAGCGGCGCGACATCCGCGACCAGTCGCGCTTGGTCGGCGGGTGGTCGACCGGCAGCGTGGCCAGCGCCTCCCCCACCTCGGCGAGGGTGAGGCCGAACCGCTGACCCGCCCGCACCACAGCGATGCGGCGCAGCACGTGCCGCTCGAAGCGGCGCTGGTTGCCGCTGGTGCGCACCGACGACACCAGGGCGCGCTGCTCGTAGAAGCGCACCGTGGCGACCGACACCCCGGAGCGGGTCGCCACCTCGCCTATCGTGAGCAGGTCGTGTCGGTCCACGAGGCCGACGGTAGTCGACTTGACCTCAAGTGCACTAGAGGTATGAGGATGGAGGCATGACGACTTCGGGGACCGCCGAACCGACGGCTGCCCAACCGGCAACTGCCGCAACGGCCGCCGCCCCGCCGACCAGCGCCGCACCGACGACCGCCGACGAGGCGCCGGTGCGCCTCCTCGCGCGCGAGAACCTGCCGGTCGTGGTGGGCGTGGTGGCGCTGGTGACGCTGGCGGCCTTCGAGAACCGCGCCGTCAGCACCATCCTGCCGACCCTGGTGCGCGAGCTCGACGGCTGGGCCCTGTTCGGCGCCTCGACCGGGGCGACCCTGGTGACCTTCACCATCGCCATGGCGTGGTCGGGGACGTGGACCGACCGCGCCGGCCCCCGCCCGGTGCTGCTGTGGGGGATGGCCGCGTTCGTCGTGGCCCAGGTCGTGTCGGGCCTGGCGCCGACCATGGCGGTGTTCGTCGCCGGCCGCACCGCGTCGGGGGCGGCGGAGGCGCTGATCGACACCGCCCTGATGGTGCTCGTCGCCCAGGCCCTCCCAGAGGCGTTGCGCGCGAAGATCTTTGCCTCGTTCGCCGCGGCGTGGATCCTCCCGTCGCTCCTCGGGCCGAGCCTGGCCGGCGCCATCGACGCCGTGTGGGGCTGGCGCCTGGTCTTCGTCGCGCCGCTGCTCGTCGTCCCCGTGGCGCTGCTCCTGCTGCGCCCGGCGCTGCGCCGCACCCACGCGGGTGGTGCGTCGAACGCGGGTGTCGAGGCCACGGCATCCGACCGTCGTCGAGTGGCCGCCGCGCTGCTGCTCGCCGCCGGGCTGGCCGTGACCACGTTCTCGGCGCCGCTCCTGTCCGACCCCGACACCCGCGTCGCCGGAGCCGTCGTCATCAGCGCGGGTGCCGTGCTGGTCGTGGTCGGGGGGCTGCGGGCGCTCCCCCCCGGCATGGTGCGGCTGGCTCGCGGGGTACCGACCGTCATCGCGGTGCGGCTGCTGGTGTCGGCGGCGTTCACGGCGGTGGCCGGGCTCATCCCGCTGATGCTCGTGCAGACTCACGACGCGTCGACGGCCGTCGCCGGCATCTCGCTGTCGGTCACCGGCTGCTTCTGGGCGCTCGGCTCGTTCCTCAACAGCGTCAACCGAGTTCAGGACGTCGTGTCCGCCCCGGCCCGCGCCGGCCTCGGTGCCGGGCTCATCGGGCTGGGCTCCCTCGGGCCGGTGCTGCTCTCGCTCGACGTCATCGGGCTGGTGCCGGGCATGGTTGCCTGGGCCGTCGCAGCGCTCGGCATGGGCATCGTCTCGCCGACGCTGTCGACCCAGCTGCTGGCGCTGGCACCGGTGAGCGAGCAGGGCCGGGTGAGCGCAGCCCAGGGCCTGGCGATCTCGACCGGCGTCGCGCTCTCGACCGGGGCGGTGGGTGCCGTGGTGGCGCTGCGCGGCGCCCAGACCGACGGCGTGGCCTTCGCGCTGCTGATGGCTGGTGGGGCGGCCTGCGCACTCGTCGCGGCCGCGGCGGCCGCCCGCACCGGCCCCGCCACCTAGGTTTGGGGCGTGGACCTCAGGATCTTCACCGAACCCCAGCAGGGCGCGACCTACGACGACCTCCTCGCCGTGGCCCGGACGACCGAGGACCTCGGCTTCGACGGGTTCTTCCGCTCCGACCACTACCTGCACATGTCCGGTAGCGGTACTCCCGGGCCCACCGATGCGTGGACCACCCTCGCCGGTCTGGCGCGCGACACCAGCCGCATCCGGCTCGGCACCCTGGTCAGCTCGGCGACCTTCCGGCTGCCGCCGTGTGCCGGGAGGTCGGCCGTGACCCCTCGACGCTGGTGCACTCCGCCGCCCAGGTGGTGTGTGTCGGTCGCGACGACGCCACGGTGCGCCGTCGGGCCGAGGCGATCGGGCGCGAGGTCGACGAGCTGGTGGAGAACGGCATCGCGGGCAGCGTCGAGCAGGCCCGCGACCGGCTGGGCCGGCTCGCGGAGGTCGGGGCCACGCGGGTCTACCTGCAGGTGCTCGACCTCGCCGACCTCGACCACCTGGGCGACGTACACGAAGCCCTCGCCGCCGCTGCCCCCTGACCTCCCCGGCCTTCCCCGACTTTGTAGGTCAGCAGCGGCCCGGATCGGGGCCTGCGCCGCGTGTCGCCCGGCTGCTGACCTACAGAGTCGGGGAATGGAAACCGGTGTGAGCTGTCGGCGCCGGGGTAGTTTCGGCGGATGGACAACGTCGACAAGGCCCGAGAGCTGCAGCGCCTGCACGCCGACCCCGAGCTGCTGCTGCTCGTCAACGTCTGGGACGCCATCACGGCCAGGGTCGTCGCCGACACCCCCGGCACGACCGCGTTGGCCACCGCGAGCCACTCGGTCGCCGCGGCCCACGGCTACCCCGACGGCGAGCAGATCCCCCGCGACCTGATGGTCGAGGCCGTCGGCCGCATCGCCGCCGCCGTCGACCTGCCCGTCACGGCCGACCTCGAGGCCGGCTACGGCGACCCCGGCGGCACCATCGCCCGCGCCATCGACGTGGGCATCGTCGGCGCCAACCTCGAGGACCAGCTCAAGCCCTTGCCGGATGCCGTGCGCGCCGTCGCGGATGCCGTCGCCGCCGGTGAGCGGGCCGGCATCCCGTTCGTGCTCAACGCCCGCACCGACGCCTTCCTGCGCGCCGGCGACCGCGACCCGGCCGAGGTGCTCGCCGACGCCATCGAGCGCGGGCGCGCCTACCTCGATGCCGGCGCCTCGACGTTCTTCGCGCCCGGGCTGCTCGACGAGGCGACCGTCACCGCCCTGGTCGGGGCGCTGGGGCCGCAGAAGGTGAACCTGATCGGCATCCCCGGGGCGCTGCCACTCGAGACGATGCAGCGGCTCGGCGTCGCGCGCGTCTCCTACGGCCCGTGGAGCCAGAACGTCGCGCTCACCGCGCTCGCGAACCTGGCCGCCGACGTGCGCGCGGGTGGCGGCATCCCGGAGAACACCCGCAAGCTCAACTGAGCTGCACCCACCCCGGCGCGAGCGAACCTGGGTGCTCCGGTGGTCGCCCGGGCAGCCACCCGAGCACCCGACTCCGGTTCTAGACGGTGACCTCGCCACGCTCGGCACGCAGGGCGATGTCGGTGCGGTGGTGCGACCCGGCCAGCTCGACGACGTCGACGGCCGCGTAGGCCTTCTCGCGCGCCTGCTCAAGCGTCGCCCCGGTCGCCACCACGGACAGCACACGGCCGCCGGACGACACCAGCGTGCCCTCGTCGTCGCGGGCCGTGCCGGCGTGCAGCACGTAGACCTCGGGTGCCCCGGGCAGGTCGTGCAGACCGCTGATCGGGTCGCCGGTGCGCGGGGTGCCGGGATAGTTGTCAGCGGCGACGACGACCGTCACGGCCGCGTCCTCGGACCAGCGCAACGGTGGTGCGTCGACGAGCCGGCCCTTGGCCGCGGTGAGCAGCACGTTGCCCAGCGGGGTGAGCAGCCGGGCGAGCACGACCTGGGTCTCGGGATCGCCGAACCGGGCGTTGAACTCGATGACCTTCGGGCCACGCGGCGTCAGCGCCAGGCCGACGTAGAGCACCCCCGCGAACGGGGTGCCCCGGTGGCGCATCTCGTCGACGACCGGCTGGGCCACCCGGCGCACGACCTCGTCGACGAGCCCCTCGGGCGCCCAGTCGAGCGGGCTGTAGGCGCCCATGCCACCCGTGTTGGGCCCGGTGTCGCCGTCGCCGACGCGCTTGAAGTCCTGCGCCGGCGTCAGCGGCACCACGTCGACGCCGTCGCAGATGCAGAACAGCGACACCTCGGGCCCGGAGAGGAACTCCTCGATGACGACCGTCCCGTCGGGCTTGGCCAGGCAGGCCCGCGCGTGCTCGAGCGCCTCCTGCCGGTCGTCGGTGACCACGACGCCCTTGCCCGCGGCCAGCCCGTCATCCTTGACGACGTGCGGGGCACCGAGGGCGTCGAGTGCCTCCTCGACCTCGGCCACGGTGGTGCACACGTGCGCCAGACCGGTGGGCACCTCGGCCGATGACATGACCTCCTTCGCGAACGCCTTGCTGCCCTCGAGCCGGGCGGCCTCGGCCGACGGGCCGAAGCAGGCGATGCCGGCGGCGCGCACTGCATCGGCCACCCCCGCCACCAGCGGTGCCTCAGGCCCGATGACGACCAGGTCGACGCCCAGCGAGGTCGCCAGCGCGACGACCCCGTCGGCGTCGGTGACCCCGCCGGGCAGCGGCTCGCAGCGGGCCACCGCCTCGATGCCGGGGTTGCCCGGGGCGGCGATCACGGCGTCGACCGCCGGGTCGAGCGCGATGGATCGGACGAGAGCGTGCTCGCGGGCCCCGGACCCGACGACGAGTACCTTCACGCGACCAACCTAGTGGCGGGCGCGCACGAGCGGCACGGGCGTTCCGGCATCCGCGCCTGGCGAGCACCCGGCATCCGCACGTGGCGAGCACCCGGCATCCGCGCGTGGCGAGCACCCGGCATCCGTGCTTGGCGAGCACCCGGCATCCGTCCCGACATCGACCAATAGGTCACAGCAGGGACACCTGGAGCCACAGCCGAGCGTCCCTCGTGTGACCTATTGGTCGATCTGGGCACATTTCGGAGTGTCCGACGCCACCGGGCCGCGGTTGGGGACCGTGCTGAAGGCCTGCGCCCGCGGGATTAGACTGAGAAGTTCCGTGACCTCCGCCGCCGCTCCGAGGAGAACCTGCTCCGTGACCGCCCCGCACCCGGGCCTGCCCGAGGCCTCCCCCGACGTCGCCGGCGAGCTGGCGCTCGAGCAGGCGCACGTCGACCGGGTCTACGCCGAGCTCGAGAAGGCCAGCCGCCGCGCCGCCGACGTCGAGGCCGACGGGATGGCGCGCGGCCGCACCTCGCGCACCGGTGACGTGCGTGACGAGGAGATGACCGGCCTCTTCGAGCGCGACGCCCTCGTCTACGCCGCCGCCCGCCGCCGCTCGATGATCGACAAGCAGTACGAGGGGCTCGTCTTCGGCCGGCTCGACCTGGGCGACGAGCACTCCACCGCCGACGAGCGCGAGGTGCGCTACATCGGCCGCCTCGGCGTGCGCGACGACGACTACGAGCCGCTCGTGGTCGACTGGCGGGCGCCCGCGGCATCCGCCTTCTACCGGGCCACCCCGGTCGACCCGATGGGCGTGCTGCGCCGCCGGGTGCTGCGCTGCAAGGGCGCCACGGTGGTCGGCGCCGAGGACGACCTGATGGTGCCCGAGGCGCCCGACGACATCGTGGTGCTCGGCGACGGCGCCCTGATCGCCGCGCTCACCCGCAGCCGCGGCCGGCAGATGCGCGACATCGTGGCCACCATCCAGCGCCACCAGGACGAGGCGATCCGCGCCCCCTCGCGCGGTGTCACCGAGATCACCGGCGGCCCGGGCACCGGCAAGACGGTCGTCGCCCTGCACCGCGCGGCCTACCTGCTCTACTCCGAGCGGCGGCGGTTCGAGAACGGCGGTATCCTCGTCGTCGGCCCGTCCGCGGCCTACACCGCCTACATCGAGCGCGTGCTGCCGAGCCTGGGCGAGGAGTCGGTGGCGCTGCGCGCGACGGGCGACCTCGTCGACGGCATGACCGCCAAGCGGCTCGACTCCCCCGAGGTGGCGGCGATCAAGGGGTCGCTGCGCATCCGCCGGCTGCTGTCGCGGCTCACCTCGCGCCCGCCGGCCGGGGCGCCGAACGTCTTCCGCTCGTTCATCGCCGGCATCGCCGTGCGGCTCGACGACACCGCGCTGCGCCGGGTGCGCTCCGAGGTGCTGCGAACCCACCAGCACAACCTCGCCACGGATGCCGCGCGCTCGGCGCTGGCCGAGGCCGCCTGGCGCTCGGTGCGCCAGGGTGAGCGCGACGTCTTCCTCGACGCCTTCGACGCCTCGCGCGACGTCGACGAGTTCATGGCGACCTGGTGGCGCCAGGTCGACCCGCGCGAGCTGCTGCTCTCGCTCGCCGACACCGACCACGTCTATGCCGTCTCGCGCGGCGTGCTCGACCACGAGGAGGGCGCCGCGGTGGCGTACTCCTACCGCGAGGCCCTCGAGGCCGGCACCTGGTCGGTCTCCGACGCCGCCCTCGTCGACGACCTGGTCGCGCGGCTCGGCACGGTGCAGGTGGCCGAGCGCGAGGACGTCGGGTTCTACGACATCGAGGAGCTCGACGAGCTCTCGCAGTGGGGCGTCATCGACGTGCGCGCCGGGGTCGACCGCCGGGTGGCCACCGAGGAGACCCAGTGGGAGGCCACGCCGGCCGACGCCCGCGAACGGCTGATGATGGGCCGCATCGACCGTCCCTCCGGTTACGCCCACGTGCTCGTCGACGAGGCCCAGGACCTCTCGCCGATGCAGTGGCGGATGCTGGCGCGACGCGGGCGGGCGGCGTCGTGGACCGTCGTCGGGGACAACGCGCAGGCGTCGTGGTCCGACCTCGCCGAGGCCGGTCGGGCGCGCGACGAGGCGTTCAGCGGCCAGCAGCGCCGGGGGTTCCACATGGACACCAACTACCGCAACGCCCGCGAGATCTTCGACTACGCGCGCGACGTCATCCTGCCGCTGGTGCCCGACGCTGACATTCCGGATGCCGTGCGCGAGACCGGGATCGACCCGGTCGACCGCGTCGTCGAGGGTTCGCTGGCAGCGGCCGCGGCCGACACCGTCGACGAGCTGCTCGCCGAGGTCGAGGGGTCGATCGCGGTCATCGCCGGGGGGCGCTGGACCGAGCGGCTGGCCGGGCTCGACGGGGCCGGGGGCGGGCGGGTGCAGCTCATCGACCCGCTGTCGACCAAGGGCCTGGAGTGGGACGCGACCGTGGTCGTCGACCCGGAGGGCATCGTCGAGGAGTCACCCGGTGGGGTGCGGGTGCTCTACGTCGTGCTGACCCGCGCGGCGCACCGGATGCACGTGCTGCGCCCCGCCTGACGACGGCGAGATCGAGGGGCACACCATGCCCGGGACCGTCGACGCCCGCCAGCTGTTCGTGACCGCTCGACCGACGGAGCGGCCCGACCGCTACTGGAACTTGCCGGCCACCGGCCGGTCACCGGTGTGGCCGAAGGCGACCGAGGTGAGCAGCGACCCGCCGTGCGCGCGGATGCTGAAGGTCGCGCTCGACGGCCGGAACCTGCCCAGGTTGTCCGGTGCGGTGCCCTGGAGGTGCCCAGCCACCGGGAGGTCCCCGGGCGACCCGTACTTGATGGTCGTCAGCAGCGACCCGTCGATGGCCCGGATGTAGAACGTCGAGTTCGACGGCCGGTACACCGCGAGGTTGTCGATGGCGGAGTCCTCGAAACGGCCGACCACGGGGAGGTCGCCGGCGGTGCCGAACCTGGCCGAGCTCAGCAGCGCCCCGCCGTGCGCCCTGATGTAGAACGTGGAGTTCGACGGCCGGTACACCGCGACGTTGTCGGCGAGAGCGTCCTGGAAGTGACCCACCACGGGGAGGTCCCTGGTCGTGCCGAACCTGACCGAGCTCAGCAGCGCCCCGTTGACGCCTCGCACGTAGAACGTGGAGGTCGACGGGCGGTACACGACCAGGTTGTCGAGCGTGGAGTCCTCGAAGTGACCCACGGCCGGCAGGTCGCCGGTGGTGCCGAACCTCGTCGATCTGAGCAGCGACCCGTTGGCCGCCCGCGCGTAGAACGTCGAGTTCGACGCCCGGTACACCGTGAGGTTGTCGAGCGGTTCGGGCCCCACGGCGGGCAGCCCGGGGAAGGACCAGCCGATGGGGGTGAGGGCCAGGGTGTGCGAACCGCAGGGGAAGGCCGCGTTGATACCGGACTGCGAGACGCCGTTGAGCCGCACCTCGAAGTGCAGGTGCACCCCGGTCGAGTTCCCGGTGGTTCCCGCGTAGCCGATGAGCTGGCCGGTGCTGACGGTCGAGCCGTTCGGTGCTCCCGCTGCGTAGCCGCTCAGGTGGGCGTAGAACGTGCTGTAGCCGTCGACGTGCGTGATGATGATGTACGTGCCGTAGGAGGCCTGCGTCAGGCGCTGCAGGGTCCCGCCGTAGGCCGCGTAGACCGGGTCCCCGGTGTCGGCCGAGATGTCGACACCCCCGTGCGGCAACCCACTGCGGCAGTAGGCGCCCACCTGGCCGGTGACCCCTTCGATGCTGGTGATCGGCACCACCATCGCCCCGGAGTCAGCGGAGGCGGGCTGCGGCGCCGCCACCATGACCAGCAGCGCGATCATGCTCGCGATGCTCGCGAGGGCCAGGCGGGCGGCAAGACGGACGTGGACCACGGGGACTCCTCGGAGTCATAGCTCGGTCCCCCGCACCTTCAGGCTAGAGCTCGTCGCCGTGTCGTACCCCCACTTTGCAGGAAGACAGGGGTATCATGCGCGGCCCGCACCCGGCCCCGCACCCGGCCCCGCACCCGGCCCCGCACCCGGCCCCGCACCCGGCCCCGAGACCGGGCCAGCCGTGCGCCGGCTGCCCGGCATCTGCCCCCGGATCAGTCGAGCAGCGGGAAGCGCTGGATGATCTCGTGCCGCCCCGGCCCGACGCCGATCGCCGAAACCCGTGCTCCGATGAGCTCCTCGACCCGCAGCACGTAGGCGCGGGCCGCCGCCGGCAGCTCGTCGAACTCGCGGCACCCGGAGATGTCCTCCCACCAGCCGTCGAGCAGCTCGTAGACCGGTGTGGCGTGGTGGAAGTCACTCTGGTTGACGGGCATCTCGTCGTGCCGCACACCGTCGACCTCGTAGGCCACGCACACCGGCACCTTGTCGAAGCCGGTGAGCACGTCGAGCTTGGTGATGACGAAGTCGGTGACGCCGTTGACCCGGTTGGCGTAGCGGCCGATGACGGTGTCCATCCAGCCGCAGCGACGTGGGCGCCCGGTGGTGGTGCCGTACTCGACGCCGGTCTTGCGCAGCGTCTCGCCGTCGTCGTCGAACAGCTCGGTGGGGAACGGGCCTTCGCCGACCCGGGTCGTGTAGGCCTTGAGGATCGCGATCACCCGGGTCACCCGGGTCGGGGGGATGCCCGACCCGGTGCACGCCCCGCCCGCCGTGGCCGACGACGACGTGACGAACGGGTAGGTGCCGTGGTCGACGTCGAGCAGCGTCGCCTGGCCGGCCTCGAGCAGCACGTTCGCCCCGTCGTTCAGCGCCTCCTCGAGCACCAGCGAGGTGTCGGCCACCATCGGACGCAGGCGGTCGACATACGACAGCAGTTCTTCGACCACCCGGTCTGCCTCTGCCGCACGGGTGTTGTAGATCTTGACGAGCACCTGGTTCTTCAGCGACAGCGCCGCCTCGACCTTCTGGCGCAGGATGTGCTCGTCGAACAGGTCCTGCACGCGGATGCCGACCCGGTTCATCTTGTCGGCGTAGGTGGGGCCGATGCCGCGCCCGGTGGTGCCGATCTTGCGGGCGCCCAGGAAGCGCTCGGTGACCTTGTCGAGAGTGCGGTTGTAGGAGGCGATGACGTGCGCGTTGGCCGACACCACCAGGCGCGAGGTGTCTACGCCGCGAGCCTCGAGCCCGTCGATCTCCTCGAACAGCACGTCGAGGTCGACCACGACGCCGTTGCCGATGACCGGCACCACCGACGGCGTGAGGATGCCGGAGGGCAGCAGGTGCAGCGCGTACTTCTCGCGGGTGCCGTCGTCGCCCTCGATGACGACGGTGTGGCCGGCGTTGTTGCCCCCGTTGAACTTCACGACGTAGTCGACGTCGCCGCCCATGAGGTCGGTCGCCTTGCCCTTGCCCTCGTCGCCCCACTGGGCTCCGACCAGCACGATCGCCGGCATCGCGGCTCCTCTCGCCCGTGCGCCGGGCGGGTGCCTCGACGCGCCGAAGGCCCCTCGCGGGTACGCGCCGGGGCCTCGTACACCCCACCCTATCGCGGGGATGCCGTGTGCTCGGGTTCCGCTCAGCGGCGCCGCCGCGCCAGCGCCCAGCCGAGCTGGAACCGGGTGTCGACCCCGTTGACCGCCATCAGGTGGGCGACCCGGCGGCGGACGGTGCGCAGGCTGACCCCGAGGTAGCGGGCGATCGCCTCGTCCTTCATGCCGAGCTCGAGCAGCTCGACGAGCTTGGGGTCGCCGTTGCCCTCGCGGCCACCCACGGCCGGAGCGGGGACCGCGTGCTTCCAGGCCAGGTCGAAGTAGGCGGTGTAGAGCCGCACGGTGAGCGGGTCGCGGATGACGGCGTACCCCTGGTGGGGGTCGTCCCACCCGGCCAGGGCCACGACCGCGCTGTCACCGAAGACCGCGAACTCGGTGTCGGTGCTGGGCACGATCCGCTGGACCTCGCCCACCTCCTCCCACACGCTCAGCCACCGCTGGCCCTGGGGTGTGGACAGCGCGCTGGCCGGGTAGACCGCCCGCTGTGCCTCGCCGCGCCGGATTCGCTCCTCGTTGGCGCGCATGGTGCTCTCGTCGAGGGCCGGGCCCTCGGAGATGGTGAGCACGTAGTTGCGCAGCATGCCGGTGGTGTCGCTGAGCAGGCGGTTGACGACCGAGGGCGCGATGGCGTCGGAGATGGGCTCGCTGGGCGGCTCGGTGGCGCCCAGCGCGATGCTGGTGACCTTCGACAGCAGGTCGCGGGACGCGTCGAGGTCGCGTCGCCGCTCCTCGATGCGGTCGAGCTCGCGCCGGAGCTGCTCCTCGAGCACGAGGAGCACCCCCCCGTCGTAGGCCGCGGGGTCGTCCATGTGGCCTGCCTCCTACCCCTGCGTGGGTGGCCGTTACCTGCCAGTGGCAGCCAAGTGTCGCACCACTGTGGCCCCGCCATGCACGATAGAGACGCACAGCCGCGGTTGCAGGGGACCACCGGGTGGACGTTTCTCGGCGAGAGGGAAGCGACCGGGCCTGGTGGACCCGATAAACGGCTGTCCGTAGAGGGCCCGGGCGTTCGCGCTCGGGCCCTCCGTCGTGCCGAGGGGACAGTCAGCGCCGGTCAGAAGCCGAGCTCGCGGGCCCCGGTCGCGGTCGAGGCCCGCAGGAACTCGGTGCACCGGTGGACTTCTTCCACCTCGTCGATCTGGTTGGCCGCCCGGGCCAGCGCCCCGAGCGCGCGAAGGAAGCCGCGGTTGGGCACGTGCTCCCACGGGATCGGCCCCTGGCCGCGCCAGCCGGCCCGGCGCAGCGCGTCGAGGCCGCGGTGGTAGCCGGTGCGGGCGTAGGCGTACGAGGTGACGGCACGGTGGTCGGCGAGGGCGTCCTCGGCGAGCACGGCCCAGGCCAGGCTGGATGCCGGGTACGCCGCGGCCACCTGCTCGGGCTGGGTGCCGTTGGCCAGCCGCGCGGCGGCGGGGTCCTCGGGCAGGTGGGTCGGCGGGATGCCGAGCAGGTCGGAGCTCATGGCGGTGCCTCTCGGTGGGTGGTGCGGGCGGTCTCGTCGAGCGTAGAGAACACGCCGCGCGAGGTCGGCCTCGCACGGCGTGTTCTCTGCTGTCGACCGCTGGGTCGAAGGGGTGGGGCCGGGTCAGCTCTGGTGCGTGCCCGCCGAGCGCAGGTTCTGGCAGGCCTCGACGACCCGGGCGGCCATGCCGCCCTCGGCCTCCTTGCCCCAGGCGCGGGGGTCGTACTGCTTCTTGTTGCCGACCTCGCCGTCGATCTTCAGCACGCCGGAGTAGTTCTTCAGCATCCAGTCGGCGACCGGGCGGGTGAAGGCGTACTGGGTGTCGGTGTCGACGTTCATCTTCACGACGCCGTAGTCGACGGCATCCGAGATCTCCTCGGGCAGTGAGCCTGAGCCACCGTGGAAGACCAGGTGGAACGGCTTCTCGTCGGCGGTGGAGAACTCACGGTGCACGGCATCCTGGGCCGCCTTGAGCACCTCGGGGCGCAGCTTGACGGCGCCCGGCTTGTAGGCACCGTGCACGTTGCCGAAGGTCAACGCGGTCATGTAGTAGCCGTTCTCGCCGGTGCCGAGCGCCTTCACCGTGGCGATGGCGTCGTCGGGCGTCGAGTAGAGCTTCTCGTTGATCTCGTTCGCGACACCGTCCTCCTCGCCGCCGACGACCCCCACCTCGATCTCGAGGATGATGTGCGCGGCCCGGCACAGCTCGAGCAGCTCCTGGGCGATCAGCAGGTTCTCGTCGAGCGGCACGGCCGAGCCGTCCCACATGTGGCTCTGGAAGATCGGCAGCCCACCGGCCTTGACCTGCTCGGCCGACGCCGCGATGAGCGGGCGCACGAACCCGTCGAGCTTGGGCTTGGGGCAGTGGTCGGTGTGCAGGGCGATGTTGACCGGGTAGTTCTTGGCCACCTCGTGCGCATAGGCAGCGAGGGCGAGCGAGCCGGTGACCATGTTCTTGATGGTCGAACCCGACGCGTACTCGGCGCCGCCCGTGGAGACCTGGATGATGCCGTCGGACCCGGCCTCAGCGAAACCACGGATCGCGGCGGTCACGCTCTGGCTCGACGTGATGTTGATGGCCGGGTAGGCGAACGAGCCGGCCTTGGCTCGGTCGAGCATGTCGGCGTAGACCTCGGGCGTTGCGATGGGCACGGTGGATCTCCTCGTGAGGTGGTGAATGCCGGTACGCCTCGATCCTTCCACTAATCCGGGTTCGCCACACTTGAGGCTCACCTACCCGGCGGTAGCTCCGGGACGGCATCCGATGCGGTGCTGCGGAGACCTTTTCAGGGGGTGCGCGAACCCGGTTCTGCGGCAACCAGGGAGGGGTCGAGCAGGTAGGGCCGGGTGTCGGCGACAGCATGCATGCCGAGCCCGATGAGGATGGGGCGCGAGTCGGGCTGGTCGTAGCCGTAGGTCTTCCACTCCAC
Organism: Actinomycetales bacterium; assembly: GCA_038330415.1. GTDB lineage: Bacteria > Actinomycetota > Actinomycetes > Actinomycetales > Dermatophilaceae > Fodinibacter. The sequence goes on along the minus strand of JBBQNZ010000016.1, from coordinate 17,339 downwards.
GACCTGGCCGCGCTCGCTGGAGAACTCGACCTGCCGGGCGACCCAGCGGTCCGGGTCGTCACCCAGGCTGCCGGGGCACTCGACCATGGCGCCGCGCTCACCGGCATCCGGCGGGTAGGTGCGGTGCACCGGGCCGTCGCGGTCGACGACGAACCCGGGCGCGGCGTCCCGGTCGTGCAGCCGCACCTGGGAGTCGAACAGCTGGAGCAGGTCGTCAGCGGTCATCCGCCCATCCCACCGCGTGCGAGCTCACCCCGGTGGGGCAGGATCGACCAATAGGTCAAAGTTGCCCCAACCCGCCCGGGACAAGATCGACCTATTGGTCGATGGTGTCCCGCAGCTCGTCTCGGCGGCGGACGAGGTGGTCGCGCTCGACGTCGTTGGCGCAGCGGGTGATCGCCAGGTCGAGCGCCTCGACGGCCGCGGCGGAATGGCCCGTCCGAGCGAGCAGCTCGCCCCGAACCGCCGGAAGCCGGTGGCTGTGCGGCATCGCCTCGTCGAGGCCGTCGAGCGCCGCCAGACCAGCCTGCGGCCCGTCGCGCTCGGCCAGCGCCACCGCCGCCGCGAGACGCACCGACGGTGACGGGTTGAGCGCGACCAGGTCGGCGTAGCGCTCGCAGATCACGTCCCACCGCGTGTCGGATGCCGTTGTCGCCGTTGCGTGCTCGGCCGCCACCTGCGCCTGGAGCCGGTAGCTCTGGGCGAGCGCGGAGGTGGGACGCGGCGGCACCCGGGTCAGGACGTCGAGCGCCTCGGCCACCTCGTCGTGGTGCCACCGGGAACGGTCCTGGTCGGGCAGCAGCACGAGCCGCCCGTCGTCTCCCAACCGGGCGCCGCGGCGCGAGTGCTGCAGCAGCAGCAGCGCGAGCAGCGCCGACAGCACCGGCTCGTCAGGGCACTGGGCCAGGGTGACCCGCACGAGCCGCACCGCCTCCCCGGCCAGCTCGGCCCGCACCAGGTCGGGACCGCTGCCCGGCGCGTAGCCCGCGGTGAACGCGAGGTAGGCGGTCTGGGCGACGGTGTCGAGGCGTGCCGGGAGGTCGGCCGCGTCGGGCACGGCGAACGGGATGCCGGCGGTCACGATCTTGCGCTTGCCGCGGGTCAGCCGGGCGGCCATGGTCGGCTCGGGCACGAGGAAGAGCCGCGCGATGTCGGCCGTCGTGACACCCACGACGAGCCGCAGCGCCAGCGCGCACGCCACCTCGGCCGCGAGTGCCGGGTGACAGCACATCAGCACCAGGCGCAGCCGCTCGTCCTCGAGGAGACCGCCGGGGTCGGCCATCGGGGCTCCTTTTCCTTCACGGGCGTCGACGACGAGCAGTGGCACGCGGCGCTGGGCCACTGCCTCGGCCCGCAACCGGTCGAGCACCCGGCGCCGGGCCGCGGTCATCAGCCACGCCGCGGGCCGGTCGGGGGCGCCGTCGCGGGGCCAGGTGCGGGCGGCGGCCTCCACGGCATCCCCGAGGGCGTCCTCGACGAGGTCGAGCCGACGGAACTGCGCGAGGAGCAGGGAGGTGAGGCGTCCCCACTCCTCGCGCACGACCGTGGCAAGGGCCTCGTCAGAGGTCACTTGAAGGCTCGTAACCTTCGATCTCGACCTCGGGGCGGATCTCGACGGTGTAGCTGCGGGGCAGCTCGGCGCAGGCGGCGATGGCCGAGTCGAGGTCGGGCAGGTCGACGAGGTAGAACCCCGCGAGCTGCTCGACCAGCTCGACGAACGGGCCGTCGGTGACGGTGAGGGTGCCGCCGGAGTGCCGCAGGGTGGTCGCCGTGTCGGCCGAGGCCAGCGCCGCCCCGGAGATCTTCGAGCCCTTGGTCGCGACCGCCAACTCGAAAGCGTCGTGGGCGTCGAAGAACTCCTGCTGCTCATCGGGCGTCGAGCGCTCCCAGACCCCAGGGTCACAGGCCATGAGCACCACGTACCTCACGGCGCGGTGCCCCCGACGCTCGCACCGGCCTGCGCCGGCGTGCCGCCGTGGTCGTGGTCGTCGGGGCCCACGAGGTCACGGAACTCGATGAGCTCGCCGCGCGAGGCGAACTCGGCGCAGATGCGCAGCAGGTCGGCTCGGTCGTCGGTCTCGATGAGGAAGAACCCGACGATCTGCTCGACCGACTCGGTGAACGGACCGTCGGTGGCGAACGCCCCGCCGGAGCCGTCCGGCCGCAGCGACACCGCCGTCGCCGACGGCGTCAGCGGGGCTGCGGTGACGAGCCGGTGGCCGCCGTCGCGCAGGTCGCGGTGGAACTGTTCGTGCGAGCGCATCCCCTTCTCGTGCTCCTCGGCGGGCAGCAGCGCCCACTCGGCCTCGGGAGCCGGCAGCAGCAGCAGGTGCCGGCTCACGCCCGGTCCTCCGCGGACACGGTGCGCCGCACCTCGATGCCGTCGCCCACGGCGGCGATGATCTGGCAGCATTCGAGCAGGTCGTCGAGGTCGTCGCTCTCGACCTGGTAGAAGCCGCCCACCTGCTCGGTGACTTCGGCGAACGGCCCGTCGGTGACGGCACCACCGCCACGCGGAAGGCGCTTCGCCTCGGCCGTGGCGTGCAGCTCGGCGCCTCCGGTGACCTTGTGGCCACGCCGGGCGAGCTCCTCGCCGAAGCGGGTGTACTCGGCGTAGCCGGCCGCGCGCTGCTCGGCATCCATCGTGGTCCACCAGCGGTCGGCGTCTCCGACGATGAGGACGACGTACTCGGTCATGGCGATCTCCTTCACTCGGGTGAGGTCGCACCGTGCGACCTCACCGCGATGACGGTCGGGAGCGGCCGGAATCGACAACGCCCCCGAACTTCGTGCGTGAAGGCCCTGTCTACCGGATGCCGGGGAGCTCAGGCCGGGTGCTGACCGAAGACGTGCCGGCGCACCCAGGCGTGCATCGCGATGGCGCCGGCCGCCCCGGCGTTGATCGAGCGGGTCGAGCCGAACTGCTCGATGTGCAGCACCACGTCGCACGCCGCGAGCATCTCCGGCGTCAGCCCCGGCCCCTCCTGCCCGAGCACCAGCACGCACTCGCGGGGCAGGTCGTAGGTCTCCAGCGGCACCGAGCCCGGCACGTTGTCGATGCCGATGAGCGGGATGCCGTGCCCGTCGCGTCCCGCGGATGCCGCCCACCCGGCGAGGTCGGCAACGCTGGCGTGGTGCAGCTCGTGCTGGTAGCGGTCGGTGACCATGGCGCCCCGCCGGTTCCACCGGCGGCGCCCGACGATGTGGAACGCATTGACGTTGAACGCATTTGCGGTGCGCACCACCGAGCCGATGTTGAAGTCGTGGCCCCAGTTCTCGATGGCGACGTGGAAGGGGTGGCGTCGGGTGTCGAGGTCGGCGACGACGGCATCCATGTGCCAGTAGCGGTAGCGGTCGGCGACGTTGCGGCGGTCGCCGTCACGCAGCAGGTCGGCATCCCAGTGCTCGCCCTCGGGCCACGGGCCGACCCACGGGCCGACCCCGACCGCGGGGACGTCGTCGGCGCTCACGGGTGGATGCGCGAGAGGAACTGGCGGGTGCGCTCCTCGCGCGGGTCGCCGATCACCTGCGCCGGCGGACCCTGCTCGTGGATGACGCCGTCGTGCAGGAAGCACACCGTCTCGGCGACCTGGCGGGCGAAGCCCATCTCGTGGGTGTTGACGATCATCGTCATCCCCTCGTCGATGAGCGAGCGCAGCAGGTCGAGCACCTCGCCGACCAGCTCGGGGTCGAGCGCCGAGGTGACCTCGTCGAGCAGCATCAGGGTCGGGTCGTTGACCAGGGCTCGCGCGATGGCGACCCGTTGCTGCTGGCCGCCGGAGAGCTCGTCGGGGCGGGCCTTGGCGCGGTCGGCCAGGCCGACCCGCTCGAGCATGGCCATCGCCCGCTCACGTGCCTCGGCCTTGGTCACCTTGTGCACGCGCACCGGCGCGAGGGTGATGTTGTCGAGCACCGTGAGGTGGGGGAAGAGGTTGTAGGCCTGGAAGACGACGCCCATCCGCGCGCGCACGGCATCGGCGTCGACACGGGGGTCGGTGATGTCGTCCTCCTCCAGGAGGATGCGGCCGTCGTCGACCACTTCGAGCAGGTTGACGCAGCGCAGCAGGGTCGACTTGCCCGAGCCGCTGGCGCCGATCAGCACCACGCACTGGCCGCGCTCGACGACGAGGTCGATGTCGCGCAGGACCACGTTGTCGCCGAACGACTTCCGGATGCCGTCGAGCTGCAGCAGGCTCATCGCGGCGACCTCACAGCGACCCCGTCGCGCCGTGCATCCCCTGCTTGCGCGCGAGGTGGTCGGTGAACCGGGCCATCGGGATGGTCAGGGCGACGAACAGGGCGCCCGCCACGACGTAGGGGGTGAAGTTGAAGTCGGATGCCGTCTCGATCTGGGCGGCGCGGATGGCGTCGATGACGCCGAGCACCGCGATCAGGCCGGAGTCCTTCTGCAGCGAGACCAGGTCGTTCATCAGGGGAGGAACCACGCGCCGCACCGCCTGCGGCAGCACGACGTGGCGCAGGGTCTGGCCGTAGCTGAGGCCGAGCGAGCGGGCGGCGGCCCGCTGCGAGGGGTGCACCGACTCGATGCCGGCCCGGAACACCTCGGCGACGTAGGCCGAGTACGAGAGCACGAGCGCGGTGGCGCCCCAGAAGAGCGCCGAGTTGGGCAGGCCGGACAGCCGCAGCGCGGGGGCACCGAAGCCGAGCAGGAAGAGCACGAGGAGCAGCGGCAGGCCGCGGAAGAGGTCGACGTAGGCCGTGGCGAAGAGGCGCAGCGGGAAGGCGACCGGGCCGCGGATGGTGCGCATCACGGCCAGGGTCAGGCCGAAGATGGCGATCAGCACAGCGCAGATCAGCATCACCCGGATGTTCAGCCAGAGGCCCTCGAGCACGGCCGGGAAGGAGTCGACGGCCTTGTCCCAGCTGAAGAAGGTCTCCTTGACCCGCTGCCAGCCGGGTGAGGTGACGACGAGACCGACGGCCACGCCCACCAGGGCAACGGTCGAGACGGCGGCGATCACCGAGGAGCGGCGGGCCCGGGCGCTGCGGTAGGCGCGACGCTCCTGCTCGAGCGCGGACGGGACCCACGGTCCGGCGGCGTCGGCCGCCGTGGGTCCCGCCTGCTGCGAGGTGCCCCCCGACATGTCGTGCTACTTCAGCTCGGGCGCACCCTGCGTCGACAGCCACTGAGCGACGAGCGTGTCGAGGGTGCCGTCGGCCCGCAGCGCGTCGACCGCCTGGGTGATGCACGCGGTGAGCGGGCTGCCCTTGTCGAGCACGGCGCCGAACTGCTCGGGCGTGCCACCGGCGTTGGGCAGCTGGCCCACGATGACGCCGTCGTCGAGCTGGGCCGCGGTCATGTAGAACGCCGTCGGCAGGTCGGCGACGATGCCGTCGATCTGCTTGTTCTTCAGCGCCTGCACGGCGAGGTCGTTGGTGTCGAACACCGCCACCTCCTGGCTCGGCGCGATCTGCTCCTTGGCGGCGGTGTAGGACGTGGTGCCCACCTGGGCGCCGAACTTGGCGTCCTTGAGGTCGGCGACGGTGGTCTTGCCGTCGATCGGGCTGCCCTTGTAGGTGATGACGGCCTGGCGCACGTCGTAGTAGCCGGAGGAGAAGTCGACGGCGTTCTTGCGCTCGTCACTGATCGACACCTGGTTGAGGTCCATGTCGAAGGCCTTCTCGCCGGGGGCGATCACCGTGTTGAACGGCGCCACGACCCAGGTGACCTTGTCCTTGGCGTAGCCGAGCTGGTCGGCGATGGCGTAGGCCACGGCCGACTCGTAGCCCTTGCCGTTGCTCGGGTCGTCGTCGACGAACCAGGGCTGGTAGGCGGGCTTGTCGGTGCCGATCGTCAGGGTGCCGGCGGTCTTGGTCTTCATCGACGCCGGGTCGCAGGTGGCCGAGGCCGAGGCGGAGGCGCTGGCGGAGCTCGACGAGCCGGCCTCCTCGACGGGGGAGCCGCACGCGGCGAGGGCGACGACGGCGGACCCGACGAGGGCCGCACCGAACCAGCGGGCGGGGGAGGTGACGGACATGCGGGGATCCTTCGTTTTCGGGGCCGGCGGGAGGCTGGGGCGGCCCGTTCCGTCGCTCAATGTATCGCCGAAGCACGAAACCCCTTGCCGGCTGCCCGCACTGCGGTCGCCCCCGCCGTACGTGTCCGCAGGCACCGCACAGGCCGCAGCGGCGGGGATGCCGGCGTCGTCCCCGTACCCTTGACCCCGTGATGCACGCACTCGGGCCCAACTGGATGGACCCCCAGTACCTCCTCGACACCTACGGGACCGCCTTCTTCTTCATCTCGCTGGTCATCGTCTTCGTCGAGTGCGGGCTGTTCTTCCCGATCCTCCCGGGCGACTCGCTCCTGTTCGCGATCGGCATCTTCATCGCGGGCGGCGAGCTCGACATCCCCTTGGTCGTCGCCATCCCGGCGCTGTTCGTCGCGGCCTTCATGGGCAACGTCGTCGGGTACGAGATCGGCCGGGCGGTCGGGGCTCCGCTGCGCAACCACGACGGGCGGATCATCCGCAAGAAGTACCTCGACCAGACCCACGACTTCTTCGAGAAGCACGGTGCCAAGGCCCTGGTCATCGGCCGTTTCGTGCCGATCGTGCGCACCTACATCACGCTCGTGGCCGGCATCGGCCGGATGAACCGCCGGCACTTCTTCACCTGGTCGGCGGTCGGCGCCGCCCTCTGGGTCGGCATCGTCACCCTGGCCGGCTACTTCCTCGGCGGCATCCCGATCATCCGCGACAACCTCGAGGCCGCGATCCTGCTCATCGTCTTCCTCTCGGTGCTGCCGATGATCTACGAGTACCTCAAGCACCGCCGCGAGGCCAAGGCCGTCGCCGCGGCCACCGCCGAGACGGTCACCGATGCCGTCGAGGACGTGCGCGACGGCTCCGCCTGACCCACTGGTTCAGTTCCGGGGTAGGTCGATCAGCCCCGACGCGTAGGCCGCGGTCACGGCTGCCGTGCGGTCGGTGACCCCGAGCTTCGCGAAGGCCCGCAGGAGGTGCGTCTTGACCGTCGCCTCCCCGATGAACAGCGCCCGCCCGATGTCGGCGTTGGAGAGCCCCCGCGCCACGAGCCCCAGCACCTCGACCTCGCGCCCGGTGAGCTCGGGCCGCGCGGGTGCCCGCAGCCGGTCGGCCAGCCGGGCCGCCACCGGGGGCGCCAGCACCGTCTCGCCCCGGGCCGCCCGCCGGATCGCGTCGGCCAGCAGCGCGGTCGGCGCGTCCTTGAGCAGGTACCCGCGGGCACCGGCCTCCACGGCCCGAACGATGTCGGCATCGGTGTCGTAGGTCGTCAGCACCAGCACCTGCGGGGCACCGGCCTCCGCCGTGATCCGGGCGGTGGCCTCGGCGCCGTCCATGACCGGCATCCGCAGGTCCATCAGCACGACGTCGGGATGCAGCCGCGGCACCAGCCCGAGCGCCTCCGCGCCGTTGGCCGCCTCCCCCACCACCTCGAAGTCGCTCTCCTCCCCCAGCACCGCGACCATGCCGGCCCGCACCACCGGGTGGTCGTCGACCACGAGCAGCCTGATCACCGCGGCACCACCAGGCGCAGCGTGGTGCCGGTGCCCGGCTCGCTGAGCACCTGCACCGCCCCGCCGACCTCGGCCGCCCGGGCCCGCGCACCGTCGAGCCCGAAACCCGGCCGCGCGCCGTCAGGGTCGAACCCGAGGCCGTCATCGTGCACGGTCAGCACCACCTCGTCGGGGTCGTCGTAGGCCAGGACGAGGTCGACCCGGGCCGCCGACGCGTGCCGCCGAACGTTCGACAGCGCCTCCTGGGCGGTGCGCAGGATGACGACCTCGGCCGACCCGCCGAGCGGCACCGGGTCGCCGGCCACCCGCACGTCGGCGTGCAGCCCGGTCTCGCTCGTCACCGCCGCGCCCAGCCGCTCGAGGGCCTCGCCGAGGGTGCGCGACTGCAGGTGCCCGGGCGTGAGCTCGGCGACGATCAGGCGCGCCTCGTCGAGGTTGTCGGATGCCGTGTGCTCGATGAGCGCGAGCCGCTCACCCGCCGCCGCGGTGTCGCCCCGGGCGAGGGCGGCCTGCGCCGCGCGGGACAGGGCGACGACGGAGGTGAAGCCCTGCGCCAGGGTGTCGTGGATCTCGCGCGAGATGCGCTCGCGCTCCTCGTGCACGCCGCGGTCACGCTGGGCGGCCGAGAGTCGGGCCTGGGTGGCGCGCAGCTCGTCGATGGTCTCGGCGCGGCTCTCCGCCTCGCCGACGATCCGGTTGATGAACAGCCCCAGGGAGAGGGACAGGCCCATCGAGATGACGCTGGAGATGAGGATCTCGGCGAGGCTCTCCGTGGAGAAGCCGAGCTGGGCCCAGCGCACCACCGAGAAGGCGCTGACGACGACCGCCGTGCCCACCACGGCCCACCGCGTCGGCAGCATCGCCCACAGCTGTGGGAAGAGCGCGAAGTAGAGCAGCCACGCCTGGGTGCCGGAGTCGACCCACTGGATGCCGAGCAGTGCCGTCCACGCCACGACCTGGTAGGCCACGGCCCAGCGGATGGAGCGGTTGGTCATCCCCCGCGTGCCCAGCACGACATAGGCGAGCGCGATGACCCCGAGGAGCGCGAGCGACGGGCCGCGGCCGTGCGGGCCGGGGTCGTCGAGCAGGGTCACGACGACCGCGGCGGCCCACACGATGGCGAAGACGGCGTGCCAGTAGGGCTGCTGCCGCCGCCACATGGCGCCGAACTCCTCGCGCGAGCTTGCGCCTGTCGCCGTCACGTCGCTCATTGTGACGTGCCGCTCAGGTGGTGCCGCGCTTGAACCACTTGAAGGTGAGCACGCACAGCACCAGCCCACCCACCGCCCAGGCCAGCAGCACCATGGTGGTGCGGCCGGTCTCCCACGACCCGGCCATCTCGGCCGAGGCGAGGTCGGCGGGGTAGAACACCGAACGCATGCCCTGCGCGATCCACTTCAGCGGGAACACCGAGGCGATCTGCTGCAGCCAGGTCGGCACGTCGTCGAACGCGATGTAGACCCCGGAGATGAACTGCAGGATGAGCAGGGGCCCGATGACGACCGCGCCGATGGTGCGCGAGGTGGCCATCGACGAGTAGGCGATGCCGAGCACGGTGCCGCCGAACACCCCGAGGGTGAACACCAGGGCGAACACCGCCCAGCGGTCGGCCGTGGTGGGCAGGTGCACGCCGAAGAAGACCCGCGCCACGAGCAGGAGAAGGGCGACCTGCAGGGTGGAGGAGATCGCGACCAGCCCGACCTTGCCGAGGAAGTAGGCGACCGGGGGCATCGGGGTGGCCCGCAGGCGCTTGAGCGTGCCGTCGTCGCGCTCGCTGGCCACGGACATCGCCATGGTCTGGTAGCTGGTGAGCAGCACGCCGGCCGAGAGCATGCCGGGCAGGAAGTAGCCGCCGGCGGTCATCCCGGTGGCGCCCTGGTCCTTGAACTGGCTGGAGAAGATCACCGAGAACAGCGCGAGCAGCAGGATCGGGAAGAGGAAGGAGAAGAAGACCGCCTCCTTCTCGCGCGTGTACATCTTCAGCTCGAGCACCGTACGGTCCAGGCCGAGGGCGATGGCACTCATGCGGGCACCTCCATGGAGTCGTGGGTGGCGTCGGCAGCCGAGGTCTCGTGGCCGACGTGGGGGGCGATCAGGCTGAGGTAGGTGTCCTCGAGCGAGGGCCGGGTGACGGTGAGCGCGGGAACCTCGCCGTCCGGCATCCGGGCCGCGAGGCGGGCGACCTCGGCCGTCGGGGTGGAGGTGGTCAGGTGGCGCCGGATGCCGCCCTCCTCCCACGAGACCGTGGCCTCCTCCGCACTGCGCCCACCGAGCGCGTCGGGGGTGTCGAGGGCCAGCAGCCGCCCGGCGGCGATGACCCCGACGCGGTCGGCGAGGTTCTCGGCCTCGTCGAGGTAGTGGGTGGTGAGCAGGATGGTCGTGCCCTCGGTGGCGAGCGCCCGGATGAGCTCCCAGAAGTCGCGACGGGCCTGGGGGTCGAACCCGGTGGTGGGCTCGTCGAGGAAGAGCAGCTCGGGGCGGCCGATGATGCCCAGCGCCACGTCGAGCCGGCGCCGTTGGCCGCCGCTCAGGCCGACGATCCGGGCGTCGGCCTTGTCGTGGAGGCCGACGGAGGCGAGCACGTCATCCACCTCGCGCGGGGCGGAGTAGGCCTTCGCCGTGCTCCTGAGCGCCTCGCGTGGGGTGAGCAGGTCGAGGCCGCCCGTGGTCTGCAGCACGATGCCGACCCGGTTGCGCCACGGCTGGCCGGCGCCCTGCGGGTCGACGCCGAGCACCCGCACCTCTCCGGCGTCGCGGGAGCGGAAACCCTCGAGGATCTCGACGGTGGTCGTCTTGCCGGCGCCGTTGGGGCCGAGCAGGGCGAAGCACTCGCCGGTGCGGATGTCGAGGTCGAGCCCGTTGACGGCGGTGTGGTCCGCGTAGGTCTTGGTGAGTCCCCGGATGGTGATCGCGTCTGCCATGGGCCCAGCCTGCGCCACGCAGGGTTCCGGGCGCGACGGCCACGCGGTGGACCGGTCGTCCACCGACCGGTGGACGCCGGACCCTGCTGGTTCGAGGTGTTCGGCTGCCACCACGGGTCAGAACATCACCTCGAACCCGGCGGCGGGTCAGGTGGGAGGAGCGGGCGGGGTGTTGCCCGGGCCGGCTGGGGATGCCGGCGGCGTGTCCTGGGGTTCGGCGGCCGGGGTGACCGTGGGAGGGGCGGGTGCCTCGGCGACGGCGGGTGAGCCCGCGGCATACGAGCTCGGCGGTGGGATGACGGCCTCGCGCTGGCCGAAGTCGACGCGCGGCGCCTCGCGCTCCTCGCCGACGGCCTCGAAGTACTCGGCGCGGTCGATGCTGAACACCCCGGCGATGATGTTGCTCGGCACGGTCTCGACCTTGGTGTTGAGGTCGCGCACGGTCGCGTTGTAGTAGCGGCGCGCCGAGGCGATGCGGTCCTCGGTGGCGGTCAGCTCGTTCTGCAGGGCCAGGAAGTTCTGGTTGGCCTTGAGGTCGGGGTAGGCCTCGACGATCGCGAGCAGCCGGCCGAGCGCCTGGCTGAGCATGTCCTCGCTCTGGGCCTGGGCCGCGGGCGACTGGCCCGGCGCCATGGCGGCCGAGCGGGCCTTGACGACGTCCTCGAGGGTGCCCCGCTCGTGCGCGGCATAGCCTTTGACGGTCTCGACGAGGTTGCCGATCAGGTCGTGCCGGCGGGTCAGCTCGACGTCGATCTGGCGCCAGGCCTCCTGCACCAGGTTGCGCAGCTTGATCAGCCCGTTGTAGGTGACGACCGCCCAGCCGATGACAGCGACGAGCAGGACGACGACGGCGATGGTGACGATCACTGGTTCTCCTCGGGCTGCGGGCGCTGCAGAAATCCTATGGCTCCTAACCAGTGATGTGCGTCACATCCTCGATAGGGTCCTGTGCCCATCGCACCGCTCCCGATCGAGAGGCCCGCCATGGACACCATCGTCGTCGGCGTCGACAACAGCGCAGCGTCCACCCGCGCGGTGGAGTTCGCCGTTGATCGCGCCCAACGAAATTCGTGGAAGGTCGTCCTGGCGCACGTCATCCCGTGGACGCCGTTCTCCTTCCAGACGCCCACGGAGAACGAGCACCGGCACCGGGAGAAGCAGCGCGAGATCCAGGCCGCAACCGACCAGGTGCTGACCCCGATGGCCGAGATCGCCGACCGCGGCTCGGTGCCCCACACGGAGATCGTGCGCCACGGTCGCCCGTCGGACACGCTGCTCGACATCGCCGACGAGGTCGGTGCCGTCCACGTGATCGTCGGTCGCACCGGTGACTCAGGAGTACGCGCCGCGGTCTTCGGCAGCGTCGCCAGCCGGCTCGTGCAGTCCACCACGGTCCCCGTGACGGTGGTGCCCTGATGAACATCGTCGACATCTTCACGAGCCTCTCCGACTGGGTCACCGGGATCGTCTTCTACGCCGTCCCGCTCTTCGGCACCGAGGTGCCCCTCATCGTCGCCTGGCTCGTCGCCGCCGGTGCGTTCTTCACGGTCTACCTCGGCTTCATGCAGGTGCGGGGCCCACGCCTGTCGATCGACCTGGTCCGCGGCCGCTACTCAGACCCGAACGACGCCGGCGAGGTCTCGCACTTCCAGGCGCTCGCCACGGCCGTGTCCGGGACCGTCGGGCTGGGCAACATCGCCGGCGTCGCCATTGCCATCTCCCTCGGTGGCCCCGGAGCCACGTTCTGGATGATCCTCGCCGGCCTGCTCGGCATGGCGACCAAGATGGCCGAGTGCACGCTCGGCGTGAAGTACCGGCGCGAGCACGCTGACGGGTCGGTCTCCGGCGGGCCCATGTACTACCTGCGCGACGGCCTCGCCGAGCGTGGGATGGGAGGACTGGGCAAGGTCCTCGCCGTGCTCTTCTCCATCTGCATGGTCGGCGGCGCGCTCGGCGGCGGCAACATGTTCCAGTCCAACCAGGCCACGGCCCAGATCGTGGCAGTCACCGGCGGCGACGACAGCATCTTCGCGGACTCGCCCTGGATCATCGGGCTCCTCTTCGCGGCGGCTGCGGGCGCGGTCATCATCGGCGGCATCAAGAGCATCGCCAAGGTCACCGAGAAGGTCGTGCCGTTCATGGCCGTCCTCTACCTCACGGCGTGCGTCATCGTCATCTTCGCCAACCTCAGCGCCGTCCCGGGGGCCTTCGGTGAGATCCTCACCGGCGCGTTCAGCCCAGAGGGCGTGGCCGGCGGGGCGATCGGAGCACTCATCGTCGGCTTCCAGCGGGCCGCCTTCTCCAACGAGGCCGGCCTTGGCTCGGCATCGGTGGCGCACTCGGCCGTCAAGACGAGGGAGCCCGCGACCGAGGGTTTCGTCGCCATGCTCGAGCCCTTCATCGACACCGTCGTCATCTGCACCATGACCGCGCTGACCATCGTCATCACGGGGACGTGGAACGACCCCGACGCCAGCGAGCTCGGCGGGGTCGACCTCACGTCACGCTCGTTCGAGACGGTGCTGCCGTGGTTCCCGGTGGTGCTGGCCTTCGCGGTCGTGCTCTTCGCGTTCTCGACGATGATCAGCTGGTCGTACTACGGCATGAAGGCGACGGGCTACCTCTTCGGCGACAACGTGCTCGCGGAGAACGTCTTCAAGGGCCTGTTCCTGGTCTTCACCGTCATCGGGTCGGCGGCCGCCCTCGGGCCGGTCATCAACTTCTCCGACTCGATGATCTTCCTGATGGGCATCCCGAACATCATCGGCCTCTACCTCCTGGCCAAGGTGACCCGCTCCACCATCCACAGCTACTACGAGCGGGTGCAGAGCGGCGAGGTCAAGCAGGTGGTGCACCAGTGACCCACGGCACCCCGACGCCGGGCACCGCGGGGCCCGGCGTCGGGGTGCTGCCGGAGGACCGTCAGGCCAGGCCGAGATCCTCGAGACCGAAGACGTACCGGTACTCGAACCCGGCATCCGCGAACTTCTCGGCGGCACCGGTGGCGCGGTCGGCGATGGTCGCCACGGCCATGACGGTGGCGCCGGCCTCCTGGGCCGCGCGCGCGGCATCCAGCGGTGAGGACCCGGTCGTGGAGGTGTCCTCGACCACGAGCACCCGCCGGCCCTCGATCGACGGCCCCTCGATGCGCTGCTGCAGGCCGTGCGCCTTGCCGGCCTTGCGCACCACGAACGCGTCGAGCCGGTCACCGGCGACTGCCGCGGCGTGCAGCATCGAGGTTGCCACCGGGTCGGCCCCCAGGGTGAGCCCTCCGACGGCGTCGAAGTCGAGGTCGGCGACGAGGTCGCGCATGACCCGGCCGACCAGTGGGGCGGCCTCTCCGTCGAGCGTGATGCGGCGCAGGTCGACGTAGTAGTCGGCCTCCTTGCCGGAGGACAGGGTCACCCGGCCGTGCACGATCGCCTTGGCGCGGACGATCTCGAGCAGGCGGGCGCGGTCGGCAGCGATGTCGGTCACGCGCCTACCGTATGCCGTCGGCGGCCGGCGCCGGTCAGCGGTTGGGACGGCGGTACGGGTGCAGGAAGACCGACAGCTCGCCGGCGGCTCCGGGCGTTGCACGCTGCTGGAACCAGCGCTGGTGGTGGTCAGGGTCGGGCGGTGGGGTGGGCAGGGGGTCGGGGTCGTGCCCGTCCCAGACGTCGATGCCGGCCCGCAGCATCCGGCCGATCGGGCTGCCGACCACGGCCACCGCCAGGTCGTCGCGCAGGTTGCGGGGCAGCCCATCGAGCAGGATGCGGGGGCTGCGCCGCTCGGCGAGCACGACGAGCCGGGCGAGCGCGTGCACGTCGTCGCGCCCCAGCCGGGTTCCCGAGAGCAGCAGCCGCTGCAGCTCGACGAGCAGCCTCCCGCGCCCCTGCGGCCCGAGCGCCAACAGCGCGTGCCGGTGCGCCGTCTCCTGCCAGTCGGCGGAGGCGGTGCGCAGGAGGTGGCGGTACTCGCGCAGCACCTCTGGCTCGGCGCCCGGAACCATCGTCCGATGGTAGGCCGGGTCGCCGAGCCTGGCGAGGGGGTTCTCCCCCCGATGCGACGGGCGGTCTCAGCGCGCCGCAGCGGCCTCGGCGAGCTGCTCCGCGGCGGCGCCGAGGGCGTCCTGCACCTGGGGGGAGTGGTCGTACTGCGCGGCCAGGTTGGCGGCAGCCAGCGCGGCACCGGCGAAGACCTGGCTGTCGTCCCAGCCCTTCGGCTGCTTCGGCTTGGGCCACTTGTGCGGCCAGCCGGTGCCGCACCAGTCGTCGATCTCGGCCCGCAGCAGACCGGCAGCCTCACCGGTGTCCCTGCCGCCGACGATGATGATCGCCGAGACCAGCACGTTCTCGAGCAGCTGCGCCCCGACGACCGCCTCGATCGGTGGCAGCGGCTGGGGGTTGAGCGAGACGGCATCCCCACGGCGGCGGCCGAAGAGCTGAGCACTCACCGGCCCGTGCGGGTGGATGGCGTCCCACGCCTGGGGTGGGATGTCGGCGAACGTCGACAGGATCTTCCAGCTGACCGCGGCCATGGCAGTGCTCCTTCACACGAATGCCCGCGCACGCCGCGGGTCACCAGCAAGGAGGGTCCGCGAGCGCGCCTGATACCGGCGGCCCCCAGCCGGCCCTAGCCGCCCGACGTGCCGGGCCGTCGGAACCGGTCGAGCCGGCGCAGGGTGCCGCCGCGCAGCAATGGGCGGGGCAGCACCCGGACCCCCGCCGTGATCACCTTCCACTGCAGCCCGGGCACCGAGACGACCTTGCCGCGGGCCACGTCGGTGAGGGCCTGCTGCACCACGTCGTCGGCATCCAGCCAGAGCGACTCCGGCAGCGCCGACATCTTGATGCTGGCCCGGGCGTGGAACTCGGTGTGCGTGAAGCCGGGACACACTGCCGTGGCCGTGACCCCCGTGCCGGCCAGCTCACCGGCCAGGCCCTCGGTGAACACGGTGACGAACGCCTTCTCGGCCGAGTAGGTGCCGTTGGCGATGAAGCCGGCGACCGACGACACGTTGAGGATGGCGCCGTGCCCGCGCTCGCGCATCGCCCGCCCCGCGGCGTGGCATGTGAGCATGACCGCGCGCACCATGACGTCGAGCCCGGCCTCCTCGGCGGCGAGGTCGTTGTCGAGGAAGGAGCCGTTCAGCCCGAACCCGGCGTTGTTGACGAGGAGCTCGATCGGCCGCACGTCGTCGTGGAGTCGGGCGCAGACGGAGGCGGTCGCCACCCGGTCGGACAGGTCGGCCACCAGCACCTCGACGGCCACCCCGTGGCGGGCCCGCAACCCGGTCGCGAGCTCCTCGAGGCGGGCAGCGTCGCGGGCCACGAGCACCAGGTCGGTGCCCTCGCGGGCGAGGCGTTCGGCGAAGGCGCGGCCGATGCCGGCGGAGGCTCCTGTGACGAGTGCGGTGCTCATGGTGGAGGAACTGTATGCCGGGAGCCTGGCGCCGGGAGCGCCGCGTACCCGTGGGTAGGGTGAGGAGGTGCGTATCGCCACCTGGAACGTCAACTCGATCCGCTCCCGCATCGACCGCGTGGAGGCCTGGCTGGCCCGCACCGACGTCGACGTGCTGCTGATGCAGGAGACCAAGGCCAAGGACGAGCAGTTCCCCTACGACCGGCTTCGTGCCCTCGGCTACGAGGTCGCCCACCACGGCACGAACCAGTGGAACGGCGTCGCGATCCTCTCGCGGGTGGGCCTCGAGTACGTGGTGACGGGCCTCGCCGGGGCACCGGACTGGGAGGGGCCGGAGGCCCGGGCGGTCGCCGCGACGTGCGGCGGGGTGCGGGTTCACTGCCTCTACGTCCCGAACGGGCGCCAACCCGACTCGGACCACTACCGCTACAAGCTCGCGTGGCTCGCCGCGCTGCGGGAGGTGGTGGCGGCGGGGCCGGACGACGCGATCGTCGTCGGCGACATGAACATCGCCCCCGCCGACGTGGACGTCTTCGACCCGGAGGCCTACGCCGGCCACACCCACGTGACGCCCGCGGAGCGCGCGGCGCTGGCCGACCTCATGTCGCTGGGCCTGCGTGACGTGGTGCGCGACCGGTGGCCGTCGGAGCGGATCTTCACCTACTGGGACTACCGCGCCGGCATGTTCCACAAGGACCTCGGCATGCGGATCGACCTCGCCCTCGCCTCGGCAGATGTCGCGGCGCGGGTGCAGGCGGCGTGGGTGGACCGCCAGGCACGCAAGGGCACCGGCCCGAGCGACCACGCGCCGGTGATCGTCGACCTCGACGAGGCGCCCGACGGCGACATCGGCCCGATGGTGCCGCCCCCGTCGGCGAAGCCCGCTCGGCGCGGCGCGGCGCGCCTGCCCCAGGCGGACGGGCGGTAGCACGAGGGGGAGCGCGCGTCGTGGCGCGGGCTACCCCGACGAGGCGTCGCCGGTGCGCAGGAGCCGCTCGGACGCGACGGGGGCCAGGTGGTGCCCGGCGGCGACAAGGGCCTCGGCGAGCAGGACCCGGTCGATCTGACCCTGGTACACCGGTACGCCCACCTCCTCGGCGGCGTTCACCACGACGTCCGGCTCGACCTCGAGCATGGCGGCGATCTGGTCGGGGGTGAGGTGCACGGCCACGGGCGATCCCTCCGGTGGTTTGCTCTGCCGCCGCAGGATGGCACCCCCCGGTGGCCCCCGTCGCGACCCGCCGGGCCCCGGAGGCGTCAGAATGCCCCCGGGCCGTTAGCTCAGTTGGCAGAGCAGGGGACTTTTAATCCCAAGGTCGTCGGTTCGAGCCCGACACGGCCCATTGGCCAGATACCGCTGAGGGACTGGCATGTGAAAGGTCTCCCTCCCTTCGTGGTGACTTGCCACCTTGCCGGGTGACAACGAAAGTGACAACATCGGCCGACCGTGGCCGCTCCGCTCGTTCGCACCTCGACCCCCGGCGTCTACCGGCGCG
>JBBQNZ010000015.1:0-40937 GCA_038330415.1 Actinomycetales bacterium | reverse complement strand
CCACGCACCACCTGCGGCCACTCGTTGGCGGCGCGGGAGTCGACGGCCAGCACGACGTCGGTCTCGGGGTCCAGCTGCTGACACACCGTCGCGACGGCGGCCAGCGACCCGCGCTCGACCCCGCCGGCCCGGTGCGGCCAGGTGGCGGTTGCGGCCGGCACGACCACCAGCGCCCCGACGACGACGGCCACCGCCACGCCCACCCACCGGCGACCCGAGGCGGAGGCACGGCGCAGCGCCCAGCCGACGCCGGCGGACACCAGGGCCACGGCCAGGGGCAGCGCGATGAGCAGCCGGCGGTCGGCCCACGGGTGGTCGGGCGTGATGCCGGGGCGGGCGAGGGTGAGCAGCGTCGACCCCGCCGCCACGAACAGCGCGGGCAGCCACGTGTCGACCCGGCGCGACCCCGCCGACAGCACGGCCCGCCGCACGAGGGCGGCCAGCACGACCAGCGCCACCGCCAGGGCCACCGGCCCGACGTACCAGGACAACCAGGCCACGCTCTGCTCGGCGTAGGTGCGCCCGCCGTCGACCGGCAGCCCCTGCCGCGCCTGCATGCCCGCGACGTAGCGCGCCCCGGGGTCGTCCGGGCTCTGGCGCACGGTCTGCCACAGCGGCCGGCTCGCGAGGTAGAGCCCGGCCACCACGACGGCGCCCGCCGCCACGTCGGGCAGCCACCGCGCCACGACCGGCGGCAGACGCCACCCGCGACGCCACAGCACGAGGGCCACCCACGACCCGCCACCGATGAGCACCCCCAGCGCCAGCAGCGGCAGCAGGCTGCCGGCGATCGACGCGAGGTACTGCCACGACAGGCCGACCGCAGCCACGGCGGACACCAGCAGCGACCCGGCCAACCCGAGGAGCACCGGCCGTGGCCAGCGAGCGCGGAACGCCGCACCCAGGGCCAGCACCGGCAGCAGCAGCACGACCTCGCGCAGGGCGTCGACGCGCACCAGCCCGGTGCCACCGACGAGCACGCCCGCCAGCAGGCCGGCCCGCGCCGAGGCGTCGCGCAGCACCAGGGAGCGCAGCGGCGCCCGGCCGACCGCCATCCCCTGCGACGACGCGTCGCCGAAGAAGCGTGCACTCGGGCCCGCGGCATCCCGACCCGCGGCGACGGCCAGCGTGACCGCCAGCAGCCCGGCCGTCACGGTCAGCATCGCCAGGGGCTCGGAGTAGGTCGCGCGCGCGGTGTGGACGACCGGGAAGAGGATGCCGGTCACGGCCGCAGTCGCGACCCCCACCCACGGGCCGGCCACCCGGGCGACCAGCAGGCCGAGGGCCAGCAGCGCCAGCCCCATCGCCAGCGCCGGCAGCAGCATGGCCGCCCCCGCTCCCCCGGCCCACCAGCCGAACGCGTAGACCACGGCCGGCCCCACGACGAACTGCGGCTGCACGGCGGGAGACGCGCTCGAGCCGACCTCGAAGAACGCCGGGCTGGCCAGGGTCACCCCCGGCAGGTCGAGCACCCCGGCACCCCCGACCGAGTCGGCGTCGACCGCCACCACCCGCGAGTGCGTGGTCGCCAGGCTGACCGCGGCCTGCAGGTTGCTCGCGGCGTCCCGCCGCGGCAGCACCTGCTCGGAGTGCGTCGCGCCCGCCCACGCGGTGAAGCCGACGACCACGGCGACCAGCGCCACCGACGCCGCGACCGGCATCCGCACCGGTGGCAGCAGGCGCACGCACCACCAACACCCCACCGCGAGAACCAGACCCACGGGCCAGGCGGCCCACGGTGACCACCAGCCCACCGCCGACAGGACAGCGGCGACGGCGCTCACCGCGACGACCCACAGGGCCGATCCGACGGCGAGCGCGGGGAGGAGGCGGGCCCTCACGACCCCATGCTGGCGATGTGCTCGATGATGCCGGTGGTCGACACCGAGGGCGTGCGTGGCAGGTAGACCACCTCGCAGACGTCGCTCACCCAGTCGAACTTGCCGGCCCAGTCGTCGCCCATCACCAGCACGTCGGCCCCGTGCTCGAGGATGTAGTCGCGCTTGAGCTCGAGGGACTCCTCGACGAAGACCTCGTCGACCACCCGCAGGCTGGCGACGATCTCCATCCGCTCGTCCTGGCTGTAGACCGGCGCCCGGCCCTTTTTGGCGATGTTGAGCGCATCGGCCGAGACGCCCACGACGAGCTTGTCGCCCAGCGCCGCGGCGCGCTGCAGCACCCGGATGTGGCCGACGTGGAACACGTCGAAGGTGCCGAAGGTGATGACCGTGCGGGCGCTCATGCCAGCGAGCCTAGTGGCCGCGGGACCACACCCCGGCCCGCCTCGCACTAGGGTCGCCACGGTGAGCACCGCACCCGAGTCCCCGGCCGCCCTGCTGCGCCGGCTGGTGTCCGCCGACCCGGGCCGGCCGCGCATTACCGTCTACGACGACACCGACTCCCCCACCCGGGGCGAGCGCATCGAGCTCTCCGCCCGGGTGCTCGCCAACTGGGTCGCCAAGGCGGCCAACCTCCTGCGCGACGACCTCGACGCGGGCCCCGGCTCGGTGGTGCTGCTCGACCTCCCCCCGCACTGGCGCACCCTCTACTGGGCGTTCGCGGCCTGGTCGGTGGGGGCCTGCGTCGAGGTGCCCGCCCACCGCACGAGCGCGGATGCCGGTGACGGCCCCGCGTCCTCGGCCGCCACCACCGCTGGGCCCGACGTCGTCGTGACGGATGCCGTCGTCGTCGCGGCTGCAGCGCCCGAGGCGGTGCTGGTCACCCTGGCCGCCCTGGCCCGCTCGGCTGCCGGCGCGGTGCCGGCCGGTGTGGTCGACGAGGCGCGTGAGCTCGCCACGCACGGCGACGTCTTCGACGGCTGGTCCGAGCCGGGCGGCAGCGAGCCCGCCCTGCGGGCCGCCGGGGCGCTGCTGACCTACGCGGACCTTCCGACCGGCTCGACCGGCGGGCCGCAGCGGGTGCACACCGGCACGACCGACACGGCGCTGCTGCTCCGGCTCGCCCTGACGGTGTGGGCGGCCGACGGCTCGCTGGTGCTCAGCCGGGGCGAGCCCGACCCGGCCGTGCTGGCGGCGCGCCTGCAGTCCGAGGGCGTCACCGACCCCGGCTGACGGCCCTAGGCCATCAACGCCTTCCAGACCTTGGCGTCGGTCACGCCGGTGACCGCCAGGCCCTTGGACTTCTGGTAGGCCTTGACCCGCGCCTCGGTGAGGCGCCCGTAGGAGCCGTCGAGCACGAGCCCGCCGAGCGCCTTCTGCAGCGCCTTGACGGCCTCGCCCCTCGACCACAGCCGCAGGGTCAGGCCGGCGTACTTCGCGAGGGGGTGGGCTGCGGTGGCGGCCGGCGCGATCACGGCGCCCGTCAGGGCCGACCACGTCCTGCGGTCAACGACTCCGGTGGCCGGCAGCCCCTTGGACTTCTGGTACGCCTTGACCCGGGCCTCGGTGGCCGGGCCGAAGGAGCCGTCGACGACCAGCGTGCCGAGGGCCTTCTGCAGGGCCTTGACGGCCGCGCCCGACGAGCCGCGCCGCAGCACCGTCGTCGTGTAGGTCGACAGGGGGCTGGTGCGCGCCGGGACCAGCTTGAGGTAGACCATGGTCGCCCAGGTCGGGTTGTCGAGCTTCTTGGTGGCCGGGACACCGTGCGTGGACTGCCAGGTGCCGAGCGCGGCGGCCGTGGCCGGCCCGAACTTGCCGTCGGCGGCGATGCCGATGACCTTCTGGGCCAGGGCGACGTCACTGCCGGTGGCGCCCTGCACCAGCAGCGGGTAGCCGCTGGCCGTGAGCGGCGCGGGCGCCGGCGGCGGGGTGCTGGTCGGACCGGTGAGGGGTGTGGTCACCGCGACGCCGCTCCACCACGAGGTGCGCTTGTAGGCGCCGTCCCAGTTGAACGAGAAGTGGATGTGGTCGGTGTGCGGCGAGCTGCCGGTGTAGACGGTCCAGCCGCGCTCGGGCGCCCAGGCCTTCCACTGCTGGCGGTTGAAGATGATGTAGTTGATGCCGAAGCGACGCGCCATCGCGCCGGGGCGGCCCTGGGCGTCCGGCGCGGCGAGCCACCGGGTCAGCGCGTTGGCCAGCGCCATGTTGTCGGGCTTGGTCGAGTCGATCATCCAGTCCAGGGCGCGACCCTCACCGTGCTCGGCGGCGCACTTGCGAAGGATGCCGTAGGTGTGGGTGCCGTAGGTCGCGTTGAGCAGCTGGGCGAACGCGACCGGACCCGGCTGGTTCACCGTCAGGCAGAGGGTGCCCTGCTGGTACGGCGCGGCCACGTCGAGGGCGCTCGGCAACGTCCGCGAGGGCTTGGGGAACGGGATGGTCGCCGCCTGGGCGGACGACGCGAACAGCGGCAGGGCGAGCGCGGATGCCGAGACGGCACCGAGCGTGCGAAGGGGCAGGTGGCGCTCACGGCGAGGCGCGAGCTGGGGCGTGGACACGGCGAAGAGCTCCTCGGGCAGGGGGCGTCCTCGCAGGGGGGATGAGGACGCACCAGGTGACTCACATCACAGAGGGCCCAAAGGCCACATCAGTCACACCAGACACCTTGGCCCCCCAGTTCTCCCACTAGTCACACGGGGCTCGCAATCGGATGCGTTGAATTACACCGCTGTATTTCTCAGCGCTTTCATCTCACCCGCACGATCTTCGGCCAATGGTGAGCATTGCCACAGATCCTCCGAAACGCCGCCGGCCCCGCACCCGGGCGGAGAGCGAGCCGCGCGCCTCACTAGAGTGCCCGGCATGGACAAAGTCGTCTCCACCGCTGCCGACGCCGTCGCCGGGATCTCCGACGGGGCCACCATCGCCGTCGGCGGGTTCGGGCTCTGCGGCATCCCCTCCGTGCTCATCGCCGAGCTGCACGACGCCGGCGTGCGCGACCTCGAGGTCGTCTCGAACAACTGCGGCGTCGACGGCTGGGGCCTGGGCGTGCTCCTGGCCGCGGGCCAGATCCGCCGGGTCATCGCCTCCTACGTCGGTGAGAACAAGGAGTTCGCCCGCCAGTACCTCGAGGGCGAGCTCGAGGTCGAGCTGACGCCCCAGGGCACGCTGGCCGAGCGGCTGCGCGCCGGCGGGTCCGGCATCCCGGCGTTCTTCACGCCCACCGGGGTCGGCAGCCAGGTCGCCGACGGTGGCCTGCCGTGGCGCTACGCCGCCGACGGCAGCGTCGCGCTGGCCTCGCCACCGAAGGAGGTGCGCGTCTTCGAGCACGACGGCGAGGAGCGCGAGTACGTGCTCGAGCACGCGATCGTCGCCGACTTCGGGCTGGTGCGCGCCTGGAAGGGCGACCGCCACGGCAACCTGGTGTTCAACAAGAGCAGCCGCAACTTCAACCCGCTCGCCGCGATGGCGGGACGGGTGACCATCGCCGAGGTGGAAGAGCTCGTCGAGCCGGGCGAGCTCGACCCCGACACCGTGCACCTGCCCGGCATCTACGTGCAGCGGGTGCTGCCGCTGACCCCCGAGCAGGCCGCCGACAAGCGCATCGAGCGCCGCACGACCACTCCCGCCGCGACCGCCACCAAGGAGTCCTGAGCCATGCCCCTGACCCGCGAGCAGATGGCCGCCCGGGCCGCCGCCGAGCTCGAGGACGGCGCCTACGTCAACCTCGGCATCGGCCTGCCCACCCTGGTGCCCAACTACGTGCCCGACGACGTCGAGATCGTGCTGCAGAGCGAGAACGGCATCCTCGGGGTCGGCGCCTACCCCACCGACGACGCGGTCGACCCCGACCTGATCAACGCCGGGAAGGAGACCGTCACGGTGCGCCGGGGTGCCTCCTACTTCGACTCGGCCACCTCGTTCGGCATGATCCGCGGCGGCAAGGTCGACGCCGCCATCCTCGGCGCCATGCAGGTCTCGGCCGGCGGCGACATCGCCAACTGGATGATCCCCGGCAAGATGGTCAAGGGGATGGGCGGGGCCATGGACCTCGTGCACGGCGCCAAGAAGGTCGTCGTGCTCATGGAGCACGTCGCCAAGGACGGCTCGCACAAGATCGTGCAGGAGTGCTCGCTGCCGCTCACCGGCAAGGCCGTGGTGCAGCGGATCATCACCGACCTCGCCGTCCTCGACGTCACTGCCGACGGCCTGGTGCTGCGCGAGCTCGCCCCCGACGTCACGCAGGAGCAGGTGCGCGAGGCCACCGGCGCCCCCTTCACCGTCGACCTGGCCTGACCCCGCCGCTCGGGGTGGGCGGACCGACGACGAGGGCGGATGCCGTGACCCGGCATCCGCCCTCGTCGTCGGTCACGCTCGGGGTCACAGCGGCCAGGTCGTCCAGGTCGCCCAGGCTGTGCCCGCCACCGTGCTGTCGAGCACCAGCGCGCCCATGTCGTTGCCCGCGAACACCAGCAGCGCACCGTCGGCGGCGCGGCGGCCCACGACGTCGTCGAGACCGTCGCCGGTGACGTCGCCCGGGCCGATCAGCTTGCTGAAGCCGTCCCACGATCCGGTCAGGGTGGTCGCGGCCCCGACCGTGCCCTTGCCGGTGCCCGGGAAGAGCAGCAGCGCGTTGTCGCTGGCGCGCACGGCCAGGACGTCGAGCCGGCCGTCGCCGGTGAGGTCGCCGGGCGAGAGCACCGTGCGGTAGGCGTTCCAGCCCGAGCTGATGTAGATCGTGTTGAGCACACCGCCCTTGCCGTTGCCGCGGTATACCTTGAGCTGCCCCGAGGTGGTGCGGGCCAGGAAGTCGGTGTACCCGTCACGGTCCATGTCACCGGCGCCGGCGACCAGGTTGATGGTGTCCCAGCCGCTGCTGATGGCCACCCGCGAGTAGAACCCACCGGCGCCGTTGCCCGGGTGGTAGTAGAGCGTGCCCGCGTCGCGCTCGACGACGTCGTGGCGGTTGTCGCCGTCCCAGGCGCCGAGGTCGGCGATCAGCCCGCGGCTGGCCCAGCCGGCATCCATCGACTTCGCGGTGAAGCCGCCCGAGCCGTTGCCCGAGAGCAGCTGCATCGTGCCGCCGGGGTCGACCGCGAGCAGGTCGGTGCGCGAGTTGCCGTCGAGGTCCTTGGGGAAGGACGCCGCCGAGGCAGCCGGTGCCGAGGTGACGGTCCACCACGAGCTGCGCAGGCCCATCGCCGACCGGAAGGAGTCGCCGGTCACGGTCTTGGAACCGGCCGACCCGATGACGGTGACGCTCGAGATGCGCCCACCCCAGGCGTTGAGGCCGTCACGCTTGTCGATCCGTAGCGCCTTGAGGGTGCCGACGGTCGGGTAGGTCTTCTCGATCGTGCTGATCGGGATCGAGGTGGTCCACCGGCTCGTGCTGCCCGATGCCACGTCGTCGTAGGGGTCGGCCTTCGACACCTGGTAGGCGAGCGAGGACGCCACCGTCTGGCCACCGTTCGAGGAGGTGAACTGGGTGAAGGCGGGGGCCCCGCCGTAGAAGACGCCGAGACCGCTGGTGGCGGCCACCGCAGCGGTCGAGGTGGCGTGCTCGTGGGGCACCAGGGTGCCGCTCGCGGTGTAGCCGGCCAGGCCCGTGTACACCTGGCACGACGTGGAGTCACACAGGTCGTACAGCGAGCCGGCCGGCCGGTGCGCCATCTCGTACGCCGCGTACGTGC
Source organism: Actinomycetales bacterium (assembly GCA_038330415.1). Taxonomy (GTDB): domain Bacteria; phylum Actinomycetota; class Actinomycetes; order Actinomycetales; family Dermatophilaceae; genus Fodinibacter. Next base: position 33,412 of record JBBQNZ010000015.1, on the reverse strand, counting down.
GGGCCGACACGGCCTGCACCTGCAGCGCCGTGGCCGGCCAGGACGCCGGCATCTCGGCGGGCACGACGCTCTGCAGGTAGTAGTTCATCGACAGCACGCTGAGGGTCATCACCCCGGAGCCCGACCGCACGCTGCGGATCGTGCGCCGGTAGTCGCGCTGGGTGCCGTTGGGCATGACGACCCGCACCTTGCCCAGCACCGAGTCGCTGAACGACAACGGCTTGGTGGTGGCCTTCCAGCTGCTCGTGCTCCGCCAGACGCCGGCCTGCAGCCACTGCAGGGTCAGGCCGGTGCCGTCGGCGACGACGCGCCACCTGGTGCGCAGCGTGCCGTCGGAGTTCTTGGCGTTGAGCGAACCGGTCTTGCTGCCGTCGGAGACGACCAGGTGCGGCGTCGTGACCACCTGGGTGTTCGACGAGCCGAGCGCGGTGAGGTTCACGCGCACCGTCGGGTTGCCGATGGCCGTGCTGCGGGTGGTGTTGGGGTAGTAGAACGCCAGGGTCTGCTCGCGGGTGAGGCCGCGCAGGGCGGCTCCGTAGGCGCCGTACTGGCTCATCCCCAGCCCGTGGCCGTAGCCGCGCCCGGAGAGGCTGAACGAGGTGCCCGCGGGGCGGGTGTACGTCTCGACCACGGCGACTGCCGCGGTGCCGGTCGTCGAGGGCAGGCCGGACTTGTAGACCTGGGTGGCGGTGCTGCGCACCGTGGAGAGCTTGGAGTACATCAGGTCACCGGGGCACACGGTGAGGCTGTACTCGCGGTGCCCGGACACCCGGGGCTCGGTGATCACCTTCCCGGCCGGCCAGCGCGTGCTGCCCGCCGAGGTGAAGGTGGTGGAGGTGTCCGGGCTCCAGCCGTTGAGCCAGGCCTTCCAGCCGATGAGCTTGCCGATGGCGGTCAGCACGGCCGCCGACGGTGCGACGGCACCGGAGGTCCCGGGGTCGTGGTTCGCGATCGAGGAGACCCCGAACGTCTGCGAGTTGAAGCCGCCCGCCTGGGCGCCGACGACGTTCTTCGACATGCCACCGAAGCGGCCCTCGTAGAGCCGCCCGAAGCGGTCGACGAAGAAGTTGTACCCGACGTCGCACCAGCCGAGGCCGGTGACGTGGTAGGCGTAGATGCTGCGGAGCAGGGCCGGGGCGGCGGCGGCGGTGTAGGTGTTGGAGTTCACCGTGTGGTGCACGATCGCGCCCTTGTTGCTGGCCACGTAGTCGGGGCTGCAGGCGCGCAGGCCCTCGTCGGCGCCCCACTCTGCGCGGGTGATGATGGTCGGCTGCACGACGGCGGCCGAGGCGCTCGCGGCCGGGACGTTGGCCAGCGACGCGTCGGCGGCACTGGTGCCACCATCGATGAACGTCGCCTCGAGACCCTCCAGCCGGGTGGCGGCGGTGCTCGCGCTCACCCGCACCTGCACCTCCTCGGAGCCGGTCACCCCGACCGGGTCGGTCGCGACCCTGGCCCGGGCCGCTTCCGCACTGCCCGGGTCCGGAGCGGAGTCGCTGAGGGGCACTGCGGTCCACGACCCCCACCGTCCTGCGGTCCTGCTGCGGACCGTCACGCTCACGCCCTGGGCGGCGGCGGCATCCGGGAAGCCCACTCCGACGACGTCGGCACCGCCGGTGGCTCGGGTGAGCAGGCTCTCGACAGTCGTGGTGCCCCGCGCAGCGGCGGCGCTCGCCCCCGCGGGGGCGCTGGGCACCACCGAGCCCGCCGGCATGGGCACTCGTTGCACCGAAGGTCGAACGGCGTGCGGCGCGGCCCCCACCGAGACGACGGGGCCGACGACGGCGCTGGTGGCGAGCAGGGTGGACGCGGCGATGATGCGGACGGTTCTCATGGCTCGACCTAGCGAGGTTCGGTGACCCACCCGTCGAGCCGGCCGCGGCGGAGCGGTTCAGGGAACCCGTCAGGTGGCTGCGGTTGCGTGATCAACAGTTTCACCTCGGGCACTTGCGTATCTCCAGTACCACGAAAACGTGACGCACGACGCTCGGTATGCTGCTCTGATGCCGCAGGAGCCGTCCGCCCTCGACGGGCCGGAACCCGGCCTCGAGGCAGCGCCGGCGCCCGTCGCGCCGGCCCCACCCGCCGACGCGAGCCTGCGCTCCCGGGCGGCCCTGAGCACCTACGCCACGGCGGTGCAGGGCCTGGCCCGCCTGCTCTACGGCGTGCTCATCGGCCACCTGGGCTCCAAGGTGCTGCTCGGCCAGACCACCACCTCGCTCTCGCTGTCGGTGTTCGCCAGCCAGCTCTGGGCCGCCCCGGCCTCGGCGGCCGGTACCCGGTTCGTGGCGGCGCAGGCCACCCTCGGGAAGGACGAGGCCGCGAGGGTCGTGGCCCGGCACCTCGCGGTCCAGAGCGCCCGGCTCGCCCTGGTCATCCCCACGGTGGTGGCCCTGATCGGGTCCCTGGTGCTCGGGTTCAGCGCGGCACACACGATCGGCACCGTCCTGCTGGCGTTCGCCTACTCGATGTACACCACCCTGCGCGGCATCCAGTACGGCGCCCTGAAGTTCCGGTACGTCGCGGTCTGGGACACCATCGCCGGTGCCACCGCCCTGGTCGCCGTCACCGTGGTGCTCACCCTCGACCTGAACGCCCTGGCCCTGCTCCCCCTGGCGTTGGGCTACGCGCTGTTCGCCGCGGTGTCCTGGCCGGCGCGGGCGGCGGGCCGGGTCGACCCTGCCCTGCGCCGGCAGATCGACCACTTCGTGCTGTTCGGCGCGGTGAGTGGGCTCGCCAGCGGCGGGCTGCTCCAGCTCTCGCAGCTCGCCGCCCACCACTACGCCGGGGCGTCGTCGGCCGGTGACTTCGGCGCCGCGCTCACCTTGGCGACACCGGCATCCATGCTGTCCGTCGCCCTGAGCACGGTGTTCGTGCCACCGCTGGTCGCGGCCGCGGGCCGTGGCGACCGGGCCGCGGTGCACGCCCAGAGCGACGCCATCGCCCGCCGGCTGACCGCGATCTTCGTCGGGGTGTTCGGCGTGCTCGTCATCGTGAGCCCGCTCGCGATCGCGGTCGTGTGGGGCAAGGACTATGGGGCCGCCGCCGAGATCCTGCCGGTGATGCTCGTCGCGGTCATGCTCACGTCCATCGCGATCGGTGCGGCCACGACGCTGCAGTCGACCCGGGTGCGCGGGCCGCGCGCCGTCGCCCTGGTCAACCTCTGCGGGCTCGTCGTGAGCTTGGCGGTGTGGCCCTTCCTCGCGCCGCGCTACGGCACGGTCGGCGTGGCGGCGGGCTACCTCATCGGCTCGGGCCTGGCCTCGTTCGGGCTGCTCGCCACCGTGTGGTGGGTAGAACGGCACCGCTGGCTGGGCCTGGCGGTCAAGCTGGTCGGTGGCACGGCCGTCGTGCTCGGCCTGGCCGAGCTGGCCCGACAGGTCGACGGGCCGGCCGGAGCACTGGCCCAGCTGGGTGCCGCGACGGCCTTCGCCGTGGCGTGGCTGCTGCTCAACCGGCGCGACGTCGCGGCCCTCTGGGCGACCGTCCGGGGGCGCAGCGGTACCCGTGCGAGCGCCTAGGATGCTCGGGTGCCGCCCACCCTGACCGTCCTGATGACCGCCTACCACGGCACCACGGTCGAGGAGCTGGAGCGGTCGCTGGCCTGCATCACCGGGCAGACCCGGCCGCCGGAGGAGTTCCTCGTCGTCGTCGACGGCCCCGTGCCCGAGGCGCTCGACGCCGCCCTGGCCCGGGCCGCCGCCGCCCACCCCTCACTGCGCGTCGAGCGACTGCCCCGCAACGTCGGCAGCGGCCTGGCCTCGGCCCGCGGCCTGGAGCTTGCGACCGGTGACTTCGTGGCCCGGCACGACTCCGACGACGTCTCGCTCCCCCACCGCCTCGAGCGCGAGATGGATGCCGTCGAGCAGCACGGCCTCGACCTGGTCGGGTCGGCGATGCTCGAGTTCGAGGGCAGCCCCGACCACGTCATCGGGGTGCGCCGCAACCCCCGCACCCACGAGCAGATCGCTGCCCGGATGCGGCTGAACAACCCGATCAACAACCCGACCGTGGTCTTCCGGCGGCAGCTCGCGCTCGACGCCGGGGGCTATGCCGACCTGCGCTACATGCAGGACTACGACCTGTTCGCGCGGCTGCTGGCCGCCGGCGCCCGCGCCGAGAACCTCGACGAGCCGCTCGTGCTGTTCAACGCCGGTGACGGCATGATCGCCCGCCGCGGCGGCTGGCGGATGCTGCCCCACGAGTGGGACGTCCAGCGCCGGCTGCGTGACACCGGCACGATCGGCACCGTGCTGCTGGCCCGCAACATGGTCGTGCGGGGCGCCTTCCGGGTCATCCCGCCCACCCTGCTCAAGCGGGTGTATGCCGTGCTCTTCCGCCGTGGGCACGACGCCCCCGTGCCCGCCCCGGGCCTCCCGGAGGAAGGCCGATGAGCGCGCCGCTGATGACCTTCGTGGTCGTGTCGTACGGCGGGGTCGACGACGCCGTCCGCCTCGTGGAGTCGCTCGGAACCGCCGTGCCGGTCGACGTCGTCCTGTGCGCGAACAAGCCCGGCGACACCGAGGCCGCCACCGTGGCCTTCGCCGACGACCCGCGCGTGCGGGTGCTCTCGTTCGAGGACAACCCCGGCTACCTGCCGGCGCTGCAGCGAGCGCTCCCCCACGTCGACACCTCCGCGCCGGTGGTGCTGTGCAACTGCGACCTGGTGGCCGACCCCGGCATGGTCGCCGAGCTGCTCGCCCAGGTGCAGGCGTTCCCGGATGCCGGCTGGCTGGCGCCCGCCGTCATCGGCAGCCTCGGCGTCGACCAGAACCCCAACCTCCTCGCGCCGCCGTCGGCCCGCTGGCTGCAGGCCCTCGCCGTGGTGCACCGGTTCCCCCGGGTGGCCGACCTGCTGCTGCTGCGCGAGGAGGGCCACAGCTCGCGCACGCTCACCGGGGTCGAGCCCGGCGCCGCGGTCTTCGCGGGCCACGGCTCGGTCATCGTGCTCACCCCGGCGTTCTTCGCCGCCGGCGGGTCGTGCGACTACCCCTTCGCGCTCTTCGGCGAGGAGCTGTGGTTCGCGCGCGAGTGCTCCCGCCTCGGGCTCGACGTGCGCTACGTGCCGAGCGCGGTGCTCCGCCACACCGAGCACGCGGCGACCGGGCGCCGGCGCCGCGGGGCCGTGGCCGGGGTGAAGTACGACGGGCTGCGCTACTGGGGGCGCGCCGCGAAGGAGGCCGGGTGGTGACCCCCGGCCGGGCCGTGGCCGGTGCGGGCCACTGCTCACCCGTAGGCTGGTCGCGATGAGCACCAGCGCCCCCTCCCACGACGACGTCTGGCTCGTGGTCCCCCTCTACAACGAGGAGGCCGTGATCGGTGACGTCGTCCGCGACGCGCGACGTACCTTTCCCAACATCGTCGTGGTCGACGACGGCTCCGCCGACCGGAGTGCGGATGCCGCGGCGGCCGCCGGCGCCGTCGTCGTGCGCCATCCGGTCAACCTCGGCCAGGGCGCCGCGCTGCAGACGGGGTTCGAGTTCGCCCGGTCGGTGCCCTCGATGCAGTGGGTCGTCACCTTCGACGCCGACGGCCAGCACCAGATCTCGGACGTCGTCGACATGCTCGACAAGGCCCGTGACGAGGACCTCCAGGTGGTGTTCGGGTCGCGCTTCCTCGACGACCGCACCACGCCGACCCTGATGAAGAAGATCATCCTGCGGCTGGCGATCGGCTACACGAACCTCACCACCGGCACCAAGCTCACCGACGCCCACAACGGTCTGCGGGTGATGCGCCGAGACGTCGTCGAGGGGCTCGACATCACCCAGAACCGGATGGCGCACGCCTCCGAGCTGGTCGCCCAGATCGGCGAGATGAAGGTGCACTACGGCGAGAGCCCGGTGCACATCCTCTACACCGACTACTCCAAGTCCAAGGGTCAGTCCCTGTGGAACTCGGTCAACATCCTCGTGGAGCTGATGTTCCGGTGAACACGCTGCTCGTCATCCAGCTGCTGCTCATCCTCGTGGTGGTCGTCGTCGTCGCCAGGCTGTTCCGCTCGCGCGGGGCGCGGGCCCAGGCGATCCGGCGGATCGGGCTCGTCGTCTTCGCCGCCTTCGCGGCCGTGTCGATCCTCTTCCCCGACGTCTGGACCCGGCTGGCCAACACGTTCGGCGTCGGCCGTGGCACCGACCTGGTCCTCTACGGCCTGGTCGTCGCCTTCCTCAGCTTCACGGTCACCACCTACCTGCGCTTTCGCGACCTGGAGACGAACTACACCCGGCTCGCCCGCCGCATCGCGCTCGAGGAGGTGCGGCACCGGGCCGAGCCGCCCGCCGCCGAGCAGCCGCCGACGGGCGACCCGGCCTGAGCGACCCGTCGGCGCGGGCACCACGCCCACTGCCCGGTCAGCGCACGACGTACAGCTGCAGGTTCTTCGCGTCGTCCTCGAAGACGAGGTCCCACGTCGACGGGATCGTCGGGTTCTTGGCCAGCCAGGGCTTCAGCGCCGCCCGGCAGTGGTCGCACGTCGCGCTGCGCGCGCTGTAGAGCAGCACGGCATCCCCCGGGCCGGGTGCCCCGGCACCGGTGAGGCTGCGACCCGTGCCCGTCCACACCTTCGCGCCGCCGAGCGGCGGACGCTGGTAGGCCGGGAGCAGCCGCTTGGTCTCCCAGTCGGTCCACACCTCGTCGACCGAGAAGCCCGTGCCGTCGAGGTGGGCCCGCAGCTCCTCCATGGCGTCGCCACCGTTGACCGCGAAGGACGGCACGTCGGGCACGTAGCGCACGGCCAGCCAGACCGGGGTCAGGCAGGCGACGGCGGCCACCCCCGCGACCACCGCCCGACGGGCCGGCTGCGAGGCCGACCCGGCCCGGCCCAGGATCCAGGCGGAGACGACCGACACCAGCCCACCGATCACCAGGGCGATGAACGGGAAGTACTGGATCCAGTAGCGGGGGTTGACCAGGGTGCCGAACGGGTGCTGCGGGATGAGCACGCCACCGGCGAGCAGGTTCAGGCCGTAGACCGAGATGAACCCGAGGGAGGCCAGCCGCAGCCCCCGGTTGGGCACCAGGATCGCGAGCACGGCCAGCACCCCGCTCACGACCAGCCACAGCCCGTCGGGGCGGGCGAGTGCCGCCTTGGGGATCGAGAGGAAGTAGCCCATCCGGGTGCGGTCGGCCAGGTCGACCGTGATCGGCGGCGGTGGCGGCACGTTGCCGACCTGCTGGGGGTTGGTGCCCAGCAGCGTGTGGGCCTTGAGCAGCGGGTCGCCGTAGATCAGGCCGCTGATGCCGACGTCGAGGGCCGCCCACCCGAGCAGCGGCAGCAGCAGGAGCGCGGCGGTGCGCAGCACGGTGCCCCGGCGCCAGAGCACGACCAGCACGATCGGCCACGCCAGCAGCGCCGTCTCGCGCACCTCGAAGCCCCAGCCGAGCAGGAACCCGGTGGCCAGCACCCACGCCACCCCGGCCCGCCCGCTCAGGTTGCGGTCGCGCGCCATGAGGGCGCAGAACAGGGCGCTGAACACCAGGGCCATCGACATGATGTCGGGGTAGCCCCGCGAGAGGTTGAAGAAGATGATCGTGTTGGTGAAGGTCACCACGACGGCGACCAGGCCCGCGATGGGGCTCCACAGGCGCCGGCCGATGAGGTAGAGCATCGCCGCCAGCACCCCGGCTGACAGCAGGGGCCAGAAGTAGTAGGAGGCCTCGGCGTTCTTGAAGATGAAGGCCGGGGGGATGTTGGCCAGGATGATGCCGTAGCGGGTGAACCCGAGGGGCACCCAGTCGGCACTGGGGAACTCCAGGGCCGAGCGCACGTAGTGCCAGGGGTCGGTGGGCACGATCGGCGACCGCCAGATGATGCCGACGACGATCGTCACGACGCCGAGCACGGCGGCGACGGCGACGTCGCGTCGGGTGATCGGCGACCCGGCGAGCAGGTCGCGTCGGCTCGTCGGGTCGACCGGCGCCTCGCTGGCCGGGACTGCCCGGTCGGTGGCAGCGGTCATCGCAGGGGTCTCCCGTGTCGTGAGGTGTTGGAAGCATCAAGGATAGACGCGGTGGGCGGCCCGTCCGGCCACCCTCGCCGTCAGGGCCGGGTGCCGAGGTCCTCGTTGTAGCGCGCCAGGACCTCGTCCATCGGCCCGTCCATGACCAGCTCACCGCGGTTCAGGTAGAGCCCTCGGGTACCGAAGCGCTTGAGGTCGGTCTCCGAGTGCGAGACGAGGAACAGGGTGCGGCCCTGGGCGAGCAGGCCCTCCATGCGCTGGTAGCACTTCTCGCGGAAGGCCTTGTCGCCCACGGCCAGCACCTCGTCGACGAGGAAGATGGGCTCGTCGAGCGAGGAGATCACCGCGAAGCCCAGCCGCACCTGCATCCCTGAGGACAGGTGGCGGTAGGGGCGGTCGAGCGCCTCGCGCACCTGGGGGCCGGCGAAGTCGACCATGCTCTCGAAGCGTTCCTCGATCTCGTCCTTCGACAGGCCGTGCAGGGCGGCCTGGATCTGCAGGTTGTCGCGGCAGGTGAGCTCGCCACGGAAGCCGCCGGTCAGCTCGATGAGCGGGGCCACCCCGCCGTCGACGTCGACGTGGCCCTGGTCGGGGAGCAGCACGCCGGCGATCACCTTGAGCAGGGTGCTCTTGCCGCTGCCGTTGCCCCCGACCAGGCCGACCGCCTCACCCGCGTGGATGTCGAAGCTGATGTCACGCAGCGCCCAGAAGGTGTCGTTGGTCGTCGTGGCGCCACCGCGGAAGAGCAGGTCGCGCACCTGCATCTTGCGGCGGCGGGAGATGAAGAACTCGATGCCGACGTCCTGGGCACTGATCACCACGCTCATCGGCTCAGATCTCCTTCAGCACCGTGCGCTCGAGCCGCGCGAAGAGCCAGAACCCGACGACGAGCAGCACCAGCGTGATCGCGGTGCTGATGCCGACGTCGAACCAGGAGATCTGGCGCGCGAACAGGCCGCCGCGATAGAGCGACAGGATGCCGTTGAGCGGGTTGAACGCCAGCACGATGCGCAGCACGTCGGGCACCGCGTGCGTGCCGTAGAGCACCGGGGAGAGGTAGAACATGAAACGCAGCAGGATGCGCACCACCCGCTGCATGTCCGTGGCCAGCACCGTCAGGGGCGCCAGGATCAGGCCCAGCCCGACGAGCAGCAGGAACTGCAGCAGCATGCCCAGCGGGAAGAACACCAGCTCCCAGTCGAGGTCGACCCGGCCGCGCACGAGGTAGTAGAGGATGAACCCGACGAGCACCGGCAGCGACAGGAGGTACTCCACCCCCTTGGCCACGACGCACCGGATGACCCAGATCTCGCGGGGCAGGTTGGTCGAACGGACCAGCTTAGCCTCCTGGATCAGGCTCTTGGTGGTGTCGTTGACCGAGGCCGTGAACCACTGCCAGGCGAGCAGGCCCGACAGCAGGTAGAGGAAGTAGGGCCGGTCGGCGACCCGGGCGCCGGCCTTGAAGATGAAGGTGAACACGACGAAGTAGATCGACGCCATGAGCAGTGGGTCCAGGACGGTCCACACGTAGCCGAGCAGGCTGTTGGAGTAGCGGACTCGCAGGTCGCGCTGTACGAGGGTCCACAGGATCGCGCGCCGGCGGGTCACCGCAGCCATCCGGGTGATCAACGCGGTGACCTCGATTCGGCGCGGACAGGGGACGGGGGGCGCTCGTCGCTGCGCCTTGGCGAGGATACGGCACCCCGCGGGGCCGCCCGGTGGCCCGGCATCAGATGTCGCGCTCGAGGCGCAGCACGCCGTCCTCGTCGCGCAGCATCCCGTCGGCGATCAGCGTGGCGCGCAGCTTGGCGTACTCCCCGGGGTCGCCGTGCGCGAAGTGGGCCAGCCGGGTGAGGAACAGGGCCACCGAACGGAAGGTGCGGCTGATGACGAGGTTGGGAGTGCCGGTCGTGCAGTTGAACTCGGTGACCGGCGTGCGCCAGTCGCCGTAGTTCTCGGTGAGGTAGCGGTCGGCGTCGGCCGGCCCGAGCACCGGCACTCCGGCCAGGGTGTAGTCGGCCAGCTCGAAGGGCGTGTTCTCCCAGCGGTGGATCGACGACCCGTGCCACAGCCGGTCGCCCTCGAGGTGGTGCACGAAGACGTCGACGTTGATGCCGTTCTCGTGGATCAGCTTGACCAGCGCGGGGGCGCGCTCGACGGCATACCGGGCGGGCGCGGTCTCGACGACGGCCTCGTAGTGGTCAAGCTTCTTCACGACGTACTGCGGGGAGCGCTCGAGGGCCTCGACCAGCCGGTCGAGCACTTCCGGGTGCTCGGGGTCGAACGTCACGCCGACGTCGACGTCGTAGTCGTGGGCGAGGAAGCCACCCTCGCGCACGATGCCGAGGAAGGTGCCCGAGATGACGTACCAGTGCCACTGCTGCACCGGCAGTGCCTCGGCGAGGTCGGCCAGGGCGGTGCGCGCGTCCTCGACCGAGAAGTCGCCCTCGCGGTCGGACGACGGGCCGGACGGCTCCCCCTGGGCGGTGCTGATGAGCGGGAGCAGCGCGTCGGCGTGCTCGCGGAAGTCGGCCCGCAGCGCCTCGATGTCGCGCGCGCCCGCGTCGAGCTGGGCGTGGATGCGGGCGGCTCGCACGAAGAGGTCGTCGGCACGCCACAGGTGCTCGGGCAGGCGGTTTCGCCGGGCGGCGATGAACCCCTCGAGGGCCTCGAGGTCGGCCGGGCTCGCCCCGAGGGTGAAGTCGAAGAAGTCGTCGGTGACGGTCTCGACGCCGGGCCAGCCACGGCGCAGCACCCACCCGGCCAGCCGGAACGCGTACTTGGTCTCGTCCTGCACGAACTGCGTGCGCACCAGGTGGGCGATCGACGGCCGCCCGGTCACGGCGAGCGTGCCGGCATACGCCGCACCACCCACGCCGTGGCGGAACACCGGCGAGTGCGACCGGTTCAGGAAGTTGAGGAGCGAGTAGGACTTGCTGAGCATCAGGAGCCGTTCGTCAGGAGCTGGTCGACGAAGCGGGCCGCAGCCTGCCCGTCCTCGAGCGAGGCGTACTTGTCGCGGAACGCGGCGTAGCGGGCGGCGTGCGCCGAGGCCACCCCGGGCAGGTCGCGCAGCGCGTCGATGACCTCGGTGGTGTGGGTGAGCAGGGGGCCCGGGGCCTCGGCGTCGAAGTCGACGTAGAAGCCGCGCAGGTCGTCGCGGTAGGCCTGCAGGTCGTGCGCGAAGAACAGCATCGGGCGCCCGGTGTTGACGAAGTCGAACATGACCGAGGAGTAGTCGGTGACGAGGACGTCGGCGGCGAGGTACAGGTCGCTGATGTCGGGGTAGTGCGACACGTTGCGGGCGAACCCGCCGAACATCGAGGTGTCGACGCTGTCGGCGACCAGCTGGTGCCCCCGGATGAGCAGCACCGCGTCGTCCTTGAACTCGCGGTACATCCGCTCGAGGTCGAGCTTCATCGCGAACTGGTAGCGGCCCGACTTGTCGTAGTCGTTGTCGCGCCAGGTGGGGGCGTAGAGGATGACCCGCTTGCCCGGTTCGATGCCGAGCCGCTCGACGACGGCGGCGGTGCGCGCGGCCCGCTCGTCAGGGCGGTGGAAGACGTCGTTGCGGGGGTAGCCGGTCTCGAGCACCGGGCCGTCGTAGCGGAACGCCCGGCGGAAGATCTCGGTGGAGTAGGCGTTCGGCGACACCAGCGCGTCCCACTTGGCGACCTCCTTCGCGAACTGCACCAGGTAGTTCTTGTTCGACATCTGCAGGTTCTCGATGTCGAAGCCGATCCGCTTGAGCGGGGTGCCGTGCCACGTCTGGCCGTAGGTGGAACCATCGCGCTTGGCGTAGTGCGCCGGCATCGAGTCGTTGCTCACCACCCAGCGGGCCCGGCCCAGGGCGCGGTAGTAGTCGCGGCTGCCGACCACGACCGTCTCGACGTCGTCGGGCACCTCGACCCCGTGGTGCTCGACCGCCCAGACCAGCCTCCGCTGGTCGCCGCGCCGGACGAGCTCCTCGAAGACGGCGCGGGGGCTGTCGGAGTACTGCCGGCCCTTCCACGCCTCGAAGAAGACGGTGTCGGTGAGCGGCTGCCGACGAGCCACGCGGTAGTGCACCTTGCGAGCGACCTTCTCGTTGAAGGCCCCTCGGTCGCGCCACGGACCCCCGCCGTCGGCGACCATCTGCAGCTCGTGCAGCGGCGAGGTGCGCAGCAGGACGGTGACCCGGTCGCCACCCTGGTCGGCGAGGTGCGCCTCGGCCCGCGCCGAGACCTGCACCTCGAGCTCGGACTCGACCTGGCCGGGCGTCGCTGCGAGGACGGTCCAGCGGCCGGGACGCAGCCAGCGCAGCGACGCGCGGCCGGGGGCACCGGTCGCAGGCACCGAGGCGCGCCACGAGCTGCCGGACACCGTGACCGGAACCTCGAACCGGTCGGCGACGGAGAGGAGGAGGAGGCGGTCGAGCTCGACACCGCTGGTGTCACCGCTCAGGTCGAGCCCTGCCGGGGTGAAGTCGAAGTCGGTGAGCTGCGGGCGCAGCGGGCCGTCGACGAGCATCCCCCCGGTGACACCGCGCTCGCGCAGGTGGACCAGCCGCCCGTGCAGGGGGGCCCGACCGGGCCCCGGGAGGGGTGCGACGTCGAGCGGACCCACGTACCGCCCGTCGACCTCGAGCGGGCGCGGCGCCTCGCGCTCGGCGACCGAGGCCTTGGTCACCAGGTCGTCGACGAGGTCCGCGGCATCCGACGGGTCGTCGTCGCGGGCCGCCGCGATCCACAGCCGCCACTGGCGCTCAGCGAGCGACCGCGAGGTGACGTCGAGGGTGGCGGAGGGGACCCGGGCGAACGCCTCGGTACCGTCGTGCTGCAGGCGCACGGTGACACCCTGGGACGCGTCGAGCCGACGCAGGTGCACGTAGGCGTCGCCGATCTCCTGCCCGGGAGGAGGGGTCAGGGTGAGCACCACGTGCTCGCCCTGCACCGTGAGGTCGCGCACGACAGCGAGGGCACGGCGGGCGGCGATCCGCATCTTCTTCCCCCGGTAGCCCGGAACGACGAGGATGCCGCCGGGCGCCCACCCCCGCGGCGGGTGCAGCGCCCGCGAGTACTCGGGGCTACCGACGACCGACCCCCGCCTGGCCGCCGGGGCGGCGACCTGGGCGACCAGCTCGTACTCGACCGCGTCACTGCCCTGCGTGAGGGCCACGTCGGCCGCGGGGATGCGGGCCAGGAAGCCGCACCCGTCGTAGTTGACGGCCGGCTTCTTCGCCCGCCCGGTGATGTCGGTGCGGCGCACCCGGCGGGCCCGCACCGTGCGGCGCTCGGCCTTGGCCCCGACCAGGCGCAGCTGGAGGCGGTGGACCGTCGTCCCCGGCCCGAGGTCGGGCACGCCGTCGATGTAGCCGTGGCCGTCGACCTCGAGCGTCGAGCCGCTCCACCGCACGTCACGGATGCCGGTCACGAGGCTCTGCGAGCGGGTCACGTCATAGACCGAGTCGGGCACCCCCACGGCCCGGTCACCGAAGAACGGCAGCTTCACGAAGAGGCGAAGGCCCCGGCGCACGACCCGGGGCTTGGGGTCGCGCAGCTGCAGCCGATGGGCCTCGACCAGCTCGGCGGTGCGCCCCACCGAGATGAGGTGGTAGGCCAGCCGCCGCCGGGCGGGCAGGGTCGCGATGACCGCGGGGTCGACGTCGCGGAGGTACTCGGCGAACAGGCGCACGAGGGTGTCGGCGAACTCGTCGTCACCCTCGTGGAGGACGTCGAGGAACAGCGGCATGTCGAGGGTGAGCACCTTGCGGTCGTGCAGTCGCTTGCCCTCGACCTCGCCGGTGCGCTCGAGGAACTCGTTCACCGACGACACAGCCGCCATCCGGTCGACGAGGTTGCGGCTCTCGGAGCGGCGCTGGGTGATCGACTGCTCGGTGGTCTGGCGCTCGCGCCAGAGGTACACCGGTTCCTGGATGAGGTCGACCGAGCGCGCCAGGAAGTGCGCCGGCACCGTCAGCGGGATGTCCTCGTAGTAGACCCCCTCGGGAAAGCGCAACCCGTGGTCGAGGAGGAACGGGCGCCGGAAGATCTTGTTCCAGGCGGTGGTGTCGTAGAGCAGCGAGGGCATCTGCCGCACGTGCGTGGCCATCCGCGTCTCCGGCACGGCACGACGGTGCAGGCCCGAGGGGCGGGTGTGGGCGCCGTCGTAGCGCAGCACCCCGCCGCTCACGATGTCGCTGCCGCTGCCCTCGATGGCGTGCATCATCAGCTCGTAGGCATCACGGGGGACGACGTCGTCGGAGTCGACGAACGTCACGTACTCGCCATCCGCCGCGTCGAGGCCGATGTTGCGCGCCCGCCCCAGGCCGCCGTTCTCGACGTGCAGGACCCGCCAGCTCTCGCGGCCCGCGGCGAAGTCGTCGGCCAGCTCACCCGACCGGTCGGTGGACCCGTCGTCGACCAGCACGACGTCGAGCGCGGTGAACGTCTGGGCCGCGATCGACTCCAGGCACGACACGAGGTAGTCCTCGACGTCGTAGATGGGGACCACCACGCTGAGCCTGTGTCGGGCTGGGGGCGCCGGGTGGTCTCGCACGTCGGCAGTATTCCAAAGCAGGGTCGGATCCGGAGAATCGCGTGGTGCGCGCCGGAGCCCGTCGGCGGGGGCTCAGCCGGCCGAGCAGATGCTCGCCAGGTCGCTCGTGTTGGCGTCCGGGTCGGTGGCCGGGCGCTCCATGACCGCCTGCTTCTTGGGCTTCGTCGGCGAGGCCGAACCCGGCGCCGCCGAGGTCCCGGCGGTGGGCGCGGAGTCGCGCTCGCCGGCCTGCTCGTCGGTCTTCTCAGCGGCCGCGATCGTCCGCGAGACCGTGTCGAGGACGACCTGTGGGTCGTAGTCGTAGGGGAGGATGAGCGGCGGCACGAAGTTCACCGCCGTGATCTTCTGCTGCTTGGTCTTCACCGCCAGCGTCGCGAGGCTGGCCAGCGCCTCCTGCGGGATGTCGGTGCGGAACACACCCTTGGTGGCCTTGGCGATGTCGGCGAAGTGCAGCACGACCGTCTGCGGGTCGAGCTGGTCGACCATGGAGGTGATGACGCAGCGCTGGCGCGCCATCCGTTCGTAGTTCGTGGAGTTGGCGCGGCTGCGGGCGTACCAGAGGGCGTGGTACCCGTCGAGGTGGCGGTTGCCGGCCTCGATCCAGCCCTTGATCTCGTGCTGCGAGCCGATCGGGGTGCGCCGCTGCACGGCGATGTCGAGCCCGCCGACCGCGTCGACCAGGCTGCGGAAGCCCTTGAGGTCGACGAGCACGAAGTACTGGATGTCCAGGCCGGTGAGCGCCTCGACGGCCTCGGTGGTGGCGAGCAGCCCGGGGTCCTTGGTGCCGGGCGGGAACTCCTTGGCGTGGTCGGTGCCCCAGGTGTAGAGCGCGTTGAGCAGGCACTCGTCGCCGCACGTCCAGCCCTGCGGCATCAGCCCCGCCATGACCGACCCCGGCCGGAACCGGATGTTCTCGGTCTCGCGCGAGAAGCCGAAGAGCACCGCCCGGCCGCTCTCGGCGTCGACGCTGGCCAGCTGGATGCTGTCCGGCCGCAGCCCGACGCGGCCGGCGCCGCTGTCGCCGCCCAGCAGGAGGATGTTGTAGCGGCCGTCGACCGCGCCGGCCGCCTGCCCGCTGGCGAACACCGAGGTCATCGCGCTGCGGGCGGCGCCGACGTTGGTGCCGGCGTAGGCCGCCCCGCCGGGCAGCACGAGCAGCAGGGCGAGCAGCAGCACCAGCACCCCGCGGCGGTCGCGGCGGAGCAGCCGGTCGGGCCGGCCGAGCCGCCAGGCGTCGACGAACAGCACCGCCCAGAGCACCGCCCAGCCGAGCAGCACGACCTGGATGACGAGCAGGGTCCAGCGGTGGGTGAGCACGGTCAGGGCCGCGGTACGGCTGAGCAGGGCCAGGAGCGCGACCAGCACGGCGACGCCCCACATCCCCAGCCAGACCTGCAGCGCGAACCGGCCGAGCCGGCGGTTCCCGGCCGCGAGCTGCGCGGAGCCGGGCAGGACGGCGGTGAGCGCCAGGAGGGTCAGCGACCGGCGGCGTCCGCGACGCGCCTCACCCGGGGCGCGGGTGTCGACCCGGATCGGCGCCCCGCTCTCAGGGCGCTCGAGCACCGCCGAGCCGCTGTGAGGTCCCATGGCCTGTGAGTATCGGGGCCGGTGGTGCTCGTGTGACTCAGGCGCGCCGAGAACCGGCTGATCGGGATGGCGGAAGATCCCAGACTTCGTTGGCACACTGGTTCGGGCCCCCGTCCCCGCAGAGAGCTCTCGCACCCCCATGACCGACGACCACGCCCGGCCGATCCCGCAAGGGAGCCGGCCCGAGCCGCCCGCCGACGACGTCTACGTCGTCGACACCCGCCGCACGGCGCACCGCCGAGCCGACCGCGCACCGGCAGCCGCACGCCCGGCAGCCGCGCCTCGGCCGGCGGCCCCGCCTGGCGGTGGCCCGCGCGCCTACGACGAGCTCGGGCGGCCGGTCGCCGCCGGTGGCGTGGCGCCACCGCGCGCGCCGGGCCCCCCGAGCCCTGCGAGGCCGCCCCGCGAGCCACGGCCCGGTCGCGGCCGGCGAGTGCTGACGGTGGTGGTCGTGGCCCTGCTCGCCTGGGCCGCTTTCATCGTGGTGACCCCGGTGCACGCCTGGTCGCAGGTCACCCGCGAGGACACCACCCCTGCTGGTGACCGTCCTGCGGGCGCCGACGGGCACACCTACCTGCTGGTCGGCAGCGACAGCCGCGCCGGGCTGACCGCCGCCGAGCGCAAGGCCCTCGGGGTGGGCGGCAACGCCGCCGGGCGGCGCACCGACTCGATCATCCTGGTGCACACCCCGGGCGGGTCGGGCAAGCCGGTGCTCATCTCGATCCCCCGTGACAGCTACCTGTCCATCCCCGGGCACGGCAAGAACAAGGTCAACGCCGCTTTCGCCATCGGCGGCCCGAAGCTGCTGACCCAGACCCTGGAGCAGGCGACCGGCCTGCCGATCGACGGCTACGTCGAGATCGGGTTCGGCGGGTTCGCCGGCGTGGTCGACAGCCTGGGCGGGGTCGAGGTGTGCGTGAAGCGCGACATCAAGGACGCCAAGGCCCACATCGACCTGAAGAAGGGCTGCCAGACCCTCGACGGCAAGAACGCCTTGGGCTACGTGCGGGCGCGCTACTCCGACCCCAAGGGCGACCTCGGGCGGGCCGAGCGCCAGCGCCAGTTCCTCGGCGCCATCATGAAGAAGGCCGCCACCCCGGCCACGGTGCTCATCCCGTGGCGCTGGTGGGGGTTCACGCACACCGCCGCGTCGAGCGTCATCGTCGGCGAGGACACCTCGCTGGTCGACACCTACCGGGCGCTCTCGACGATGCGCAAGGTGTCGTCCGACCAGGCCCTCAGCCTGGTCGTCCCGCTGTCGACGACCAACGCGACCACCCGCGCCGGCAGCTCGGTGCTCTGGGACGACAAGCGCGCCGAGGCGCTGTTCACGATGCTGCGCGACGGCGACCCGATCGAGGAGGCACCCGCCGGCACCGACGGCGTCCCCAGCGGCCGGTGAGCTGCCCGCGCCCCCACCACCTCGGGTGGTGCCCCAGCGCCGGCCGATGGGGCGCGCCGCCGGTCGCCACCCGGTGCCCGCCGTTGACGACCACGACGCAGGAGGGCACGTGACCGGCTCCGACCACCGGCCCACCCCTGCTGCCCGCCCGAGGACCCGGGCCGAGGCCCGCAGTGACGCCACCAGCGCGCCCACGGACGCGACCGACCCCAGCGTCCAGTGGGCCACCCGGCGCGAGCTGCACGCCCGGCCGCGACTCGATGACGCTGGCTCCGCCGGACTGCTCCGCCACGGCGCCGCGCAACCAGTGGCGCCTGCGGCAGTGGAACCAGAACTACGCGATCGGGGGCGCGGGCTGCCTCATCCGCACCCTCGAGGGCGACACCGGCCTGTTCGTCGACCACTACGCCATCGTCGACTTCAGCGGCTTCAAGCAGATGGTCGACGCCCTCGGCGGCGTGCAGGTGTGCACCCCGGTGGCCATCGACGACGCCCACACCCACCTGCGGCTGGCGCCCGGCACGCACACCCTCGACGGGCGCCAGGCGCTGCAGTACGTGCGGGTGCGCACGTCGATCGGCGACGGGTCCGACCTCCAGCGGATCGGCCGCCAGCAGGCGTTCCTGTCCTCGGTGATGCAGAAGGCCACGTCGTCGCAGCTGCTGCTGGAACCCACCAGGCTCTACGCGTTCCTCACCGCCGCGACGAAGTCGCTCACGACCGACCCGGACCTCGGCGTGGGCACCATGCGCGACCTGGCCGGCAGCGTCAAGGGCATCGGCCTGGACCGGATCCAGTTCGTCACGGTGCCCAACGAGCCCTACACCCCCGACCCGAACCGGGTGCAGTGGACGAAGTCTGCTGAGCAGATCTGGTCGGCCCTGCGCCGGGACCGCCCGGTGGGCGCCACCGAGAGGCCCACCGCCAGACCGCAAGCCCGTCGCCCACCGGCGCAGAGCTCACCGTCTCCCCGCCGACGTCACCGTCACGGGCGGCGTTCCCGCGCGCGGTCGTGCGCACGGCCAGCGGGCTCGGCGCGACGGTGCAGGTCACCCTCGGCCGTGGAGCACCCGCGGTCGTCGAGGTGCCCAACCGGCTGGGCAGCATCCCGTTGCCGGTGCAGAGCATCTCGTCGCAGCCGACCCCCACCGAGTCGATCCAGGTGCGTAAGGCCGACAGCGACATCTGCTCCTGACCCTCGGAGCCGCCCGCCCCCGACGCGGGCTGAGAGGGTGCTGAGAAGCCGCGGTGCGCGGTCGCGCGACCCGGCTGCGCCGCCCTTGCCGCGGCGCTAGCGTCGAGATCACTCGACCACGAACTCCCGTACCCCCTGCAGCGGAAGTTCAAGGGCGGGCACCAGGTCCACGTGATCCGGACACCCGGGTTCCGTGGGCCTCGTGCATCCGGCTCAGCCCTTCAACAGCTGCCGCGCCATCACGATGCGCTGCACCTGGTTGGTGCCCTCGTAAATCTGGGTGATCTTCGCGTCGCGCATCATCCGCTCGAGCGGGAAGTCGCGGGTGTAGCCCGCCCCGCCGAGCAGCTGCACGGCATCCGTCGTCACCCGCATCGCCACGTCGGACGCGTAGCACTTCGCGGCCGCCCCGAAGAAGGGCAGGTCGGCGTCGCCGCGCTCGGACTTGGCCGCGGCGACGTAGACCAGCTGGCGCGCCGCCTCGAGCTCCATCGCCATGTCGGCGAGCATGAACTGGATGCCCTGGAACTCGGCGACCGCCTTGCCGAACTGCCGGCGCTCCTTGACATAGGCGAGGGCCTGGTCGAGGGCCCCTTGGGCGATGCCGACCGCCTGGGCACCGATGGTGACCCGGGTGTGGTCGAGGGTGGCGAGGGCCAGCTTCAGGCCCCCGCCGACCTCGCCGACGACCCGGTCGCCGGGGATCCGGGTGCGGTCGAAGATGAGCTCGCGCGTGGGGCTGCCCTGGATGCCGAGCTTGCGTTCCTTCTCGCCGAAGGTGAAGCCCGGGTCGCTCTTCTCGACGACGAATGCCGTGACGTTGTTGCCGCGCGGCCCGTCGGGGTCGGTCACGGCGAGCACCGTGTAAAACTGCGAGACACCGGCGTTGGTGATCCATGCCTTCTGGCCGTGCAGCACCCAGTCGTCTCCGTCGCGCACCGCGCGGCACTTCATCGCCGCGGTGTCGGAGCCTGCCTCGCGCTCGGACAGGCCGTAGGAGAACGTCGACTCACCGGCCGCGAGCGGGGTGAGGTAGCGCTTCTTGAGGTCGTCGTCCCCCGCCAGGATGAGCGGCATCGAGCCCAGCTTGTTGACCGCCGGGATGAGCGAGCTGCTCGCGCAGACCCGGGCGACCTCCTCGATGACGATGCAGGTCGCCAGCGCGTCGGCCCCGACCCCGCCGTACTCCTCGGGCACGTGGGGCGCGAAGAAGTCGCTGGCGACGAGGGCGTCGTGCGCCTCCTGGGGGTAGCGCGCGTCCTCGTCGACCGCGGCCGCGTAGGGCGCGATCTTGTCCTCGGCCACCGCCCGAACCGCCTCGCGGATCGCCTCGTGGTCCTCGGAGAGCCGGTAGGTGTCGAACTCGGGGTTGCCGCTCATACGCCCCATGTTACTGATCGGTATGCCGGGTGCCACCGGTGACCCGGTCGCCCCCGTGTCCCGGGCTGGCGTCGTGGGAGTCAGCGCAGGCCGCAGTGGGCCGCCCACATCTCACCGGCGCGGTCCGCAGCCGCGGCGACCAGGGCGGCCAGCTCCGGATCGTCGGGAACCGGGAACGACACGTACGCGCCCCGGCCGCCGGCGACCGGCCGGCCGTAGGCCTTCACGGCGAGGTGCCCGTCGGGCAGCATCCGCACGTTGAGGGTGCTGAGCACGAACTCCTCACCGCGCCGGGTGTCGGTCCAGCGGCGCGACTCGGGCACCATCACGTTGATCGCCAGAGCGCTGACCTCGACCTGCTCGACCCCCTCGCGGGGCCCCTCCGCCCCGGCCGCCTCGTCACTGCTCATCACCCGATCCTGCCATGCCCGGGGGCGCCGACGACGGGCTCAGGACATGGTGATCCGGGCCGGCCCCGCCACGGTCTCCCCGATGACGACACCCCCGGGCACGGGGCCGGGCGGCGTGCCCTGCCCCGCGGCCGCGGCCGCGGCATCCTTCTCGAGCTCCAGGCCCGCGCCGAGCTCGTGCAGGGCCCGCAGGATCAGCGCGTGGCTGCGCAGCAGCCCGAGCACGAGCACGGCGAGCAGCGCGACGAACCCGGCCACCGCGAGGGCGCCCGAGTCGATGAGCGCCGACCAGGCGCCGGCACCCGGCGGGTCGACCGCCACGAGCAGTGCGGTGCCGGATGCCGCGCCGGTCACCAGCGCGTGCGCCTGCGTGGGCGGGGTGTCGGCCTTGCCGAAGCAACCGCAGCTCGACAGCACCCCGCCGCGCCGCAGGGCGATGACGACGAAGGCGGTGAACGCGGCATACATCAGCGCCAGCAGCGCTGCGGTGAGCCGGTTCGGCACCGCCAGTGCGGCGACGGCCACGACCACCTCGGCGGCCGCGAACGCGCGAACAGCATTGCGGCCGAACGGCATCCCGACTGAGCGCACCGCACGCACCAGGTCACCGGGGTCGCGCACCTTGGGCGCCCCAGCGACCGCGAGCAGCACGGCAGCCGCGGCGTACGGGACGACGAGGGCGGGCCACATGCCGACCACGCTAACCGTCGCCGGGCTTACCTGCCGTGCATGTGCCAGAGGTTGCTGTGCGGCTCCTGCTCGATGAACGCCGGGCTTACCTGCCGTGCATGAAGTGCCAGAGGTTGCTGTGCGGCTCCTGCTCGATGAACGCCGGGATGACCTGCTGCTCGAACAGCTCGACACCAGAGGTGTCGTAGGCCTGCTCGACGAAGTAGGTGATGGCGTAGCGCATGCCGCGCTCCTGCAGGTCGGCCAGCGCCTCGACGACCTGCTCGGGCGTGCCGACCAGCGGGCCGTCCTCGAAGGACTTGACCGTGGAGTCGACGACGTCGGCGGGCAGCCCGGCGTTGGTGTAGTGGTTGCGGATCCAGCCCAGGCGCTCCTGCACCTCAGCCTCGTCGCGGCCGATGACGACGTTGTAGTTGGCGCTGCGCACGATCTCGTCGTAGGGGCGCCCGACGGCCTCGCAGTGCCCGCGCAGGATCTCGCTCTTGGCGCTGAACTCCTCCGGCATCCCGGAGAAGTTGGTGTAGTCGGCGTACTCCGCGGCGATCCGCAGGGTCTTCTTCTCGCCGCCGCCCGCGACCCACATCGGGATGCCGTTGTGCGGGCTGCCCGGCGTGGAGTCACCCTGCAGCGGGCGCGGGAAGCACAGCGCACCGTCGGTGGTGAAGTGCTCGCCGGTGTAGGTCGACCGGCCGGTGGTCCACATCTCGCGCATGATCTCGACGCCCTCGCGCAGCGCCTGCAGGCGCTCGCCGGCACTCGGGAAGCCGTAGCCGTAGGCACGCCACTCGTGCTCGTACCAGCCGGCGCCGATGCCCATCTCGAGCCGGCCCTCGGAGACGATGTCGACCGTGGCGGCCACCTTCGCGAGGTAGGCGGGGTTGCGGTAGCCCATGCAGGTGCACATCTGGCCCAGCCGCACCCGGCCGGTCACCCCGGCGAAGGCGGCCATCAGGGTCCACGCCTCGTGGGTGGCCTCCTCGGTGGGGCGAGGCACGGGGTGCACGTGGTCGTAGACCCAGATGGAGGACCAGTCGGGGTTGCCGTCGACCCGCCGGGCCAGGCCCGCCATGACACCCCAGTGCTGCGCCGGGTCGATGCCGACGAGGTCGTGGCGCCAGCCCTGGGGGATGAAGAGTCCGAACTGCACGGGAAGTCCTCTCGACGGCGTCCGGCCCGCGGGGTGGGTCGGACGGTGGTGTCGCGCCGGCCTGCGGCAGCACGCGACGGGGAGCCTGCGCGCCCAGCCAACTCTGCCGCGGTCCGCGACGCAACTTCCGGCCCCGTATCGTGGGCTGACGTGACTGGAACCATCTGCGTCGTCGGGACCTCGTACGTCGGCCTGTCCATGGCCGTGCTGCTCGCCGAACACCACGACGTCGTGGCGTTCGACATCGACGAGGGGCGCATCGAGATGCTGCGCGACCGGCGCAGCCCCATCTCCGACCCCGACATCGA
The DNA here is from genome assembly GCA_038330415.1 of Actinomycetales bacterium. Classification (GTDB taxonomy): domain Bacteria; phylum Actinomycetota; class Actinomycetes; order Actinomycetales; family Dermatophilaceae; genus Fodinibacter. The sequence goes on along the minus strand of JBBQNZ010000015.1, from coordinate 10,798 downwards.
GGCCCGTCTCGCGTTGCCGGGCCTGCGGCTGCAGGTGACGACCGACAAGCACGAGGCGTATGCCGGTGCCGAGGTCGTCGTCGTCGCCACCCCCACGAACTACGACGAGCGCACCAACTACTTCGACACCAGCACCGTCGAGCAGGTCGTCGGTGACGTCGTCGCGATCAACCCCGACGCCACCGCGGTGATCAAGTCGACCGTACCGGTGGGCTACACCGCCGGCCTGCGCCAGCGGCTGGGCACCGAGAACGTCGTCTTCTCACCGGAGTTCCTGCGCGAGGGCCGGGCGCTGCACGACAACCTGCACCCCTCGCGGATCATCGTCGGCGACAAGGGACCGCGCGGGCAGCGGTTCGCCCAGCTGCTCGCCGAGGCGGCGCTCGACGACAACGTGCCCGTGCTGCTCACCGACAGCACCGAGGCGGAGGCGATCAAGCTCTTCGCCAACACCTACCTCGCGATGCGGGTCGCGTTCTTCAACGAGCTCGACACCTACGCCGCGACGCACGGGCTCGACACCCGCCAGATCATCGAGGGGGTCAGTCTCGACCCACGCATCGGGCCGCACTACAACAACCCGAGCTTCGGGTACGGCGGCTACTGCCTGCCCAAGGACACCAAGCAGCTGCTCGCCAACTACGCCGCCGTCCCGCAGACGCTGATCAGCGCGATCGTGACGGCCAACACCACGCGCAAGGACTTCGTGGCCGCCGACATCGTGTCGCGGGGGCCCGCGGTGGTCGGCATCCACCGGTTGATCATGAAGGCCGGGTCCGACAACTTCCGGTCGAGCAGCGTGCAGGGCGTCATGAAGCGGGTCAAGGCCAAGGGCATCGAGGTCATCGTCTACGAGCCCGAGCTCGACGACGACCGGTTCTACGGGTCGGAGGTCGTGCGCGACCTGGCCGAGCTCAAGCGGCGCAGCGACATCATCGTCGCCAACCGGCTCGTCGACGAGCTGAAGGACGTCGCCGACAAGGTCTACACGCGCGACCTGTTCGGCAACGACTGACCCCGCCACGCCACGCCACGCCACGACGGTCAGGACCAGAACGACCTGACGGCCGCCACGACGCGGTCCTGGTCGGCCTCGGTCAGCTCGGTGGCGCAGGGCAGCGACACCCCGCGACGGAACAGGTCGCCGGAGACGTCGGCCCCGCCCAGCACCACCGCGTCGGCGTACGGGGGCTGCTCGTGCAGCGGCCGCCAGAGCGCGCGGGCCCCGACCCCGTGGGCGGCGAGGTGCTCGAGGAACGCGTCGCGTCCGCGGGGGTCGTCGGCCGGCACCAGCACCGAGTAGAGCCAGTAGGTGGCGTCGAGGCCGGGCACCCGCGGTGGAGCGACGAGGCCGGTGCCGGCGATGGCCTCGTCGTAGCGTGCGGCGATGGCGCGCTTGGCGGCGACGAACTCGTCGAGCCGCTCGAGCTGGGCCAGGCCCAGCGCCGCCGCGACGTTGGTGAGGCGGTAGTTGTAGCCCACCTCGTCGTGCAGGTAGCCGACGTCGGGCACCTTGGCCTGGGTGGTCAGGTGGCGCGCGCGGGCCGCGAGGTCGGGGTCGTCGGTGACGAGCATGCCTCCCCCACCCGTCGTCGCGATCTTGTTGCCGTTGAACGAGTAGGCGCCCACCCGGCCGACGGCCCCGGTCTGCCGCCCGGCGAGCGCGCCGGCCGACCAGCCGGCGCCGAGCGACTCGGCGGCGTCCTCGACCACCGGCACCCCGTGGCGGGCGCAGGCGTCGAGAACCGGGGAGAGGTCGGCGGGCTGGCCGAGCACGTGCACGACCTCCACGGCGGCGGGCTGCCGCTCTCCGGCGGTCGCCCGTCGGTCGAGCTCGGCGGCCACCAGCTGCGGGTCGAGGTTCCAGGTCGCGCGCTCGGAGTCGACGAGCACCGGCCGGGCACTGGTGTAGGCCACCGGGTTGGCCGAGCCGACGAAGGTGAAGTCGGAGCACAGCACCTCGTCGCCGGGGCCGACACCCAGCACGAGGAAGGCGACGTGCAGGGCCGCGGTGCCCGACGAGCAGGCGACCGCGTGGCGGGCGCCGACGCGGCGGGCGAACGCCTCCTCGAACTCCGCGACGAACGGGCCGACCGACGAGACGAAGCCCGACTCCACGGCGCGCACGACGTAATCACGTTCCAGCGCACCGATGTTGGGCACGGCGAGCGGGATGGTGCCGGCCGGGCCGCGGGCGCCGGGGGCGTGCGCCTCACCGCCGCCGGTGGGCAGGGCGGGCACCACGGGCCCGGTGGAACCGGTCATCGGTGGTACCGCCCGGCGGTGGTCGGGTCGACCCGCGGCCGCAACCACTGCGCCGTGGCGGCCAGGCCGTCCTCGAGCGACACGGTGGGGCGCCAGCCGAGCTCGGCGGCGGCCCGGGTCGGGTCGGAGAGCAGCACCTGCACCTCGGACCCCTCGGGGCGCAGGCGCTGCTCGTCGGTCACGATCCGCGCGGTCGAGCCGGTGACGGTGCGGCAGAGCTCGACGACCTCACCGATCGAGACCGTTCGCCCGGTGCCGAGCTGCACCGTCGCCCCCGGCTCGAGGTTCGCGACCGCGGCCCGCACGAAACCGTCGGCGGTGTCGGTGACGAAGGTGAAGTCGCGCTTGGGGGTGAGGTCGCCGAGGTGCAGCTCGTCGGCCCCCGCGAGCAGCTGCGACAGCACGGTGGGGATGACGGCCCGCGCCGACTGCCGCGGGCCGAAGGTGTTGAAGGGCCGCAACGTCGTCACCGGGGTGCCGAACGACAGGGCGTACGACTCGCACATCTTGTCGGCGCCGATCTTCGAGGCCGAGTAGGGCGACTGGCCGCGCAGGGGGTGGCTCTCGGTGATCGGCACGTGCTCGGGGGTGCCGTAGACCTCCGACGTCGAGGTGTTGACCAGGCGCGGGGTGCCGTGCCGCCGCACCCCCTCGAGCACGTTGAGGGTGCCGATCACGTTGGTCTCGACGTAGGAGCGGGGGGCCACGTAGGAGAACGGGATGGCGATGAGCGCCGCGAGGTGCAGCACGACGTCGACCCCCTCGACGGAGGCGGCCACGTGCTCGGGGTCGCGGATGTCGCCCAGCACCACCTCGGCCCGGCCGTCCGCGAGCGCCTCCGTGAAGGACGCCGACTCGTCGAGCCAGCCCAGCGTGCCGTTGCTGGTGTAGAGGCAGAAGGCGCGCACCCGCCCCCCGGCGGCGAGCACCGCCTCGACGACGTGGCTGCCGATGAAGCCGTCGGAGCCGGTGACCAGCACGGTGCGGCCCTCGAGCGACACCACGCCACCCGGTGCGGCCTGCTCGTTCGCGGTCACAGCTGTCCCTTCGCCCGGGCCAGGTCCGCAGGGGTCCCGACGTCGATCCAGTCCTCGCTGATGGCCCACGCCGCGACGGTGAGGTCACGCTCGAGGCACTGCTCGACCAGCCACGGCATCGTACTGGGGGCGCCGTCGGGCAGCAGGTCGACGACTGCCGGCTCGACGGCATAGACCGCCGCGTTGATCTCCAGCGTGAGGGTCGGCTTCTCCGCGATCGCCGCAACGTGGCCCCCGGCGTCGCGCTCGACGACGCCGAAGGGCACCTGGTGCTGGTAGGACCGCACGCCCATCGTCAGGGCGGCACGGTGCGACGCGTGGTGGGCGAGCAGCGCGCGGGCGTCGTAGTCGACCATCAGGTCGCCGTTCATCACGACGACCGGGTCGGTGAGGTCGGGCCGGGCCTGCAGCAGCAGCCGCAACGAGCCCGCCGTGCCCAGCGGTGCGTCGGGCGCCTCGCGCAGGTAGTGCACGGTGCAGCCGAGCCGCGAGCCGTCACCGAGGTGCTCCTCGATGCGGTCGGCCAGGTGGTTGACGCTGACGTAGACCTCGCGGATGCCGTCGCCGACCAGGCCCAGGACGATCCAGTCCAGGATCGGGCGGCCACCCACCGTCATCAGCGGCTTGGGCACGTCCTTCGTGAGGTGGCCGAGCCGGGTGCCCGGGCCGCCCGCCATCACCACGGCCACGTTCGGCAGCCGCTCGGTGCCGACGACGTCGGAGAGGGTGTGCAGCCGCACGATGCGCGACTCGGCGTCGACCTCGGGCACCGCCGAGATGCGCAGCGCCCGCATCAGGTCGAGCACCAGGGCCCGCGGCGAGCCGTGGCGCACCACGTGGGGGCGGGTCGTCGCGTGCGGGAGGGCGGGGTCGTCGAGGCCGGCCCCGCCGAGCATGGCCCGCCGCGTGTCGCCGTCGGTGACGACCCCGACGACCTTCCTGTCGTCGTCGACCAGCACGCACATCGACGAGGCGTGCCGGTCGATCACCAGCATGACCTCACGCAGCGTCGCGGTGTGCGGGGCGCAGGCCTGGGCGACGTCGGGGGCGGTCATGGCAGCTCCGGTGCGTCGACGAAGGGCTTCGCGCGGGACACCGCGGGGGCGGCGCGGACCACGTCGACGACGCGGGCGGCGGCGTGGCCGTCACCGTAAGGGTTGACCACCGCGGCGGCCCTGGCACGGTGCCCATCGGACAGGGCGAGGTCGAGGGCGGCCCCGACCGCTGCCTCGCCCTCGGCGGCGTGCACCACGTTGTCGCCGTGCAGCCGCCCGCGCTGGCGCTCGCCCACGTCGACCGCCGCGACCCCCACGCTCGCGGCCTCGATGATGCCGGAGGAGGAGTTGCCCACGACCACGTCGGCGCCGGCGAGCACCACCGGGTAGGCCGGCCCGAGGTTCTCGACGAGCAGCACCCGTGGGTCGTCGGCGACCTCGGTGAGGGCCGCGAGCACCTCGTCACGGCCGGCATCCATGCCGGGGTGGGTCACGACGACCGTGCCGCACCTGGCGATGGTGGCCCGCAACGCACCCGCCGTCCAGGTCCGCAGCTCGGCACCCTCGACCGCCGTCGGTGGGTGGTAGGTGAACAGCGCCAGCGGACGGGCGGCCTCCCGGCCCAGCACCGCGGCGAGCTGCTCGGATGACGGGCGGGCCAGGCCGGCGAGCCGGTCGAGGCCGGGAGCGCCGGTCACGTGCACCCGGTCGGCCGGCTCACCGAGGGCGCGGACCCGGCGCGCGGCATCCTCGGAGGCGACGCAGTGCTGGTCGGCGAGCTTGGTCACCGCGTGCCGCACCCGCTCGTCGAGGGCTCCCTCGGTGACCTCACCGCCGTGCAGGTGGACCACCCGGGTGCCGGCCAGCACCGCCTGTGGCACGACGTGCAGCAGCTCCCAGCGGTCGCCGAGCACGACGAGCACCTCGGGGGCGGCCTCGAGCAGGTAGTGCCCCGCTCCCGCGGAGAGCAGCGGCCCGTGCCGCACCACCGCCGCCACGTCGAGGGTCCCCACCACCGGGTCGGCGAGCGCCACGACGGGCCACGGCCGCTCATGCGGGGGCAGCGCCGCGGTCAGGGATGGCGCGGTCCACCCGATGCCGGTGACCACGGTGAGCTCGAGGTCGGGAGCGTCGGCCAGCGCCGTGAGGACCGAGCCCAGCGGCCCGAGGTCGGCGCGCGTGCCGACGAACGCCGCCACGGCCACCCGCCCGGTCACGGCGCCGCCGAGAGGTCATCCGGGCGCACCGGCGCACCCGCGGCCACGGGGGTCCGGACGGTGCGGCCGACGAGCACCGCCGCCGGCGGGCACCCACCTTCCGGTCGCAGGAGCACCAGGTCGTCGGGGCCGAGCACCGTGCCCACCGCGAGGTCGCGCGCGGCGTGCCAGCTGCGGCGCACCAGGGGCGCGTTCTCCTCCTCGGCCGGCATCCGCCGCTTGGTGCCGTCACCCAGGGCCCGGGCCAGGGCCCGGCACTGCTCGATGTAGACGGCCAGGGCGTCGGGCTCCAGGGATGCCGCGTGGTCCGGCCCCGACCGCGTGCGGTCGGTGGTCACGTGCTTCTCGAGCACGCACGCGCCGAGCGCCACCGCACCCAGGGCGCTCGTGACGCCGGTGGTGTGGTCTGACCAGCCCACGGGCAGGCCGTGGTCGCGCGCCATCTGCGGGATGGCCCGCAGGTTGCACTGCTCCAACGGAGCGGGGTAGGCGGAGACGCAGTGGAACAGCACGGTGCCGGGCGCCTGCGCACAGGCGGCGACGGCATCGGCCACCTCGGCAGCGGTGCCCATGCCCGTGGAGACGAGCAGGGGCACCCCGAAGGTGGCGAGCTCGCGCAGGAACGGGGTGTTCGTCAGCTCTCCGGACGACACCTTCAGGCCGGGCACCCCGAGCCCCACCAGCAGCTCGGCACTCCCGAGGTCGAAGGGAGTGCTCAGGAAGACGATGCCGCGCTGGGTGGCGTGGTCGCGCAGCTCGGCCCACACCGACGACGGCAGGGTCAGGGCGGCCAGCAGCGAGTGCTGGTCGGTGGCGGCACCACGAGCCCGCTGGTAGGGGGCCGCCCCGGCCGCCGCGGACACCAGCCGGTCGGGGTCGAAGGTCTGGAACTTCACGGCATCCGCCCCGGCGTCGGCTGCGACGTCGACGAGCCGGTGGGCGAGCTCGGGGTCGCCGTCGTGGTTGACGCCGGCCTCGGCGATGACGACGACCTCACCCTCGCGGGGCAGCTGCAGGCTCCCGAGCGCGACGGTGGCCACGCTCATCCCGCCACCCGCATCGCACGCGCCGGTACCCCGCCCACGACGCTGCCGTCCGGCACGTCGCCGACGACGACGGCACCGGCGCCCACGACCACGCGCGACCCCACCCGTACGCCGGGAAGCACCCGCGCCCCCGAGCCCACGAGGGTCTGCGCGCCCACCTCGGCACCGCCGAGCAGCACCGCGCCGGGTGCCACGTGGCTGCCGTCACCGATGACGGCGTCGTGCTCGACCACCGCCGCGGTGTTGACGACCACGGCCCGGCCCAGGCGGGCACCCGGGCCCACGTGCGCGTGCTCGAGCACGACGCTGCCTTCACCCAGTGACGCCGAGGGTGCGACGGTGGCGGTCGATGCGACCACGGGCGGCATCGCGAGGCGGGCGCGGGCAGCCCAGTCCGCCAGCACCAGCCGGTGCGCGTCGTCGCCCACCGCCAACGCCACGACGGCGCCGGTGCGGGTCACCAGCGCGGCCAGCTCGTCGTCATCGGTGAGCACCGGCACCGGCCAGGCGGACCCGGCCGAGTCACCGGCCACGGCCACCACCCGTGCACCGCTGCGCACGAGCACGTCGTGCAGCACGTGGGCGTGCCCCCCAGCACCGACGAGGGCCCACGACGTGACGTCCGGCCCGCGCCCATCTGACATGCTGACACCGTACCGGTGGACCCGAACCGTGGAGGCACCGTCGATGAGCAGCCCCCGCGTCCTCGCGGTCGTCCCCGCGCGAGGCGGCTCGAAGGGCCTGCCCGGCAAGAACCTCCGCCCGCTGGCGGGCCTGCCGCTGATCGTCCACTCCGTGCGCGCGGCCGAGGCGATGCGCACGGTCACCCGGTGCGTGGTGTCCACCGACGACCCGCAGGTCGCCGAGGTGGCCCGTGCGCACGGTGCCGACGTGCCGTGGCTGCGCCCGCCCGAGCTCGCCACCGACGACACGCCGATGGCACCGGTCCTGAGGCACGCCCTGGGTGCCGTCGAGGCCGAAGAAGGCCGGGCCTACGACGCCGTGGTGCTGCTCGACCCCACCAGCCCCGCCCGGGTCCCCACCGAGGTCGACGCCGCCGTCGAGCGCCTGCTCGACACGCCACACCTCGACGGCGTCATCTCGGTGTCCCAGCCCTCCTTCAACCCGGTGTGGGTCGGCGTGCGGCCGTCCGCCGACGAGCCCGAGGTGCTGGAGCGATACTTCCCCGAGGGGGCCGGGGTCACCCGCCGGCAGGACACCAGCAGGTACCTGCGGATCAACGGCACCTTCTACGTGTGGACCTCGGCCTTCGTGCGCCGCCTGGAGTCGTCGTGGTTCGACGAGGGCCGCCACGCGATGGTCGAGATCCCCGAATGGCGCGCCTACGCCATCGACTACCTCGAGGAGTTCGAGGACCTCGAGGCGGCCGTCGCCCGGGGGCGCGTCGTCCTGCCGTGGTGCGCGCAATCCGCCGAGCCTCCTGCCTGACCACCCGGCCCGTGGCACGATGTGGCCCGTGCTCAGGGCAGAGTTGGCGGCGACGCGCGAGGCGCAGTGGGACCTCCTGCGGTCCTACCTCGTGGCGTACGCCGCCCAGGAGCCCGTCGCGCGCATCGCGGTCGTCGGCAACGCACCACTGCGACCGGATGCCGGGCGCGCCGCAGCCATCGACGCCGCCGACCTCGTCATCCGGCTGAACTCGTTCGTGCTCGACGAGCCGGGGTCAGCACCGACCGTCGGCACCGCGTGCCATGCCGTGCTGCTCTCGCGAGCCACCGTGTTCACGCCCTGGACCCTGCGCGACCACCGGCGGCGCGCCTACCTCGTGCCGCAGGCCGGCTTCGTGCAGTACCGACCCGGCGACGACATCGGGCTGCTCCTCCACGCCGGGTTCTGGCCGGCGGACCTCGGGGCCATGCCGCTGCCGAACGCCGTGGTCAAGGTGCGCGCCGTGCGTGCCCTGGACCCGACGGCGAAACCCGGGTCGATCATCCCCACCGCCGGCGCCACGGCACTCTTCCTGGCCCATGAGATGTTCCCCGGAGCCGACCTCGTCGGCACCGGGTTCTCGTTCCTCGACGACGAGGCGCAGACGTCGTGGTCCCACCACTCGGGGGGCCACACCAAGGTCAACTGGCAGCACCGCCTCGACCTGGAGGCCGCCCTCCTGCGGTCCTGGATCGCGGACGGCAGCCTGCGACACCTGGATTGAAGGGACCTGCAGATGTCCGAACGAACCGACACCGGGGCACACACCGTGCGCCGCCGGATCTCCGACGCCCGGGCGAAGGTCGTGGGCACCTCCGGCCTGCGCGCCAAGGCGGCCCGGCAGGCCACCGCCATCTCGACGCTGAAGTCGCGGCTCGACGAGCAGCAGCAGCGTGTCGTGCGTCAGGAGCAGCGCCTCAAGGAGCTCGAGGCTCGGGTGACGGACCTCGGCAGGTACGACGCCCTCGACACCAGTGAGCGCGAGCGCAGGGACGCCCAGTTCGGCGTGCTGGAGGTGCGCCTCGCCGACCTCGAGGAGCAGCTGGCGCAGTCCCGCCAGCGGGTGGACGCCGCCGACACCGACCTCGCGCAGCTGGCAGAGGGCCGCACCCTGCTCGAGGAGGTTCGGGCCGAGCACGCGCGCATCCGGGTGCGGATGCAGGTGGTCAGCGCCTACGAGGAGCGGCTGCGGCGCGTCGAGGAGTCGGTGGCTGAGCTGTTCGAGGGCGACCCCCGGCACCTGGTCTGACCGACGGGACTGCCCTGTCCTCGGGCCAGGGTGTCGAGGCGGTTTGGGCGGCTCCGGGGTGGGCAGAATGGGCCCATGGCCCTGCACCACCAGAACGACCCGCAGCTGATCCGCGAGCTCCTCATGGACCCCGGCGTGTGGGTCGTGGTCGGCCTGTCGGGCAACAAGGGCCGCACCGCCTACCGCGTCTCGCGCTGGATGCACGTCGAGCTCGGCACGCCCATCATCGCCGTGCACCCCACGGCCGAGGCGGTGCACGGCGGCCCGGGGTACGCGTCGCTCGACGACATCCCCGACCAGGACGTCAAGGTCGTCGACTGCTTCGTCAACAGCGAGCGCGTCGGGGCGGTGGTCGACGACGCCATCCGCAACAAGGACCGCCTGCGGATCGACGCCATCTGGATGCAGCTCGGCGTGGTCGACCAGGCCGCGGCTGGGCGGGCCCGGGCGGCCGGGCTCGACGTGGTGATGGACACCTGCCCCAAGATCGAGTGGCCGCGGGTGCTGCGCGACGGGATGCAGCGCTAGTCACGTCTCGGATGCCGTGCGCCGGTCACCGTCGTGGGGATGCCGTGCGCCGTCACCGTCGTGGGGATGCGCGAGCGTCGCCGTCACGGCTGACCGCCGGGGTCGGGCTGCACGTGGGCGAGCAAGGCGATCAGTGCTTGGGGCGCCTGACCCGGGGCCAGAGCGCGGACGAACAGGTCGGCATAGCGCGCCTTGCGCCCCGACCGCGAGCCGAGGAAGCGCCGCAGCACCGCCAGCCGCGTCCAGCCGCGCTGGGCGGGCATGCCCGCGAGCAGCCGTAGCGACGGCGCCTCCCCCGCTCCGGCGATGACGGCCTCGGCCGCATCGGTGCCCAGTGCGCGGAGCAGCTCGTCCTCGAGGTCACGGTCGCACGCGTAGAAGCCGCGTCGCCGGAGGGCGTGCGGCTCGAGGGCGTGCGGCTCGAGGGCGTCCACGAGGCCCGCTGCCACCAGACCGCGTCGCAGCACCGCCTCCTCCCCGATGTCGTAGAGCCCGGCCACCGGCACGCCGAGCCCGTGCGGCCCGTACCGCGTGGCGAAGGCCCGGGTGTTGGTGATGCCTCCCATGGCCACCACCTCGACCCCCTCGGCGTCGAGGTCACGCCCGAGGCACTGCGCCAGCGTGCGTAGCGCCACCCGGTCGCTGTTCCCCTCGACGAGCACGACGCAGCGGGGAAGGTTCACCGCACCATTGCGCTCATTGCCGGGCCGGCTGGTCAACCGGGTTTCGCGGGCGGAAGGCCGCGGGTGAAGGGCAACGGTTGCAGCCGGCGGGGGAAAGGCTCCGCTCGCGGCCCACCCACCGGACCGCGGGGTGCAGACTCACACGGCGGCGTTGGTCGCGGCCCCGACCGTGGCCAGGTAGCGCTCCCGCCAGGCGCGGTATTCGGGGTCGTCTGTGTCGACGGCGGTCTGAACCTGGTGCTCCCACTCGTGCCAGGCGTCGCCGAGCTGGTCGAGGTCGTGCTGGGCCAGGCGCCGGTCGGCCTCGGCATCGTGGGTGACCGCGGCCA
>JBBQNZ010000014.1:0-41949 GCA_038330415.1 Actinomycetales bacterium | reverse complement strand
AGCCAGAACTGGTTGTAGAACGCCTGCTTGTTGACCAGGTTGGCCACGGCCAGCACCAGCGCCAGCCAGCGCAGCAGCTCGTCGACGCCCGGGCGGCGCCGCCACACGGCATACGCCGCGATCGCCACCACCCCCACCATGGCCGCGCCCGTCACCCAGAACGGCAGCGTGATGCCGTGCTCGTTGAGGGCGTAGAGGTACCAGGTGTTGGCGAACTTGATCGGGTGGAAGGTGAGCAGCGTGGTGACCGTGTCGCCGACGAACGCCCCGGCATCCGCGACCACCCACGGCAGCATCAGGAGAGCCGCCAGCGCACCGGTGGCGAGCGTGCGCCACGCCCCGAAGGGCCGCCACACCAGCAGCACCGGCGCCAGCAGGGCGAGGTGCTGCTTGCTCGCGCACGCCAGTGCCAGTGGCAACACGGCCCACCACGCGCGGTCGCGGCGCACCAGCACGGCCCACCACACGATGAGCGCGGCGAGCACCGGCTCGGTCCAGGCCTGGTCGACCTGGGTCAGCGTGCCCGGGGCGAGCACGAGCACCGCTGTCACCGCCGCCGCGCGCTCCACCCGACCGCGGGCCAGCGCCCAGAGGCCGGCAAACAGCACCAGCGACCAGAACAGCACGGCCCAGCGCACGTCGCCGGCGAGCCAGCGACCGGGGGCGGTGAGCACCGCCATCCACGGCAGGTAGGGGAAGAAGTCCTGCACTCCCGGTGAGTTGGTCCACTGCTGGGTGTAGACGTTGTCGCCGCGGGCCAGGGCGTCGGCGCCCTGCTGCAGCACCACCCAGACGTCGATCTTCGGAGCCTTGTCGCCGATGATGGCCACCACGGCCAGCACGGTGTGGGTCAGCACCGCGAGCGCGTAGGCCGCCACCGCGGGGCGTCGACCCGGCCGGGTCAGCAGCACGGCGCAGCCCAGCCCGCCGGTGGTGAGCACGGCCAGGGATGCCGTGAGCCAGCCGCCGCGCAGGTAGCTGAACAGCGGCACGGTGAGCGTGATGACGACCGACGCGGCGACCACGGCCGGGGCCAGCCACCGCGGCACGTCGAGCACCAGCCGTCGGGCGAGCCACCACCCGAGCAGCGCCGCGCACACCGTCAGGGTGAGCACGATCGGCACCCGGAAGCGCACGACGCTCCACTGGAGCACACCGAACCACGCCAGCCAGGAAGCCCCGAGCACGAGGGCGGCGACCGGCCCGGTCGCGGGCCGCCCGACACGGTGGGACGGGGATGCCGGCCCGGCAGCGGGAGTGGGAGCGGCGGTGGTCGCCGCGCTCGGGTCAGCCACCGTAGAGGGCGTCGACCTCGTCCTCGAAGTCACGCATCACGACGTTGCGCTTGAGCTTCAGGGACGGGGTGAGGTGGCCGGACTCCTCCGTGAAGTCGGAGTCGAGGATCGCGAACTTGCGGATCGACTCCGCCTTGGACACAGCGGTGTTGGCGTCGTCGACGGCCTTCTGCACCTCGGCGATGATCCGCTCGTCGGTACGGGCCGCGGCGAAGGACACGCCGTCGAGCCCGTGGTTGCGGGCCCAGCCGGGGTACATCTCCTCGTCGAGGGTGATCAGCGCGGCGATGAACGGCTTGCCGTCGCCGACGACGATGCACTGGCTGACCAGGGGGTGCGCGCGCAGCCGGTCCTCGAGGACCGCGGGGGCGACGTTCTTGCCGCCGGCGGTCACCAGGATCTCCTTCTTGCGGCCGGTGATGCGCAGGAAGCCCTGGTCGTCGAGCTCGCCGATGTCGCCGGTGTGGAACCAGCCGTCGCGCACCGACTCGGCGGTCGCTGTGTTGTTGCCCCGGTATGCCCGGAAGACGTTGACGCCGCGCAGCAGGATCTCGCCGTCGTCGGCGATGCTCACGTCGACGCCCGGCATCGGCTGTCCCACCGTGCCGATCCGCAGCGCGTCGGGCCGGTTGACGGTGGCCGGTGCGGTGGTCTCGGTGAGGCCGTAGCCCTCGAGGATCGTGACGCCGATGCCGCGGTAGAAGTGGCCCAGGCGGGTGCCGAGCGGGGCGCCACCCGAGACGGCGTACTGGATCTTGCCGCCCATCGCCTCGCGCAGCTTGCCGTAGACGAGCTTGTCGAACACCGCGTGGCGCACCCGCAGGCCGAAGGGGACGCTCCCGGTGTCCAGCGCCTCCGACCACGCGACCGCCGCGGAGGTCGCGCCGGCGAAGATCCTGCCCTTGCCGCCGGCCTCGGCCCGCGCCTCGGAGGAGTTGTAGATCTTCTCGAAGACGCGCGGCACGGCGAGGATGAAGGTCGGCCGGAACGCGGTGAAGTCGTCGAGCAGCGCCTTGAGGTCGGAGGAGTGCCCCATCCGCACCCCGGCCGTCACGGCCAGCACCTCGATGAAGCGCGCGAACACGTGGGCCAGTGGGAGGAAGAGGAGCGTCGAGGAGCCGTCGGCCTTGACCACCTCGGAGATCTTCTCTGCGGCGTTCTCGGCGAGGGTGAGGAAGTTGCCGTGGGTCAGCTCGACGCCCTTGGGGCGACCCGTGGTGCCGGAGGTGTAGATGATCGTGGCCAGGCTGTCGCGGTCGAGGGCGGCACGGCGCGCGTCGAGCTCGGCGTCGTCGACGTCGTCGCCGTCGCGGCTCAGGCTGTCGACGTCGCCCTGGTCGATGACCCACACGTGCTGCAGGCCGGGGAGCCGGGGCCGGCCCTTCTCGACCGCGGCGAGGTGGGCGTCGGTCTCGACGATCACCCCGACCGCGCCGGAGTCGGCGAGGATCCACTCCACCTGGTCGGGGGAGGACGTCTCGTAGATCGGCACCGGCACCGCACCGGCCGACCACAGCGCGAAGTCGGCGACGGTCCACTCGTAGCGGGTGCGGCTCATGATGGCGACGGCGTCACCGAGCCCGATTCCGGCCGCGATCAGGCCCTTGGCGAGCGCGGCGACGTCGGCGGCGAAGGTCGCCGACGTCACGTCGGTCCACCCGCCGCCGGAGCGCACCGAGAAGGCGACCCGTCCCGGCTCGGAGCCCGACCACCGCAGGGGCACGTCGGCCAGGCTGCCCTGGGTCGTCTCGGGCAGGACCAGCGGCGTGGACTTCTCGTGCACAGTCGGCTCCTTCAGGGTGCGGCGCACATGGGACAGCGCAACTCTAGGACCCTGCGGGGCGGGTACCCTCCGTGCCATGGCCGACCGCACCCAGTCCTCCGTCGAGATCGCCGCCGAACCCGGCGCCGTGCTCGATGTCATCGCCGACTTCGAGCGGTACCCCGAGTGGGCGCACGAGGTCACCTCGGCCACGGTGATCAGCGAGGACGGCGACGGCTGGGCCGACCAGGTCGAGTTCCACCTGCACGCCGGTGCGATCAAGGACCACTACGTCCTCGAGTACGACTGGGACAACATCGCCGACGACGGCACCGGAAGCGTCTCGTGGCACCTGGTGCGCGCCACCCTGCTCAAGGGGCTCGACGGCACCTACGCCCTGGCCCGCACCCCCCAGGGCACCCAGGTCACCTACGACCTCGAGGTCGAGTTGACGATGCCGATGATCGGGCTGCTCAAGCGCAAGGCCGAGAAGCACATCATCAACCTCGCCCTGACCGAGCTCAAGAAGCGCGCGGAGGGCTGACGCCCGCCATGACCCGCGTCGTCCTCGTGACCGGCAAGGGCGGCGTCGGCAAGACGACCACCGCCGCGGCGACCGCCGTCCGGGCCGCCCGCAGCGGGCTGCGCACCCTTGTGATGTCCACCGATGCCGCACACAGCCTGGGTGACGCGCTCGACGTCGAGCTCACCACCGCGGCCACCTGGCGCGAGACGACGCCGGTCGAGCCGGGGCTGCACGCCCTCGCCGTCGGCGCGCACACCGCCGTCGAGGCCGACTGGCAGGTCGTGCGCGACTACCTGCTCGGGGTGCTCGACGCGATGGGGGTCGACGCCGTCGTCGCCGACGAGCTCACCTCACTGCCCGGCGCCGAGGAGGTCACCGCCCTGGCAGCACTGGCCCACCAGGCCGAGAGCGGCGAGTGGGACCTCGTCGTCGTCGACTGCGCCCCCACCGCCGAGACGCTGCGCCTGCTCGCGCTGCCCGAGGTGCTGGGCTGGCACCTCGACCGGCTGCTGCCCGCGCAGCGCCGCCTGCTCACCGTGCTGCGCCCGGCCGCCTCAGCCGCCACGGGCGTGCCCGTGCCCGGCCCCGAGGTGCTGCTCGTGCTGCGCGCCTGGCGCGAGCTGATGGTCGGGGTACGCGCGGTGCTCACCTCCCCCCGGGCGAGCGTGCGCATCGTGCTCACCCCCGAGCGAGTGGTCATCGCCGAGAGCCGGCGGGTGCTCACCTCGCTGTCCCTGCACGGCTACGCCGTCGACGCCGTGGTCGTCAACCGGGTGCTGCCCGCCGCGCTGCCCGGCGACGTCGACCCGTGGCGCACCGCGTGGACCACCGCCCAGGCGAGCGGCCTGGAGCAGGTGCGCGAGTCCTTCCTCGGCATCCCGCTGCTGTGCGCGCCCTACCTGGCGGGCGAGCCGATCGGCGCCGACGCGCTCGACGACCTCGCAACCGCCACGGTCGCCGACGGCCGCCCGGCCCCGGCGCTGATGGATGACGTCGACGTGCCGCGGATGCGGGTCGAGGCCGACGGTGCCGACTTCGTGCTCACCCTGCCGCTGCCGCTGGTGTCGGCGGGCATGGTCGGCATGGCCCGCCGCGAAGACGACCTGCTGCTCGAGGTCGGCGGCCAGCGCCGGGTCGTCACCCTCCCCTCGGTGCTGAGGCGGTGCATCGTGCGCGATGCTGCGGTGGGCAGCGGTGAGCTGCGGGTGCGGTTCGAGCGTGACGAGGAGCAGTGGGCCAGTGGGCGCTGAGCGCTGGGACGAGCAGGTCGGGTCGGTGGCCGACGAGGCCGGCCGGCTGCTGGAGAGCCTGCGCCGCACGGCCGTTGAGTCGGCGGCTGCCGAGTCGGCGGCCGGCGAGTCGGCGGCCCGCGAGTCCGTTGCCGACGACGGCCCGGATGCCGTTGGGCCGACCACTGCTGCCGGCTCGACGCCGGCGTCGCGCGCGGCCGGTGCGAGCGGGGCGGGGGCCGGCGAGGGTGGGATGCCGGGCGCGGGCTCCGCTTCCGGCCCCGACGGTTCCGGCCACGACCCGTTCTGCACCTGGTGCCCGTTGTGTCGCGGTGCAGCGGTGGTGCGCTCGCTCAGCCCCGAGACCCTCGCCAAGCTCGCCGACCTCGCGACCCTGGCCGCGTCGGTGCTCACCGACCTCGCGAGCAGCCGTCCAGCGGGCGGCCCCCCGGCATCCGACCAGGACCGCCCGGCCACCCAACAGGGCGCAGCACCGGCGCGGCCGGGGCGCCGGTCACGGCACTCGGGGCCGGCGCAGAGCCGGCCCATCCAGGTCAGTGACGCCGATGACACCCAGGAGGCACCTCGTGGCTGATGGTCCGCTCGCGATCGGCATCGACATCGGCGGCACCAAGGTGGCCGGCGGCATCGTCGACCCCGACGGCACGGTGCTGGCCCGCGCCCGGCGCGACACCCCGCACCGGTCGACCACCCCCCGGGTGGTCGAGGACACCATCGTCTCGGTCGTCGACGAGCTGCTCGAGGGCCATGCCGGCGAGATCGCCGCCGTCGGCATCGGGGCCGCGGGCTTCGTCGCCACCGACCGGGCCACGGTCGTCTTCGCGCCACACCTCTCGTGGCGCAACGAGCCGCTGCGCGAGGCCCTGGGCCAGCGGGTGTCGCTGCCGATCTTCGTCGACAACGACGCCAACGCCGCCGTGTGGGCCGAACACCGCTTCGGCGCCGGCCGCGGCGAGAGCCACCTGGTCATGGTCAACCTCGGCACCGGCATCGGCGGCGGCATCGTGCTGGGCGGGCGCGTCATCCGCGGGCGCTACGGCATCGCCGGGGAGTTCGGGCACATGCAGGTCGTGCCCGACGGCATCCGCTGTGAGTGCGGCAACAAGGGTTGCTGGGAGCAGTACGCCTCCGGCAACGCGCTGGTGCGCGAGGCGCGCGGGCTGATGTCGGCGGGCAGCCCGGTCGTGTCCGACCTGTTCGACCGGGTTCAGGGGCGGCCGGAGGACCTCACCGGCCCGCTCGTCACCGAGGCCGCCCGCGACGGTGACCAGCTCGCCCGCGAGCTGCTCGCGGAGGTCGGTCGCTGGCTCGGCATCGGCATGGCCGACCTCGCCGCCGCGCTCGACCCCGGCATGTTCGTCATCGGTGGCGGGGTCAGTGCCGCCGGTGACCTGCTGCTCGGCCCCGCCCGCGACGCGTTCCGCCGCCAGCTCACCGGCCGCGGGTATCGGCCCGAGGCGGCCATCGTGGCGGCGCAGCTCGGCAACGAGGCGGGGCTGGTCGGGGCGGCCGACCTCGCCCGCACCGACGCCGTCAGCGGCTGAGCCCGCCGGTGCCGAGCGTGCGGGTCGCGAGCTACAACACCCGCGACTTCCTCGACGACTCGCGCCTCGCGGCCCGGGTGGTGCGCGCGGTCGACCCCGACGTGCTGTGCCTTCAGGAGGTGCCTCGCCGGCTGCTCGGCGGCCGGCGGGTGGCCCGGTTCGCCGCCGCCTGCGGGCTGGCCTGGCCGGGGCGGCACCGGGGGAGTGGCGGCACGACGGTGCTGACGTCGGACCGGGTGCGGGTCGTCGGGTCCGAGCACCTGCGGCTGCCGGTGCGCTGGCCCGACCGCACCCGGGGGTTCGCCGTGGTGCGGGTGGCGCTGGCAGGCGGCGGCGAGCTCACCGCGGTGTCGGTGCACCTCAGCCTCAAGGCGCCAGAGCGGGTCGCGCACACCGAGCGCATCCTCGTGGCGATCGCCGACCGCGGCCCGCTCGTGCTCGCCGGCGACCTCAACGAGGACCACACCGGGGGCGCCTGGCAGCTGCTCGACGTACCCGACCGGCTGCGGCTGGTCTCGCCGGACCGGCCGACCTACCCGGCCCGGGCGCCGCGGCGACGGCTCGACGTCGTCTTCGCCTCCCCGCAGCTTCGGGTGCTGCCCCACCGCGAGGTGAGCGTGCCGGATGCCGTGTACGCGGCGGCCAGCGACCACCGCCCCACCTGGGTCGACCTCGAGCTCGGCGCCTGAGCCTCGATGCCGGGGGAGAACCCCACCACATCCTCGAGCGCGCACACCTCGACCCTCCTACAGTGAGGACAAGGGACTACCGGTTCACCGAACGCCTTGGAGGCGGTCATGGTGGAGACGCGGCTGATCGACGTCGATGGCCTGCAGGCGCTGGTCGACGGCCTGCTGGCCCGGGGGTTCACCGTGGTCGGTCCCACCGTGCGGGCGGGGGCCATCGTCAACGCCCCCCTGCGCAGCGTCGACGAGCTGCCCCGCGGTCAGGGTGACGAGCAGGGCCCCGCTCGGTACCGGCTCCGAGCGCGTGACGACGAGGCATTCTTCGGGTTCGCGGCGGGCGCGCAGTCGGCCAAGCCGGTCTTCTTCCCCGCCGACGAGCTGCTGTGGCGAGGGCGGCGCACGCCGGACGGTGGCGGCTTCGAGGTCGACTCCGATGGCGACGCCGCCGGGCCGCGCGAGGGGGACGGGCCCGTCGCGCTGCTCGGCGTGAGGTCCTGCGACCTCAGCGCGCTCGGCATCCACGACACCGTGCTCACCGGTCGCCACGCCGTCGACGCGCACTACGCCCGGCGCCGCGCGGACACCTTCATCGTCGCGGTGGCGTGCTCCGACCCGGGCGGCACCTGCTTCTGCGTCTCGATGGGCACCGGCCCCAGGCCCGAGCCCGGCCGCGGCGCACCGTTCGACCTGTGCCTGACGGAGCTGGTCGACGGGCGCCACCGGTTCCTCGCCGAGGTGGGCAGCGACCGGGGTGCCGAGCTCCTCGACGAGATCGGGGCAGGGAATGCGGTGCCACCCGACGTGGCGGCCGCAGCACGGGTGACCGAGCAGGCGAGCCTGCGGATGGGGCGCCGGCTGGACACCCGAGGGATCAAGGAGCTCCTCTACGCCAACGTGGACAGTCCCCAGTGGGACGACGTCGCGTCGCGGTGCCTGTCCTGCACCAACTGCACGATGGTCTGCCCGACCTGCTTCTGCACGACCGTCGAGGACGTCAGTGACCTCACCGGTCGGGAGGCGGAGCGCCACCGTGTGTGGGACTCCTGCTTCGACGGCGACTTCTCCTACATCCACGGCGGGGTCGTGCGCGAGTCGGCGAGGTCGCGCTACCGGCAGTGGATGACCCACAAGCTGGCCGCCTGGCAGGACCAGTTCGGCTCCTCCGGCTGCGTGGGCTGTGGGCGGTGCGTCACGTGGTGCCCGGCCGCCATCGACATCACCGCGGAGGCTGCTGCCTTGCGGGGTGTCCCCGGGTCGAACCTCCCGGACCCGGTTCCCGCCGCCCCGACCGGCGCCGGAACGTAGAGGAGGGCCCGCATGCAGTCCATCGCCGAGTACCTACCCCACCACCCGTTCTTCGCGGGCCTCGACGAGTCGGTCGCCGTCCTCGTCGCCGGCTGCGCGGTGAACGTGCACTTCCACCCGGGCCGGCACCTCTTCCACGAGGGCGACCCCGCCGACGCCTTCTACGTCATCCGCCACGGCAGGGTCAGCCTCGAGGTGCGCACTCCGACCGGGCCGTCGGTCGTGGTGGACAGCGCCCACGACGACGACGTCGTCGGCTTCTCGTGGCTCGTGCCCCCGTACCGGTGGCGCTACGACGCCCGCGCCACGGAGGAGACCAGCGCCATCGCGTTCGACGGAGCCTGCCTACGGGACAGGGGCGAGGCCGACCCAGCGGTCGGCTACGTCCTGCTCCAGCGGGTGGTGAGGGTGATGGCCACCCGGTTGCACTCGGCGAGGACCAGGTCGCTCGACCTCTACGGACGGTCGACATGACGGCGTTTGCGCGTCCGCGCCCCGGCGAGGCTGTCGTCGAGGACCCCTTCCTGCCCCGCCCGTTCGTCGTCCGACGGCACCGTCAGGACACCCGTGACACCTTCACGCTCGTGCTCGAGCCGGTCGACGGTGAGCCGATGGCGTTCTCCGCCGGGCAGTTCACGATGATGCACGCGTTCGGCGCGGGGGAGGCACCGATCTCGATCAGCGGCGACCCGGCACGCCCCGACCTGCTGGAGCACACCATCCGCGACGTCGGTGCCGTGACCCACGCGCTCGTGCACGCCTCTGCTGGGACCGAGCTCGGCATCCGGGGTCCGTTCGGCACCGGCTGGGACGTGTCGTCCGGCGTCGGAGGGGACGTGGTGTTCGTCGCCGGCGGCATCGGGCTGGCACCCCTGCGCCCGGCGATCCTCGAGGTCTGCGCCTCGCGGGACGACTACGGCCGGGTGCTGCTCATGTACGGCGCCCGGACCCCGGAGGACATCCTCTTCGGCGACGACCTGCGCCGCTGGGCCGCCGACCACGGCATCGACGTGCAGGTCACCGTCGACAACGGCCAGCACGCCTGGCGCGGCCGGGTCGGCCTGGTCACCCAGCTCGTCGCGCGGGGTGGCTTCGACGCCTCGAACACCCTCGCGCTCGTCTGCGGACCCGAGGTGATGATGCGGTACGCCGCGTCGGCACTCGCCGAGCGCGGTGTGCCCCCCCACCGACTGCGACTGTCGATGGAACGCAACATGAAGTGCGGCGTGGGCCTGTGCGGGCACTGCCAGCTGCGTGAGGTGTTCCTCTGCGTGGACGGCCCGGTGCTCACCTACGACGTCCTCGAACCCCTCATGGCCAGGGCGGAGCTGTAGCGATGTCACTCGACGCGAGCCACGGCAGTGAGCACGTGCAGGCCCACCGGGGGAAGCCGAAGCTGGCGGTGTGGAAGTTCGCCTCGTGCGACGGGTGCCAGCTCACCCTCCTCAACTGCGAGGACGAGCTGATCCCGCTGGCGGGAGCGGTGGACATCGCCTACTTCCCCGAGGCCACCCGGGCAGTCGTCGACGGGCCCTACGACGTGTCGCTCGTCGAGGGCTCGATCACGACTCCCGAGGAGCTCGAGCGCATCCAGCACGTCCGGGAGGTGTCCCGGCGGCTGGTCACGATCGGCGCCTGCGCCACCGCGGGCGGCATCCAGGCGCTGCGCAACTTCGGCGACGTCGCCCAGTTCCGGTCCATCGTCTACGCGCACCCCGAGTACCTGGCGACGCTGTCGCGGTCGACGCCCGTCTCGGCCCACGTGGCCGTCGACTTCGAGCTGCGCGGCTGCCCGATCGACAAGCACCAGCTCCTCGAGGTGCTGGCCGCCTCCTTGCAGGGCCGCACCCCGCGGATCCCGTCGTACAGCGTGTGTGTGGAGTGCAAGCGGCGAGGCACGGTGTGCGTGACCGTGGCCCACGCAACCCCGTGCCTCGGCCCGGTCACCCACGCCGGGTGCGGCGCCCTGTGCCCGACCTTCGACCGCGGCTGTTACGGCTGCTTCGGGCCGCAGGACACGCCGAACACGGTGTCGATCGCGACCCGGCTCACGGCGCTCGGGATGGGCGAGCCCGAGGTGGTGCGGATCTTCCGCACCTTCAACGCGGCATCCGAGCCGTTCCGGCGCGAGAGCGAGCGTCACGAGGCCGGGGCACGGGAGGTGACGTCGTGAACCACAAGCTCACCGACGGGGGACAGGTCATGCACGTGGGCACCCTGGCCCGGGTCGAAGGGGAGGGGGCGATGCACATCGAGTACCACGACGGCGTGGTCACCGACGTGCAGCTGCGGATCTACGAACCCCCCCGCTTCTACGAGGCGTTCCTGCGGGGTCGCGCCCACACCGAGCCGCCCGACATCACCGCGCGGATCTGCGGCATCTGCCCCGTGGCGTACCAGACGAGCTCCTGCTGGGCGATCGAGGACGCCTGCGGGGTAGAGGTGACCGACCAGATCCGGCAGATGCGCCGGCTCCTCTACTGCGGGGAGTGGATCGAGAGCCATGCGCTGCACGTCTTCCTGCTGCACGCGCCCGACTTCCTCGGCTACGACGGCGCCATCGAGATGGCGGCCGACCACCCGGACGTCGTGGAGCGCGGGCTGCGCATCAAGAAGGCCGGCAACGACCTGATGGAGGTCGTCGGCGGCCGCTCGATCCACCCCGTCAACGTGCGCATCGGCGGCTTCTACCGGATGCCGACGCGTCAGGAGCTGCGCTCGGTGCGCGGCCGGGTCGAGCGGGCCCGCGACGACTCCGTGGCCACCGTGCAGCTGGTCGCCGGGTTCGACGTCCCGGACATGGAGCAGCCGTACGAGTACCTCTCGCTGCGCGCGGAGCACGGGTACCCGATAGAGGCGGGCAGCGTCGTGACGTCCTCGGGTGGGGCGTTCGCCGTCAGGGACTTCACGAAGCACATCGAGGAGTTCCACGTCGAGCGCTCCAACGCGCTGCACGCCCGGCTCGACGGCTCGCCCGAGCCCTACGTCGTCGGCCCGCTGGCGCGGTACTCGCTGAACTCCGACCGGCTCTCGGACGCAGCCAGTGCTGCTGCGAGCGCGGCCGGGCTGGGGCCGGTGTGCCGCAACCCGTTCCGCTCGATCGTGGTCCGTGCGGTCGAGCTCGTCGAGGCGTGCACCGAGGCGCTGCGGATCATCGACGGCTGGAGCGACGGCGCTGTCCCGAGCGTGCCGGTCCCGCCGCGAGCGGGGCAGGGCTTCGGTGCGAGCGAGGCCCCACGGGGCACCCTGTTCCACCGCTACGTGCTCGACGAGGCCGGCATCATCCGCGACGCGCAGATCGTGCCGCCGACCTCCCAGAACCAGCCGAGCGTCGAGGCCGATCTCCGACATCTCGTCGAGGCCTGGTCCGACCTCGACGACCACACCCTCCAGCACCGCTGCGAGCAGGCGATCCGCAACTACGACCCGTGCATCTCGTGCGCAACCCACTTCCTCGACCTCACGGTGGACCGCCGATGAGCGCCTCTGGACCCGCGGCGGCACCGGCGACGCTCGTCATCGGCCTGGGCAGCGCCGACCGTGGCGACGACGCCGTCGGCGGGCACGTCGCCCGAGCAGTCGCCGCACTCGCGGACCATCGGGTGGTGGTGACCCAGCACGTGGACCCCACCGACCTCATCGAGCTGTGGACCGGCCACGACCGGGTCGTCATCGTCGACGCGACGTGCTCGGGCGCACGACCCGGAACCCTGCGCCGCCTCGAGACCGGCGCGCAGCAGCCCCCGCTGCCCGAGGCTGCCTGGGCACGCACCGGCCGAGGCGGCACACACGCCTTCGGGCTCGCCGCCGCGGTCGAGCTGGCCCGGGTGCTGCGGCGACTGCCCGCGCACGTCACCGTCGTCGGGGTCGAGGCGGCGACCTTCGAGCCCGGGGCGCCGCTGTCGCCCGCCGTGGCCGCGGCGGTCCGGACCGCGGTCGCCGCAGTGCTGGATGCCGTCGCCGCCCCCCCGGAGACGCGCGCCGCTGAGCGGGGGAGCGCCGATGTGCCTGGGTGAGGTGGCTCAGGTGGTGCAGACCGGTCCGGGGCCGACCGCCCTGGTCCGGGCGCGGCAGCGCACCGCCACGGTGTCGCTGCTGACCCTCGACGAGGTCGTCGCACCCGGGGACTGGGTGGTCTGCCACTCCGGCTTCGCCCTCGCCCGCGTGAGCGCGCAGGAGGCCGCCGAGGCCGCCGTCATCCGGGCCACCACCGCAGCACCGACCGCCGCCTCAGCACCGACCACTGCGGGGGCGCCGACGGTGCCCCCGAGGAAGGACACGCCATGAACGCGACCCGACGGACCGGCATCCTGCTGGCGCTCGCCACCGCGGGGATCAGCGGGTTCTCGGTCTTCGTCAACGCCTCCGGTGTGAAGACGTTCGGCAGTGCCACCGTCTACACGACGGCCAAGAACGTGGTCGCCGCCGTGGTGCTCCTCGCCGTTCTCTCCCTCGTGGCGCGCACCGGTGCGCCCCTCGCCCGGCCCACCGGTGGGCGGCAGTGGCTGGCGCTCGCGGCGATCGGCGTCATCGGGGGCAGCATCCCGTTCGTCCTGTTCTTCGAGGGGCTGGCCCGGGCGACGTCACCGCAGGCGGCCTTCATCCACAAGACCCTCGTGCTCTGGGTGGCCCTGCTCGCGCTGCCGTTCCTGCGGGAGCGGCTGCAGTGGGGTCACTGGGTGGCGATCGGGCTCCTCGTGGTCGGCCAGGTGGGCCTGGCCGGCGGGCTGCCGCCCTCCTTCGGGGCCTCGGGACTGATGATCCTGGCCGCGACCCTGCTGTGGTCGGTCGAGGTCGTGGTCGCCAAGTGGCTGCTGCGTGGGGTCTCGTCGTGGGTCGTCGCGGCGGCGCGGATGGCACTGGGGTCCGTGGCCCTGCTGCTCTGGTTGGCAGTGCGTGGCCAGCTCGGCGGCCTGTCCTCCATGACCGGGGAGCAGCTCGTCTGGGTTCTGGCGACGGGGCTGCTGCTCGCCTGCTACGTCGCGACGTGGTTCGCCGCGCTGGCCCGCGCGCAGGCCCTCGACGTCACGGCGGTGCTCGTGCTCGCGGCTCCGGTCACGGCCGGGCTCAGCGCGGCGGCGAACGGGACCCCGCTGGCGCCGCAGGCCGGGTGGCTCGCGCTCGTCGTCGTCGGCGGCGCCCTGGCCGTGTGGCTGGGCGGGCGGGGTGCCCGCCTCGACGGGCGGCTGACCACCATCAAGACCAAGGGGTAGGCACGGTGCCATCAGCCGTCAGTGGGGCGCTGCGTTTCGCCGCCTACGCCTACCCTCCGAACGCCCTCGGCTACTGCGGGCCGGACGCGTCGCACCAGCTGCTCGAGCAGGTGGCGGCCGGCGTCGACGACCCGGACCTGCGCCGGCTGGCGCGCGGCTTCGAGGGTGCGTGGCCCTACCTCGAGCTGATCGCCGGTGCCAACGGCATCCGCGACCCGCTGGATGCCCGCGTCGTTGAGGCGTACTGGGTCGGCAACGGGCTTCTGGACCGGGTCGGCCCGCGGCTGCTCGGGGACTCCCTGGAGACCCGCTTCCGCGGCCGCACCGGGCGGTCCTGGTCGAGGCTCGCCGATGCCGTGCCCGCGGGGGCCGTTCCCCACCACTCGTTCCACGTGTTCGGGATCTACCCGTGGGTGGGGCTGCTGCGCGGGGGGCGGGTCGACGAGCCGTTGCACGTGCTCGACCGCTGTCGGGTCCGTTGGGGCCAGGTGGTCGAGCTGAGGGGGACGGAAGCGGTGGTCTCGTCCCGCCCCCTGTGCTGGGACGGGCGTCGGCTGGTGCTCGGACGAGCTCGGCCGGAGACCGTCGTCCTGCGCCAGGACGGGCTCGCACTGGCCGGGCCGGTGCGGGTCGGGGACTGGTGTTCGTTGCACTGGAACTGGGTGTGCGAGCGACTCGACCGACGACAGCTCGCGGCGCTGGTGCAGCGCACCACGTCGCAGCTCAGGGTGGTCAACAGCACCCCGTTCCCGGCGCCCGCGGCCGTCCTGGCCTGACCAGCGCAGCGCCATCCGAGCTGCAGTGCTGCTGGGGGCGCAACCGGGCGCGCGCACTGCATCACCCGATCGGTGCGGGCCCGTCACCCCCACCTACGGGTCAGACCCGGGCGCCGTTGTCGCCGCTGGTCGGGTCGCGGTGGGTCGGCTGGCGCAGGATGAGCAGTCCGAAGCCGATGAGCGACACGATGATCGACACCACGAACCAGCGGGTGCTGTGCGCCGGCCGGGCGAACACGACCCACAGCAACATCAGCGGGCCGGCGACCAGCCCGATGACGGCACCCCAGAAGTGCAGGTCCTCCTGCGGGGGGAGCTCCACCTCGGGCGGCTCGAAGTGCTCGTCGTCGTCGCCCAGCGCCTTCTCGGCCTCCTCGGTCGCCGCCGCGACCGCCTCCTCGGTCGCGGGGTCCGTGGGCTCCGAGGCCCGCCAGGCCGAGGCGGGCACGACGACGTCGAGCGGGGAGGGGTTGACCCAGGGGGCGCGGGGGGCGACCGGCGGAGCGGCATCCGGCTCGGTGGCGTCGTCGACCGGGGCGTCGACGCCAGTGGCCGGGTCGGGGGTCTCGGGGTCGACGCCGGGTGCGGTCGGCTCGTCGTGAGAAAGCCCGTCGACGTCGGCCACCGGGGCGTCCCAGCGCGCGACGATGGACGCGAAGCGCGCCTCGACGTCGCGCTCGTCCATGTCACCGGGCCGGTCTGGCACGGGCACTCCTTAAGGTGCTGCGGGGTGGGACCACGATCTTCGCACGGCGACATGGGCAAGAGGCAGTGTGACCCGGTGCACTAGAGTCTGGGCGTCGCGCGATGAAGGGTGGGCCCGTTGATCTACTGGGTGCTGAAGACGGTCGTCCTGGGGCCGATCCTCCGCCTGCTCTTCCGGCCCTGGGTCCAGGGCGCCGAGCACATCCCCGAGGCGGGGGGCGCCATCTTCGCGAGCAACCACCTCTCGTTCTCCGACTCGATCTTCCTGCCGCTCGTGGTGCCGCGCCGGATGACCTTCCTCGCCAAGAGCGACTACTTCACCGGTGAGGGCATCAAGGGCCGCATGACCGCCTTCTTCTTCAAGAACCTGGGACAGCTTCCCGTCGACCGCTCCGGTGGCCGAGCCAGCGAGGCAGCCCTGCGCTCGGGCCTGAAGGTGCTGGGGCGCGGCGAGCTGCTCGGCCTCTACCCCGAGGGCACCCGCAGCCCCGACGGCCGGCTCTACAAGGGCAAGACCGGGGTGGCCCGGATGGCGCTCGAGGCGGGCGTGCCCGTCATCCCGGTCGCGATGATCGACACCGACAAGGCCCAGCCCACCGGCACCAAGATCCCCAAGCTGATCCAGGTGGGTGTCAAGGTGGGCACGCCGCTGGACTTCTCGCGCTACGAGGGCATGGAGGGCGACCGGTTCGTCCTGCGCTCGATCACCGACGAGATCATGTACGCGCTGATGGAGCTGTCCGGCCAGGAGTACGTCGACATGTACGCCACGGCGATGAAGGACCGGATCGCCCGGGAGAAGAAGAACAAGGCCAAGGAGGCTGCCGAGGCCGCACAGCCGGGACGCGCTGCCTCCGAGCTCGAGGATGCCCTCGACGGGCTCGACGACGACGACGCCGGCGACGCCGGTTCGCAGCGCCGCGCTAGCTGAGGCGGCCGGGATGGGGGTGCTCGGCCCGCGCTCGGAACGCACCGGCCGGCGGGAGCCGGTGGTCGTCGAGTCCTTCCACCGCGGCCTCGACGTCTTCCGCCCGCTCGCCGCCCTGTACGCCGCGGTGCTGGCCTGGCAGCGGCACGACACCATGGTGCGGCCCTGGGTGGCGGCGCTGGTGCTCGGCGTGATGTTCGCGTGGTCGATCGGCCTGCTGTTCTACCGCCGACGCACCGTGCGGGTCGTGGTGATCGAGGTGGCCATCGCCGCGGTCGGCATCCTGGCGACGATGCTCGCCGAGACGCCGGAGGCGATCGCCGCCGGGCAGTTCACCATCCCCACCATCTGGGCCGCGGGCTCGGTGGCCGGGGGCGCGGTGGTGGCCGGCGCCAGGGGTGGGCTGCTGGCCGCTGCCGTGATCGTGGCCGCCGACCTGGTCGAGGTGGGTGGCAGCCCCACCCAGGCCACCGTGCACAACATCGTGCTGCTCGTGCTGCTCGGCGGTCTGGTCGGGCTCGCGGTCGACCTGGCCCGCACCGGGCTGGAGCGCGAGGAGCAGGTGCTACTCGAGCGCGAGCGACTGCACGAGCGCGAGCGCATCGCCCGGGTCGTGCACGACGGCGTGCTCCAGTCGCTGGCGTTCATCCACCGGCGCGGCGAGGAGATCGGCGGCGAGAGCGCCCAGCTGGCCGTCATCGCCGCGGAGCAGGAGCGATCGCTGCGCCGCTTCGTGTCCGGCACGGGTGCGCCCGACGCCGCCACCGATCCGGCCGACCTGAGCGGCGGTGAGGGCGCGGAGGTCGACCTGCGGGTGCTGCTCACGGCGCACGAGCGACCCGACGTCGGGGTCGCCGTGCCCGCCGACCCGGTCGTCATCGACCGGATCGTCGCCACGGAGGTCGACGCCGCGGTCGCCGCGGCGCTCGACAACGTCGTGCGCCACGCCGGGCCCGGAGCCCACGCCTGGGTGCTGCTCGAGGGCGACGCCCGGGGCATCGAGCTCACCATCCGCGACAACGGCGCCGGCGCCGACCTCGCCGACCTGCTCGACGCCGCACGGCGCGGCCGGATGGGCGTGAGTGCCTCCATCCGCGGCCGGGTCGAGGACCTCGGCGGCACGGCCACCTGGTCGACCCGCCCCGGTGGCGGCTGCGTGGTGCGGATGACCGTGCCCCGCACCGGCCCAGCCCACCCGAGCCCTGGACACATCCGCCCCCAGACCGCCCGGGAGCCACGATGACCCACCCGACCCGACCCCACGGCATCCCGGCGGATGCCGCTGCGGGCGCTGCCGAGGCCGCCGCCCCGACGGTGCTCGTCGCCGACGACCACCCGCTGTGGCTGTCCGCGCTCGAGCGCGACCTCGTCGGCAACGGGCTGAACGTGGTCGCGACGGCCGCCGACGGCCCGGCCACGGTGCGTCGGGCCCGGGCCACCCGGCCCGACGTGCTGGTGCTCGACCTCAACCTGCCGGGCATGCGCGGCGACGAGGTGTGCCGGGCCCTCGGCGACCTGCCCACCCGGGTGCTCATCCTGTCGGCGAGCGGTGAGCAGCACGACGTGCTGGCCGCGATCAAGGCCGGCGCCACCGGCTACCTCGTCAAGTCGGCGTCGGCCGCCGAGATCGTGGATGCCGTGCGCGCCACCGCCCGCGGCGAGGCGGTGTTCACCCCAGGCCTGGCGGGGCTGGTGCTGGGGGAGTTCCGGCGGATGGCCGGCGAGCCGGACCCCCAGGCGCCGACCCCGGCATCCGGCGCCGGTCGTCCGATCCCCGAGCTCACCGCGCGCGAGACCGAGGTGCTGCGCCTGGTGGCCACCGGCATGTCCTACAAGGAGATCGCCGCCGAGCTGTTCCTCTCGCACCGCACCGTGCAGAACCACGTGCAGAACACCCTCGGCAAGCTGCACCTGCACAACCGGGTCGAGCTGGTCCGCTTCGCGCTGGCCCACGGGCTCGAGGACGACGACCAACCCTGACTTTCCAGGTGAGAAGCCGGCGACACGCCGCGTCGGTGGCCGGACCCGCGGCTCCTGACCTACGACGTCGAGGAGGAGCGGGAGGGGGGCCACCCGGCATCCGGCATACGGGCCACGAACCGGGCGCGCAGGCACGGGGACCTATCCTTGACCCTCGTGAGCACGACCACCGATCCCGACCCCCGCCAGCGGCTCGCCGCCGGCGCCGCGCTGCCGGCCGCCCAGCAGCCGGTCTGGCCCGACCGGGCCGCCCTCGACGCGGCCGTGGCCACGCTCGCCAGCTACCCCCCGCTCGTCTTCGCGGGCGAGTGCGACGTGCTGCGCGACCGCATCGCGGCGGTCTCCCGGGGTGAGGCGTTCGTGCTCCAGGGCGGCGACTGCGCCGAGACGTTCGCCTCGGCGACGGCCGACAACATCCGCGACCGGGTCAAGACCATCCTGCAGATGGCGGCGGTGCTCACCTACGGCGCGTCGGTGCCGGTGGTCAAGGTCGGCCGGATGGCCGGGCAGTACGCCAAGCCACGCTCGAGCAACGACGAGACCCGCGAGGGCGTGACGCTGCCGGCCTACCGCGGCGACATGGTCAACGACTTCGAGTTCACCCTCGAGTCGCGCACCCCCGACCCCCAGCGCCTGGTGAGCGCCTACCACGCGAGCAGCGCCACCTTGAACCTCGTGCGCGCGTTCACCACCGGTGGTTTCGCCGACCTGCGCCACGTGCACGACTGGAACAAGGGCTTCATCGCCAACTCCGCCAACGTGCGCTACGAGCGGCTGGCCAAGGACATCGACAAGGCGATGAAGTTCATGCGCGCCTGCGGTGCCGACTTCGAGGCCATGCGGGCCACCGAGTTCTTCTCCGCCCACGAGGCGCTCGTGCTCGACTACGAGCGCCCGATGACCCGCATCGACTCGCGCACCGGCGACCTCTACGACACCTCCGGCCACTTCGTCTGGGTGGGGGAGCGCACCCGCGACCTCGACGGAGCGCACATCGACTTCGTCGCCTCGGTGCGAAACCCGGTGGGCGTCAAGGTCTCCGCCAACGCCGACACCGACGACCTGCTGCGCATCATCGACAAGATCGACCCTGAGCGCGAGCCGGGCCGGCTCACCTTCATCACCCGGATGGGGTCCGGCCGCATCCGCGAGGCGCTGCCGACCATCGTCGAGAAGGTCACGGCATCCGGGGCGCCGGTCACCTGGGTGTGCGACCCGAGGCACGGCAACACCTACGAGTCGGCGTCGGGCTACAAGACCCGTGACTTCGACGACGTCGTCGAGGAGGTCGAGGGCTTCTTCGAGGTGCACCGGGCCCTGGGCACGGTGCCCGGCGGCATCCACGTCGAGCTCACCGGCAACGACGTCACCGAGTGCGTGGGCGGCTCGGAGAAGATCCTCGACGCCGACCTGAACCTGCGCTACGAGTCGGTGTGCGACCCGCGGCTGAACCACCAGCAGAGCCTGGAGCTGGCGTTCCTCGTCGCCGAGATGCTCAACGAGGACTGACCCGGTGCTCGCCGACCTGCTGTCCGACACCCTGACGGCCCCCAGCGCCGCGATGCGCGAGGCCATGGCGCACGCCCCCGTCGGTGACGACGTCTTCGGCGAGGACCCCACGGTGCGCGTGCTCGAGGAGCGCGTCGCCGACCTGCTCGGCCACGAGGACGGCCTCTTCTCGCCGTCCGGGTCGCTGGCCAACCAGCTCGGGCTGCGGCTGCACGTCGGCCCCGGCCAGGAGCTGGTCGCCGACCAGCAGGCCCACGTGCTGCGGGCCGAGATGGGCGCCGGGGCGGTGTTCTCCGGCATCACCAGCCGCTCGTGGCCCAGCGAGCGCGGGCTGCTCGACCCGGCCGGGCCCCTGTCGCTGGTCACCACCGGCGTCGGGCCCTACCAGGTCGAGACCGCGCTCGTCGTGCTCGAGAACACGCACAACTTCGGTGGCGGCACAGTGCAGCCGATCGGCGCCATCCGCGAGGTGCGCGCCGCCACCTCGGCCGTCGGCGTCGCGATGCACCTCGACGGTGCGCGGCTGTGGAACGCCCACGTGGCCTCCGGGGTGTCGCTGCGCGACTACGGCACCGAGTTCGACACCGTGAGCGTGTGCCTCTCCAAGGGGCTCGGCGCACCGGTCGGCTCGGTGCTCGTCGGCTCGGCCGAGCAGATGGCCGCGGCCCGCATCTGGCGCAAGCGCTACGGCGCCGGCATGCGCCAGGTCGGCATCCTCGCCGCCGCCGGGCTCTATGCCCTCGACCACAACATCGACCGGCTGGCCGACGACCACGCCCGGGCAGCCCGCTTCGCCGCGGCGTGCGCGGAGGCGGCCCCGGCATCCGTCGACGCGGCCACCGTCGAGACCAACATCGTCGTGCTCAACGTCGGCGCAGTCGGTTGGGCGGCACCGGAGTTCGTCGCAGCGCTGCTCGATCACGGTGTGCGCACGTATGCGGTGGGCCCGGGTCGGGTGCGCGCGGTGTGGCACCTCGACGTCGACGACGCCGGCACGGATGCCGCGGTAGACGCCGCGACCTCGCTGCTCCGCTCGCGCGCCGCCTGAGTCCCGAGCCCAGTCGGCGCAGTCGGCACACCACCCGGTCAGCGGTCCGTCGGGCTTCCGCCGCCGGCATCGGGTATGACTGGGCGATGAGCACCGTCCGCTACGGGTTGAAGCTGAGCCAGAACGCCACCATCGACCAGCTGCGCCACCTGTGGCGGCTGGCCGACGACGGCGGGTTCGACAGCTGTTGGGTGATGGACCACTTCGCGACGCTCGGCCCCGACGACGACGGGCCGATCTTCGAGACCTGGACGATGCTGGCGGCGATGGCGCAGCTCACCACGCGCACCCGCATCGGGTGCGCTGTCGTCGGCAACACCTACCGGCACCCCGGCGTGCTCGCGAAGATGGCGGTCACGGTCGACCACCTGTCCGGCGGGCGGCTCGACTTCGGCATCGGCGCGGGGTGGGCGGAGAACGAGCACACCATGCTCGGGCTGGAGTTCGGCACCCGCAAGGACCGCGCCGACCGCCTCGAGGAGAGCCTCCAGGTGGTCCTCGGGCTCTGGACGCAGCCGCGCACCACCTTCTCCGGGCAGCACTACCAGCTGCGGGATGCCGTCGCCGAGCCCAAGCCCGTGCAGCGGCCGCACCCGCCCATCTGGATCGGCGGCTCCGGACCACGGCGCACCCTGCGGCTCGCGGCGCAGTACGCGGACGTGTGGAACGCGGCTGGTGGCCCGCCCGCGGAGGTCGCGGCCTCGTCGGCGATCCTCGACCGGCACTGCGCCGAGGTCGGGCGCGACCCCGGTGAGATCCGCCGGTCGGTGCAGGTCGGGGTCGGGGCCGATGACGTCGCCGGGCTCCCGGGGCTCGTCGAGCCGTACGTCGCCGTCGGGGTGACCGACATCATCCTCATCGTGCGCGACTCGGACCCGGTGGCCGTCGCCGAGCAGGTGACGCACGGGCTGCCCCGGCTGCGCGAGCTCGGCTGAGCGGCGCGAGCTCTCGGGCGCCCGTCGGGACGCCGACGGGTTCCTGCCGACAGGCAATCGACGCCGCACGCCGCGAGATCCACGCTCGAGGGGCGGGGGGGAAGCCCCCATTGCCTGTTGGGGGAGTCGCGACCAGCGAGCGACCGCGCACCCGCGCTAGACGTCGTGGTGCAGCGCCTCGACCGGTGGCTCGTCGGCCGCCGACACCCCGGGTTTGCGCGGGGTCGACCGCAGCTCGACGAGGTACATCGCCGCCACGACGAGCGCACCGCCGACCAGCATCCGCCCGGTGAGGCTCTCACCACCGAGCGTCACCGCGAACAGCGCCGCGAAGACCGGCTCGAGCGCCATGACGATCGCTGCCCGGGTGGCGGTGAGATGCGCTTGGGCCCAGGTCTGCGCCCACAGGGCCAGCGCGCCGGCCACCAGGGCCATGTAGAGCAGCGAGGCCCACTGCCCGCCCGTGGCGGGCAGCGTGAGCCCGTCGGGCAGGGCCACCACGGCCGCGACCACGGTGATGACGCCGGCCTGCACGGTGGCGAGCCCGAAGGCGGCCCCCGCGGTCGACCAGCGCCCGAGGGCGACGATGTGCCCGGCATACAGGATCGCCGAGAGCAGGGTCAGCGCCTCGCCGATGCCGACGGAGAACCCCTGCAGCGACAACAGCGCGAGCCCCGCCGTGGCCAGGCCCACCGCGAACCAGGTGACCTTGCCGATGCGGTCGTGCAGCAGCACCGCGCCCAGCACCGGGGTGAGCACGACGTAGGTTCCGGTGATGAAGCCCGACACCGAGGCGTCGGTGTGCGCCAGCCCGGTGGTCTGGAGCACCTGCGCCACCCCGTAGAGCAGGCCGAGCACCACCCCGACCCGCAGCTCGCGCCGGGTGAGCGCGAGGGTCTGGCGGCGGAACAACACGAACATCACGACGGCGGCGATGCCGAAGCGCACCGCGAGGAAGTCGGCCGGTGGCACGTGCTCGACGAGGTCCTTGATCAGGAAGAACGTCGAGCCCCACACCGCCGTGACGCTGACGAGCAGGAGCGTGGCGAGCCGGGCGTGCCCGGCCGGTGCGGTCACCGGGTCAGACGATCGTCACGGTGACGGTGCTGCCCTTGGGCGCCTCGCCGCCGGTGGGGTCCTGGAACCGCACCGTGCCGAAGAAGCCGCCGAACGCCTTCTCGACCTTGACCTTGAACCCGGCGGCCTCCAGCGCGGCCGTGGCCTGCTGCAGCTGCTGCCCGACCACGTTGGGCACGGCCACCAGAACCGGGCCCTTGGAGACGACGAGGGTGACCGTGTCGCCCTTGAAGGCGGTGCCGTCGCGCGGGCTCTGG
The DNA here is from genome assembly GCA_038330415.1 of Actinomycetales bacterium. Lineage (GTDB taxonomy): Bacteria > Actinomycetota > Actinomycetes > Actinomycetales > Dermatophilaceae > Fodinibacter. The sequence goes on along the minus strand of JBBQNZ010000014.1, from coordinate 19,153 downwards.
CTGATCACCGCGCCCTTGGCCACGGTGTCGCTGTTCTGCTGCTGGGTGGCGTCGACCTTCAGCCCCAGCTCGCTCAGCTGGCGGGCGGCCCGGGTGGCGTTCGTGCCGGTGAGGTCGGGCACGTTGATCGGCTGGCGGCCGCGGCTCACGGTGAGCGCCACGGCGGTGCTCTTCTTCAGGCTCGCGCCGGGGCCGGGCTTGGCGGTGACCACCTGGCCCTCGGGAACCTTCTCGTCGTAGGCCTTGCTGACCTTGCCGACCTTGAGGTTGACGGACGTGATGCGGGCCGTGGCCTCGGCGAGCGTCATGCCGACCACGGGCGGCACGGCGTACCGCTCCGGTCCCTTGGACACCACGAGCGCCACGGCGGCCCCGCGCCGCACGGCGCTGCCCGGCCCCGGGTCGGCCGAGACGACCGTCCCCGCGGGCACCGTCTCGCTGAACGCCTGGGACACCTTCGCGTCGAGTGCCGCCTCGTGCACGGCGCTGACCGCCTCGGCCTGGGTGCGGCCCTGCACCGAGGGCACGGTGGCCGTGGCGCCGGGCCCGAGCAGGAAGAACCACCCGGTCAGTGCGGCGATGAGCACGGATGCCGCGACGGCCGGCCACCAGCGGCGCCGGCGGTGGGGCGCGGTGCCGGCGACCACCCGGCCCTCGATCGGTGGCGGCGGCACGGTGATGGCCACCGTCTCGGAGCGGGGGCGGGTGGCCACCCCGCCGGCGGCCGCAGCGGATGCCGCGTGTACCCCCTGCACGGGGAAGGTGGCCGTCGAGGTCGGCTGGGCGGCGGCGACTGACGCGGCCCGCCCGGCCGGCCGGGCGTCGAGCTCGTCGAGGGACAGGGTGGCCCGGGCGTCGCGCACCAGCTCGAGGAACTGTGCGGCATCGGCCGGCCGCTCGTCGGGGTCGCGGGCAGTGGCCACGGCCACGAGCTCGTCGAGCTCGACGGGCAGCCCGGCGACCCGGCTCGAGGGGGTCGGCACCCCGCCGTGCACGTGCTGGTAGGCGACGTGGATGGCGGTGTCGCCGGTGAACGCCTTGGTGCCGGTGAGCATCTCGAAGAGCATCAGCCCGGCGGCGTACACGTCGCTGCGGGCGTCGGCGATGCCGCGCTCGACCTGCTCGGGAGCGAGGTAGGCGACGGTGCCCAGCAGCACGCCCTGGGTGCTCGTGACCGTCTGGCTGGTCACCGCGCGGGCCAGGCCGAAGTCGGCGACCTTGACCGTGCCGTTGTCGTTGATGATGACGTTCTCGGGCTTGACGTCGCGGTGGATCAGCCCCTTGGCGTGGGCCTCGGCGAGTGCCTGCAGCACCGGCCCGAGCACGTCGAGGGCGGCCCGGGGCGAGAGCAGCCCCTCGTCGCGCAGCACGTCGCGCAGCGTCCGCCCGGGCACGTACTCCATCACCAGGAAGATGCAGCCGTCGTCCTCGCCCTGGTCGTAGACCGCCACCACGTTGGGGTGCGACAGCGACGCGCTGGAGCGGGCCTCACGACGGAAGCGGGTGACGAAGCTCTCGTCGTGGGTGAGGTGCTGGCGCATGACCTTGAGCGCGATCTCGCGGTCGAGCCGCTCGTCGAGGGCCAGGTAGACCGTGGACATCCCCCCGTCGGCGATCCGACGGAGCACGCGGTAGCGTCCGTCGAGGGTGCGCCCGATGAGCGCGTCGCCGGTGGATGACACCGTAGGAGTGTACGTAGTTCCGGACACCGACCCGTCACCCACCGTCCGTGATCACATGGTTGTGCGCAGGGCCATGACATTGCGCACGTACAGCTTGGTGTCGCTGTACATGCCGTTCTTCTGCAGCGCGCCCAGCCCTTGGTAGTAGGCCGCGACGGTCTTCTCCATGCTGTTCGTGGAGCGTCCCAAGGAGCGCAGCATGACCACCCCGGCGGTGATGTTGTCACTGGTCTTGAGCAGGTCGAGCCGGCGCCCGACCAGGCCGGACGCCCACTGGCCGCCCTGGGGGATCACCTGCATGACGCCCACCGCGTTGGCGGGAGAGACGGCCCGCTGGTTCCAGCCCGACTCCTGGTAGGCGATGGCCAGCGCCAGCCGGGTGTCGACCCCCTGCTGGCGGGCGATGCGCACGATCATCGCCCTGGTCTCGCTGCGGCTGGGCACCGACCGGCGGGCCAGAATGGCACGGTTGCGCGCGGCCGCCTCGGCGATCGCCCGCGGGTACTTCCGCCCGTTGAAGGTGTCGGGCACCGCACTGCTCGACCTCGACGTGCCCTTGCCGGGCACCCGCAGCACCTGGCCGGGGTGGATCAGGGCGCGACTGGAGATCCTGCTGGCGCGGGCGATCGCGGCGATCGTCGTGCGGTGGCGCGCTGCGATCGTGCTCAGGGTGTCGCCGGCCCGCACCCGGTAGGTCGTGCTCGTGGCCGCGCTGCGCGGAGCGACGGCCGCCGACGCGGCACCCCGCACGACGATCCGCTGGCCGGGCTGGATGAACGAGCGGGGCGAGAGGTGGTTGGTCTTCAGCAGCGAGGCCAACGGCACGCGGAAGCGCGTCGCGATGCCGCTGAGCGTGTCGCCGTTGCGCACGACGTAGACGCGGGCGGTGCCGCCCGGGGCCTTGGGCGCCGCAGCCGCCTTCGCGGGGGCCGAGGCGCGCGGCACGCTGAGCACGGAGCCCACCATGAGGGCGCGGGGGTTGCGGACATGGTTGCGAGCGGCCAGCGTGCCCACCGTCGTGCGGAACCGCGCAGCGATCCCGGCGAGCGTGTCACCCGAGCGCACCCGGTAGGTCGTCCACCCGTGCGGGGCCGGGTTAGCCGCCGCCACGTGGGCAGCGGGCAGGAGGGCGGCGTGGGGCACCGTCGCGGGAGGAGCGGAGATGACCATGTCCTGTCCTTGGCTCGACGGCACGCGTGTGACAACGGTGACGGATGTGGTTGCCGTGTCTGTTGGGACACACGGTACCGGAGTGACGTGCGTGGCGCCCGACGCCGCGACCGCCGGACCCGTGCGTGTCCCGCGTCGGCGGGGTGGGCTTGGTCACCTGCCGGCGCGGCCCGGCATCCGCCGGGCGACCGCGACCCGCGCGAACCGGCTTCCGTCGGACCACCTCGGCGGCGCCGCCGGCTGTGGCACCCTGAGCACCGTGAGCGACGCACCGCAGGACGCCGGAACCGAGCCCGTGGACGACCTCGAGGCCCTCGTGGGCTCCTGGCTGACCATCCCCGACATCGCCGAGCGACTCGGCCTGCCGCTGTCGTCGGTGCGCAAGCTCGTCGAGGACCGCGAGCTGCTCGCCCACCGGGTGGGGGAGCGCCGGGTGGTCTCGGTGCCGGCCGGCTTCGTCGACGAGCACGGCCCGCTGCACGCGCTCAAGGGCACCTTCACCGTGCTCGCCGACGGCGGGATGACCGACACCGAGATCCTGCGCTGGCTGCACACCGTCGACGACACGCTGCCGGTGCCGGGCTCGCCGCTCGACGCCATCCGGGCCGGTTTCAAGACCGAGGTGCGGCGCCGCGCCATGGAGGTGGCGTTCTGACCCAGCCCTCCGGTCAGGAGGAGCGGGCGGTCGCGATGCCGACCAGGTCGAGCAGCGCCGACCGCGCGTCGTCGTCGACCGTGGTGGCGCCGTCGAGGGCCGCCCGGGCCGACCGTGCAAGGTCCTCGATCTCGCCCTCGAGCCGGGTGACCGCGCCCGAGCCGGCGATGACGGCGCGCAGCTCCTCGACCTGCCCCGCGCCGAGGTCGGGGCGGCCGAGCAGGGCCTCGACCCGGGCCCGGCCGGTGGCGTCGGCGCCGGCGAGCGCGTGCGCCAGGAGCACGGTGCGCTTGCCCTCGCGCAGGTCGTCGCCGGCCGGCTTGCCAGTCTCTTCGGGGTCGCCGAACACCCCGAGCAGGTCGTCGCGCAGCTGGAAGGCCCGACCGAGGTCGAGGCCGTAGCGCGACAGCGCCGCCAGCCCGTGCTGGTCGAGCCCACCGGTGGTCGCGCCGATGAGCAGCGGGTGCTCGACGGAGTACTTGGCGCTCTTGTAGCGGATCACCCGGCCGGCCCGCTCGACCCGCTCCTCGTCGGCCAGGCCCTCCCACGGCCGCATGGACTCCACGACGTCGAGGAACTGGCCCGCCATCAGCTGAGTACGCATCAGGTCGAAGAGCGGGCGGCCGCGCTCGAGGTCGGCCTCGGGCAGGCCGCAGGTGGCGTAGACGGCGTCGGTCCAGGTGAGGCACAGGTTGCCGGCGAGCACGGCGCCCGCGAGCCCGAACCGGTCCTGGTCACCGGCCCAGCCGCGCGCGGTGTGCCGGCTGGCGAAGGCGCGGTGGGCGGCCGGCATCCCGCGGCGGGTGTCGGAGTCGTCCATGACGTCGTCGTGGATGAGCGCGGCCGCCTGGAACAGCTCCATCGCGCTCGCCAGCCGCACCAGCGCGTCGGAGTCGGGCCGACCCGCCGCCCGGTGCCCCCAGTAGAGGAAGGCGGCCCGCAGCCGTTTCCCGCCGCGCAGCAGGTCGGCGACCGCGGTGAGCAGGTCGTCGACGTCGGGGCCCAGCTCGGCGAGCACCCCGGCCTGGGTGGCCAGCTCGGCGTCGAGGCACTCCTGCACGCGGCGTCGCAGGTCGACGCCGTCGAGCGGGCTGGGCACGGGGGACCTCCTGCCACGTCCCCCGGCAGCGGGGGTCGAATGATGGGTCCCCAGAGCCTACGGCGTGACGGCTGGGCTACCCTCACCGCCATGGCGCACCATGGCGGAGGGGGACGGCCCGAGCACCTCGTCAGGTCCATCCCCGGGGTCCTGGCGCAGGACAAGCCGTCGATCAGCTTCGAGTTCTTCCCGCCCAAGGACGACGAGTCCGAGGCGGCGCTGTGGCTGGCGATCCGGCAGCTCGAGCGGGTGCGCCCGGCCTTCGTGTCGGTCACCTACGGTGCCGGCGGCACGACCCAGGACCGCACCGTGCGGGTCACCGGCCGGATCGCCGACGAGACCTCGCTGACGCCGCTCGCGCACCTCACCTGCGTCGGGGCGTCGGTGCACCAGGTGCGCCAGGTGGTGGGGTCCTACGCCGCCTCGGGCGTGCGCAACATCCTGGCCCTGCGCGGCGACCCGCCCGGCAACGTGCGCGGGCAGTGGACTCCCCACCCGGAGGGGCTCGACCACGCCGACCAGCTGGTCGCCCTGATCCGTCGCCTGGGCGACTTCACGATCGGTGTCGCGGCCTTCCCCGACGTGCACCCCGACAGCCCCGACCTCGACCACGACGTCGAGGTGCTGGTGCGCAAGGCGGATGCCGGGGCGAGCTTCGCGATCACCCAGATGGTCTTCGACGCCGACAGCTACCTGCGACTGCGAGACCTGGTGGCGGCGCGGCGCACGCTGCCGATCACCCCGGGCCTGATGCCGGTGACCAACCTGCGCCAGATCACCCGGATGTCCGAGCTGATGGGAACCCCGCTGCCGCCGGCGATCGTCGCCCGGCTCGAGGCCGTCAAGGACGACCCGGCGGCGGTGCGGGCCGTCGGGGTGCAGATCGCGACCGAGCTGGGGCAGCGGATGCTCGACGAGGGTGCGCCCGGCATCCACTTCATCACCATGAACCGGTCGACGGCCACGCTCGAGGTGTTCGGCAACCTGGCGCTCTGAGCCTGCCTTCCGCCCGCGTCGGAGGCGTCAGCGGCGCCAGAAGAGGTGGTGGACGACACCGCTCGGGCTGGGGACCTGCTCGTGGTGGAAGCGGTCGAGCAGCTCGTCGGGGGAGTCCCAGAGCCTGCCTCCGCGCCCGATCTCGACGGGGGCGACGGCAACGTGCAGGGTGTCGACGAGGTCGGCCTCGAGGAACTCGCGCACCGTCGACACGCCACCGCCGAGGCGCACGTCCTTGCCGTCGGAGGCGGCCCTGGCCTGCCGCAGGGCCTCGTGCGGCTCGGCGTCGAGGAAATGGAAGGTGGTGTCGGACAGCGATATCGAGGGCCGCTCGTGGTGGGTCAGCACGAAGACGGGCGTGTGGAACGGCGGCTCGTCACCCCACCATCCCTGCCAGTCGAGGTCCTCCCACGGCCCCTGCTGGAAGCCGAACTTGCCGCGCCCCATGATCTCGGCGCCGATGTTGTGGCTGAAGTCGCGGGTGAAGTAGTCGTCGAAGCCACGCGTGCCGCCGGGGTGGGTGCGGTTGGGCCAGCTCGCCGTCGCGCCCGCCCACGCGGCGAGCTGCGCGGGGTCGGCGTGGCCGAAGGGCCGCTCGAGGCTCTGGCCCACACCGGTGCCGAACCCGTCGGTGGAGAGCATGAAGTTCTGCACGCGCAGCAGCTGCTCGCGGGGGGCGCTCACTGGTCTACCTTCCTCAGGTCAGCGTTCTCCGAAAGGGCGTTGATGCACCCGAGGTGCCACCAGGCCATCGCCCTGCTCGCTCGACGCGGTGGATGTCCATCATGAGATTTGCGGGGTCTGGTGGTTGCCCGGGACGTGCGGACCGTCGACAGGGCTGAGCGCCTCCGAGCGCCGATCAGTGAGCGAACCGGCAGCAACGTCCCGGCACCAGCGGCACAAGAGGGTGCCTCCCCACTGGGACTAGCAGCGAGGAGGCTGACGTGAAGTCTGCCAGCAACACCCTGCCCGACCAACCGCTCAACGACGTAACCGCCGGGATCGACTGGGCCCGCGACGACCACGCCGTGTGCATCCTCGACGGTCGTGGCCGCGAGGTGGCCCGCACCATGATCGAGCACACCGCCACCGGTCTGCGCGACCTGATCGCCTTCCTTGGCCGGCACGGCGCCGGTGAGGTCGCGATCGAACGACCCGACGGACCGGTCATCGACACCCTGCTGGAGGCGGCCCTGACCGTGGTAGTGATCAGCCCCAACCAGGTCAAGAACCTCCGAGGCCGCTACGGCTCGGCCGGCAACAAGGACGACCGGTTCGACGCGTACGTCCTGGCCGACACCCTGCGCACCGACCGCCCCCGCCTGCGCCGACTCGAACCCGACACCCCCGAGACCGTCGCGCTGCGCCGCGCCTGCCGGGCCCGCAAGGACCTGGTGTCCCACCGCGTCGCCCTCGCCAACCAGCTGCGGGCCCACCTGCGCAACGTCTTTCCCGGCGCAGTGGGACTCTTCCGCGACCTCGACTCCCCGATCAGCCTGGCGTTCCTGACCCGGTTCACGACCCAGACCGACGCCGACTGGCTCACCCCCAAGCGCCTGGGCGGATGGCTCACCAAACAGTCCTACTCCGGAAAGGTCGCACCCGAGATCCTGCACTCCCACCTGCTCGCCGCACCCCGCGGAATCACCGGTGACGACGCGGCCACCCAGGCCCACATCACCCACGCCCTGCTCGCCGTCCTGTCCACCCTGGTCGAGCAGATCAAGACGCTCACGACCCAGATCAGCCACCAGCTCGCCACCCACACCGACCAGCACATCTTCACCAGCCTGCCCAAGGCCGGCCGAGTCCGCGCCGCCCGCCTGCTCGCCGAGATCGGCGACTGCCGAGCCAAGTTCCCCACCCCCGAGTCCCTGGCCTGCCTGGCCGGAGCCGCACCCTCGACCAGACAGTCCGGCAAACTGCGCGCAGTCACCTTCCGCTGGGCCTGCGACAAACAACTCCGCGACGCCGTCACCGACTTCGCCGGCGACAGCCGACACACCAACCCCTGGGCCGCCGACCTCTACCAACGAGCCCGAGCCCGAGGCCACGACCACCCCCACGCCGTCCGAATCCTCGCCCGAGCCTGGCTCTACGTGATCTGGCACTGCTGGCAAGAAGGCACCGCCTACGACCCCACCCGACACCACGCACTCCAACGCGTCATCGCGGCCCAAACCGCGGCGGCTTGACACAGGGCTTCTCATGACGCGGCCACCGGGGCGGCGAACCCGCTGCCGGCGTAGTGGGCCTGCGCCGCGGCGAAGGCGTCCCAGTCCCAGGGCGCGGGCCGCCCGGCGAGGCACGGCTCGAGCCGGTCGAGGGAGGTCTGCAGCCCGACGAGGTAGCAGCTGTCGACCGCCTCCTGCACGTCCGGGACGACGTGGCTGAGCCGCAGGATGCAGCCGCGGTCGGCCGCCTCCAGCTCCCAGCGCATCGTCGAGCCGGGCGCGGGATGGGTGTGCTCGAGGAGCACCGGTGGCTCGAGGCGCAGGATCGTGCAGGTGAGCCTGACCGGCTCGCCGTCGCCCCGGCCGGCGAAGACCAGCTCGCCGCCCTCGCGCAGGTCGACGGTGATGTCGGCGTCGAAGGGCAGCCACCAGTCGGCCAGCCGCGCGGGGGTGGTGATGGCGTCCCACACGTCGTGCATGTCGTAGGCGAGGTGCCGCTCGAAGCGGATGACACCGCCGTCGGTCGTGCGCTCGAGCACGCCGTCGTAGCGGGTGGTGAGGTCGTCGGTCACTGGGATCGCTCCTTCGGGGGGATGGGACGGGCGGTGCGTTCGAGGTGGCGCTCGAGGGAGTCCAGGCGCCCGGCCAGCTCGGCGCGGTAGGGCTCCAGCCACTCGTCGAGCTCGCGCAGCGGCTCGGCGCGCAGGCGGTAGAGGCGCCGCTGGGCGTCTCGGCGGACCTCGACCAGGCCTGCGTCGCGCAGCACCCGCAGGTGCCGGGACACCCCGGGCTGGTGCATGCCGACGGCGTCGACGAGCTCGGTCACCGACCGCTCTCCGCCGCGCACGGCATCGAGGATGCGGCGGCGGGTCGGGTCGGTGATCGCCTCGAGGACGACACGCTGGGGCATGGCTTTAACATACGTTGTGACATATATATGCGCAACCGGATGTTGTGACCGACCCCGGTGGTCACGACGCTGCGCCGCCCGGCGACGTCGGGGTGACGGAGATGAGCGTGACCCCGAGGTCACGCACCCGGGTGAGGATGCCGTGCAGCTCGGCCTGGTCGGCGACCGCGCCGCTGAGGGTGGTGGTCCCGTCCGCGTCGTGGGCCAGGGCCAGCCCGGGGAACCGCGCCGACCAGTGCGGGTCGAGGTGGGCGCTGACGCGCACCACGTAGCCGGCCGGGGCAGTGTGGGGCGCGAGCGCGTTCACGGTGCCACCACCGGGAGGAGCCGCACCGGCGGTCGGCGCCCGGCGGCGCGGCGGATGACGACCTCGGCGACGGCGAGGTTGACCAGCCAGGCGGCGCCCAAGCTGACGTCCTTGGCCAGGACGCCCGGGCCGAGCACCGCGGGTCCGATGGCCAGGGTGAACGTCTGGGTGCCGGCGGCCAGCGCGATGGCGTAGGCGCGGGTCATCCAGGCCCGGTGGGTCGGCACAGCGCTGAGCACGTGCACGAAGACCGGCAGGGGCGAGGCGGTCATCCGGGTGTTGGCGGGCAGCAGCAACGGGCCGCCGGCGAGCTCGACGAGGCGCAGTGACCCCGCGACGGCCGGGATGGCCACGAGGGCGACGAGTGCGAAGGGCACCCACCCGGTCGGGCGGGCCGACCGGGTGGGGTTCGTCGGGGCCAGGAGGCTCATCGGGCGCCGGCCGGGTCGAGCGTGGTGCTGGTGGCGGCGGCCGCGGGTTCGGCTGTCGCAGAGCGCTGGTCGCGCCACAGCGAGACGCCCAAGCCGATCATCGCGATGCCGTTGGGCACGGCGAACAGGCGCTGGTTGACCATCGGCAGCAGCGGGATCGCCATGGTCGCGACGGCGGCGACCGCGAGCAGGGCAGACGCCCAGCGGGCCAGGACACCGGCCCGGAACAGGGCGACGCCGAAGAGCAGCCCACCGAGCAGGTAGCCGGCGGCGACCACGAGGTTGAGCGTGGTGAACAGGCCCAGGTCTGCGCTCGAGCTGCTGTTGGTGGCCACGGCGATCACGCCGCTGACGTAGTCGGGTGAGCTGGGCGCGATGGTCGGCACGACGACGAGGGCGATCACCTCGACGCACAGCATCATCAGGTAGCCCAGGCTGAGCAGGAGCCAGCCCGCCAGCCCGAGCACGCCCGTCCGGCGCACCTGGCTCAGGTACATCCCGGCGATGCCGGCGAGTGCCAGCACGGCCATCGCGACCTTCATGCCCTGGCGCACCGTCCACTGCGTGCCCTGGACGAAGTCCAAGGTGATCTCCGGGTGCTTGACCTGCACGGCGACGAACAGCCCACCGGCGGCGACGGCGGCCAGGCCGGCCGCCCGGGTGAGCGTGGTGGTGGTGATCGGCATGACGTCCTCCGTGGTCTGGGTCCGTGGCGGATGCCTCGGGACTGCCTCGAACCTACGAACGGCGGGGGTGGGCCGGCATCACCCGATGATGTGACCGGGTGGGTGAGATCGCGGGCGGGCTCAGCCGGTGCCGGGCCCGAGCAGGCCGCGCTCGCGGGCGCGTGCCACGGCGGCTCGGCGGCTGGTGACCCCGAGTTTGGTGAAGACGTGCTTGGTGTGGGTGCGCAGCGTGTTCGGCGAGATGAACAGGGCACGGGCGATCTCGGGCCCACTCAGCTCGGTGTCGAGCAGCCGCAGCACCTCGAGCTCGCGCTCGCTGAGCGCCTCGACGGGCTGCCGGATGCCGGGCGCGGTGGCCGGCGGGGCGGCTGCGGTGCCGGTGGTGGTGGTGGTGGTGGTGGCGGTGGCGAGGACACGGCGGGCCTGACGGCCGGCTGCGCCGTCGCCGTCGCCGTCGCCGTCGCCGTCGCGGTCGCCGTCGACCGCCCGCAACAGGCCGAGGGCCGGAGCGCCCTCGTCGAGGAAGAGCCGGGCGAAGCCCTCCGGCTCGGGTGCCACGGCCAGCGCGTCCGCCAGGCAGCGCAGCGCCTCGGCACGGCGGCCCTGCGCGTCGTGGGCGAGGGCGGTGAGCAGGCGGATCTCGACGAGGCTGCCGGCTCGCCCTGATGCCGTGGCGGCCTCGCGCAGGGGCTCCAGCAGGGCCAGGGCGCGGTCGGCTGCGTCGGGCTCGAGGTGCGCGCGGTGCTGGGCGAGGAGCAGGCGCACCAGGGTGAGGTCGTCGTACTCGCGCAGGAACTGCGGTGCGGCAGTGGGGGAGAGGTCGCGCCCGTGCGCCCAGCGACCGGCCGCGGCGAAGTCTCCGGCCGCGACCTGGAGGCGGGTGCGCACGGCGGGGACCGGCCGCACGTCGGGGAAGAACCCGGGGCGGTGCAGCGACTCGGCGCGATCGAGGTGGCGCAGGGCCGCGGCGAGGGCACCCTCGGCGGCGGCCAGCAGGGCCTGGGCCACGAACAGCCGGTAGTGGCTCTCGGTGACCGGGGCCCGCTCGGTGAGGGTCGACGCCGCCTCGAGGTGGGCGCGGGCCCGGTCGAGCTCGCCGACCTCGGTGTCGAGCTCGGCCAGCACCACGTGCAGCTCGGCCGCCGCCCGGGTGACCGGCGCGCCGAGGTCCTCGGCCTCGCGCAGGGCCCGGTCGCCGAGCTCGTGGGCGCGCACGGGCCGCCCGGCCGCCCGGCTGAGGTCGGCGAGCACGACGGTGCCGCCCAACCCGTCGACGAGGTCGCCCCCGGCACGCAGGCTGGAGACGGCATCACGGAAGGTCTCGAAGGCCGGCACCACGTCACCTCGGGCCCAGGCGGCCATGGCCAGGAACCCCTGCGCCCCGCCACGGGCCAGGTGGTCGTCGGGCCGGGCGAGGTCGAGGGCGCGACGGGCGTGGGCCTGCGTGCCCTCGACGTCACCACGGGCCTGCGCCACCGAGGCCCGGTACATCGCGAACGTCGCCGGCAGCGTTCGCAGCTCCACGGTGTCGGCCCAGGGGCGCTCGCCGTCGGCCGGCTCGGTGCGCAGCGCTCGTTCGGCGTCGTCGAGCCGCAGCACCGTGCCGTCGAGGTCGCCCGCCGCCAGCAGCAGGGCCGCCGCGAACATGCCGAGCACCGGGCTGCGCTGCACCGTGTCGTCGGGCAGGGCGTCCAGCCAGCCGCGCATCTTCGCCTCCTGGCGGTGCCGGCGGATCTCCGGCACCGCCAGCTCGACCAGCGTGGCGGCCCGGTCGGCGTCACCGGCCGCGAGGGCATGCGCGATCGCCTCGTCGGCCAGGCCGTGGTGTGCGCACCAGTCGCTCGCCCGGCGGTGCAGCACCGGCACCAGGTCGGGCTGCTCGGCGAGCAGGCGGGCCCGGAGCACGTCGGCGAACAGCTGGTGGTAGCGGAACCACTCCCGCCGGTCGTCCAGCGCCACCAGGAAGAGGTTGGCGCGCTCGAGCGTGCGCAGCATCGTCGCGGCGTCGTCGCGCCCCACGACGGCGTCGCACAGCGGGCCGGTCAGCCGGTTGAGCACCGCGGAGTGCAGCAGGAACTCGCGAACCGGGGCCGGCTGGTGGGCCAATACCTCCTCGACGAGGTAGTCGACGACGTAGCGGTCGTCGCCCGCGAACCCGGTGATGAACGCCTCGACGTCGTCGCGCCCCTGCAACGAGACGGCGGCGAGCTGCAGTGCCGCGATCCACCCCTCGGTGCGGTTCTCGAGGGCCCGCACCTGCTCGTCAGTGAGTCGCACCGGGGCGGCCTCGTCGAGGTAGGCGTTCGCCTCGCTCGAGGTGAAGCGAAGGTCTGCGGCGCGCACCTCCACGAGCTCGCCGCGGGCCCTCCAGCGGGCGAGGGGGAGGTCGGGGTCGGCTCGGGTGCTCAGCACGACGTGCACGTGGGGTGGCAGGTGCTCGAGCAGCAGGGTCGCCCCCGGCGTGATCGCCGGCCCTTCAGCGAGGTGGTAGTCGTCCAGCACCAGCCACAGCTCGCCGGGGTGTTCCGCGAGGGCGTTGAGCAGGGCCGTCACCACGGTGTCGGCCTCGGCACCGCCCTGAGCCAGGTCGGTCAGGCCGGCATCCACGGCCGGCGCCGCATGCCGCACGGCCGTGACGACCGCACTCCAGAACGAGACCGGGTCGCGGTCGGAGGAGTCGAGCGAGAGCCAGGCGACCCGGCGGTCCCCGGGCTGGGCGAGCCACGAGGCGAGCAGGGTGGTCTTGCCGAACCCGGCCGGCGCCGACAGCAGGATCAGCCGGCCCTGCGCGCCGTCGGTCAGGCGGTCGAGCAGGCGCGGACGGCTCACCACACCGCGACGAGGGCGCGGGACGTAGAGCTTGGTCGCGACCAGCGGGCGTGCCACGAGTCCTCATTCCACCAGAGCACTGCCGCGAGGTCGCGCAGCGCCGCCCACCGTACGCCCGAGCGGCATCCGCGGCCCGTGGTGTTCGCCCCGGGAGGTGTTCGCCCCTGGAAGCGGTCAGGAACCGAGAAGCGCCCCGTCGACCGGGGCCCTAGCCTCGTCGCAGGAGGTCGGACCGAGCCGGCCGTGCCGAGAAGGAGACCACGATGACCGCCACGACGACCGAGACGGGCGACGGGTTCAGCGCGGCCGAGCGCGCTGCGATGAAGGAGCGCGCCGCCGAGCTGCGCGCCGAGGGGAAGAAGGGCGCCAAGGCGGCCGACGGCCTCGAGCTGTGCCTGGAGGCGATCGCCAAGATGGCGCCCGACGACCGCGCGCTCGCCGAGCGGGTGCACGTGGCCGTCACCTCGACCGCCCCCGACCTGCAGCCGAAGACCTGGTACGGCATGCCGGCCTACGCCAACGCGGCCGGCAAGGTCGTGGTCTTCTTCCAGGACTCCGGGAAGTTCACGTACCGGTTCTCCACCGTGGGCTTCCAGGACGCCGCGAACCTCGACGACGGCGACTTCTGGCCGACGTCGTACGCCCTGATGGCCTGGAGCCCGAAGGTCGAGAAGCAGGTGGTGGCGCTCGTCAGGGCTGCCGTCTCCTGAGCGTGGACCGCCGGTCGAACCCGGTTCAGGCGACGCAGAACTCGTTGCCCTCGGGGTCGAGCATGACCACGTGGCCGAGCTCGTCGTCGTCGTGCTCCTCGCGCACCTGCGTCGCACCGGCGGCCGCGAGCTCGGCCACCCGCTCGCGGACCAGTAGCGCCCGCTCGTGCTGGTCCCACGGCGGCTCGCCGGCCACCCGGATGTCGATGTGCACGCGGTTCTTGGCGGTCTTGCCCTCGGGCACCTTGAGGAAGCCGATCGCCGGCCCACGCCCCTGCGGGTCGACGATCGAGGCGTTGTCGGGGCCCTCGAACCCCGGCTCGGGCACGTAGCGCAGCGCCTGTGCCCAGAACGCCGCGAGCCGCTGCGGGTCGGCGGCGTCGCATCCCAGGGTCCAGTGCGTGGCCATGGTCAGTCCTCCCTCAGGCGACGTCCATCGGCTGCCCGCCGGTGATCCGGATCAGCTCGTCGTAGGTCGTCGCGAACACCGAGTGGCTGTGGCCGGCGGCCGCCCAGACCGTCGCGTAGCGCCCGAGCGTGACGTCGATGATGGTGCGCAGGTGCTCGGGGTGCCCGACCGGGGCGACCCCACCGATCGCGAACCCGGTGTGGCTGCGCACGAAGACCGGGTCGGCCTGCTCGATGCTCGCGAAGCCGGCCAGCGCGGCGACCTTGTCGGTGTCGACCCGGTGACCTCCGGAGGCGAGTACGAGCAGCGGCTGCACGTCGCCGTCGTGGGTCGTCGAGACGAAGACCAGGCTGTTGGCGATCTCGGCGGGGGTGACGCCCAGTGCCTCGGCGGCGGCCTTCGCGGTCCGCACGGCCAGTGGCAGGTGGCGCACCTCGGGGGTCACGTGGTGCAGCGCGAGGGTGTCCATGACCGACCGGACACCGGCGTGGCCGGACAGGTCTCGCGACGGTGCCGGCTCACTCGGCTCTGGGGTCATTCGTGCAGCCTAGTGACGGTGGCCCGGCGGGAGCCCTCAGCCGACACGCCGGATGCGGGGGTCTGCCCGGCGCAGCGCCTGGGCGAGCGGAGGGGGGCGCGATGACCCGGCGGGCCGGCGCCGACCAGCAGGCGATCACCGACCTCGGCTCGGGGAACGTGCGCGGGCGTGCCATCCTCGTGCCCTGACGCCCGGCATCCTCGACCCCAGGAGAGCAGCAGATGATCCTCATCACCGTGAAGTTCCCGATCCGCGAGGACCGGCTCGAGGCGTGGGACGAGCTGTCGACGTCGTACGCGAAGAACGTCAACGCCGAGCCGGGGTGCGTGTTCTTCGAGTTCTCGCGCAGCCTCACCGAGCCCGACACCTTCGTGTGCATCGAGGGTTTCCGCGACTCGGCAGCCGGGAGCGAGCACATGTCCCAGGACCACGTGGCGCAGTTCATGGAGCAGATGCCCGACATCGTCTCGGCCCGCCCGCAGATCATCTACGTCGATGCCGACGAGGTCACCGGCTTCGGCCCGATGGGCGAGATCTCCCCCCGCGAGCCCTGACCCACCGGCGGAGACCTGGCGTCGCCCTCCCTTCCGTACCGGAATCGACCAACAGGTCACCTCCGGTACACCACATCCCGACCGCCGCCGCGTGGTCCCGGGCAGGTCTCGACCCCTCGACGTCAGGGTGCCCAGGGGCGCGAGGTCGACCCGACGGGGTCGTTCCGAGCTGCTCCGGCGTGTCGCGGATGACGCGCGCGAACGGGCTTGACGCGGTGTCGGCAGGCGGGGTTACAGTGGTCGACATCGAACAAGTGTTCGACTATCTCGTTTCGACCTGTCGCTCGACGGCTTCTCCCGGGAGCCGGTCGGCGATGTCGTCCTGCCCACCGGAGGTGCCCCGTGACCCGTCGTCATCACGACCCCGTCGTCGTCCGCGGCGCCGACGGCTCCCCACTCGCCTCCGTCGCCGATGGGCCGCGCGACTTCGTCTGGCGCGGGCGGCGCTACACCGTGTGCGCGGTGCTCGACTCGTGGCAGGAGCGCCGGGCCTGGTGGCGCGAGGTCGGCGACCAGCCGCCCGGCCAGGGGCTGCCCGGCCTGCCGAGCCCGCAGCGCCGGGTCTGGCGGGTCGAGGCCCGCCCGCCGTCCGGGGCCGCCGGGGTGTTCGACCTCGGCCGCGACGACGACCACTGGCTGCTGCTGCGAGCCCACGACTGAGCCACTCACCACAACGCCAGCCCTGCCAGTGCCCCCTATGGCACCACCGCCCGAGACAGCACCGCCCGAGACAGCACCGCCCCAGGACCGAGGAGCCCCCGATGAGCCACGCCGCCACCACCTTGGACCTCCTCGACCGGGCCCGTGAGTCGCTCACCAGCGGGTATACCGCCTCGGCCGCCTCCGCGCGCTACCTCGCCGCCTCGCTGGCCGCGCTGCGGGCCGGTGCCGCGATCGTCGCCGCCGGCTCGGCGGCTTCTCCGGGGGCGGGTCTGGCGTCCAGGGGCGACGGCCCGCACGACGTCTGGGCGCTCACCGCCCGGGTCGCCCCCGAGCTCACCGAGTGGGCGCAGCGGTTCGCCGCCGCCACCGGGCAGCGGGTCGGGGTCGAGACCGGGCTGGTGCGGGTCACCGCCCGCGAGGCCGACGACCTGCTGCGCGACGCCGAGACCTTCGTCGACCTCGCCGCCGACCGCCTCGGCGTGCCCTCGGTGCACCGGCCGCGCCGCCTGGTCCCCGTCCGCTCGGCCTGAGCGCGCCACCATGGCCGGCTTCGCGCACCTCCACGTCGCCTCGGGGTTCTCGATGCGCTACGGCGCCTCGATGCCCGAGCGCCTCGTCGAGCGTGCCGCCGAGCACGGTCAGGGCGCGCTCGCGCTCACCGACCGCGACGGGCTCTACGGCGCCGTCCGGTTCGCCACGGCGTGCGGTCGCGCCGGCATCTCGCCGGTGCTCGGCGTCGACCTCGCCGTCGAGCCGCTCGTGCCGGGCCCGGCGCGCGCCGATCGCGGGAGGGGCCGAGCGGGTGCCGACGGCGCGCCGGGTCGGGCGGGTGCCGATGGCGGGCCGGCATCCGGGCCGGATGCCGGTCGCCCGCGGCCGCGACCACGCACCCCGGTGCGTGGAGGCGCCATCGTCGACCCCCGGCGCCCGCGGGTCACCGTGCTGGCCCGGGGCCGAGGCGGCGGCACGGCTCCCGGGGTCGGCTGGGCGGCGCTGTGCCGCCTGGTCACCGAGACCCACCTGCGCGGCGAGCGGGGCGTGCCGGTCACCAGCCCCGACCTGCTGGCCCGGTGGTCCCACCCCGAGGGCTCCGACCCCGTGCGACTGACGCATGGTTCCCGCGGCCCGCAGGCCCCCGACACCGCAGCCACGTCGCACGGAGTCGAGGAGGGGGTGGTGTCGACCTCCGCCGCAGAGCGGGGCCGGGGAGGGGAGCGCGAGCCGAGCCGGCTGCTGGTGCTGCTCGGCCCCGACTCCGACGTCGGCCGGGCGGTGCTCGCCGGGCGCCGCGAGCGGGCCCGCGACCTGCTCGCCACCTGGCGGGCGCTGCTGCCGCGCGACGGGCTCGCCGTCGAGGTCGTCCACCACGGCGGGCCGGAGGGCACCCCGGGGTGCCGCTCGCACGCGGCCCACCTGCTGGCCCTGGCCGACGCCGCCGGCATCCCCGCGGTGCTCACCGCCGCCGTGCGCCACGTCGGCCCCGAGCAGGTGCGCACCGTCGACCTGCTCGACGCCGCCCGCCGGTTGGTCGTGCTCGACTCGCGCCACCTCGACCGGGTCACCGACGCCGGCCACCTCGCCGACACCGCCACGATGCATGCGAGCGCCCTCGAGGTCACCGGCGGCGACCGCTCCCGCGCCGACCGGCTGGTCGCGATGACCGCCCTGGTCGCCGACGAGTGCACCCAGCACTCCCGCCACGACCTCGGCATCGGCGCGGTGCACCTGCCCGAGGCCGAGGTGCTCGGCATCGCCCCCGGCACCGACCCGATGCAGGTGCTCGCCCAGCGCTGCCGCGACGCCGTCGGCCGGCGCTACCCCGGTGCGACCGAGGCCGAGCACGAGGTCGTGCGAAGCCGGCTCGACGACGAGCTCGCGGTCATCGACACCCTGGGCTACCCCACCTACTTCCTCACCGTTGCCGAGGTCACCGACCTGATCCGGGCCCGCGGGGTGCGGGTCGCCGCCCGTGGCTCGGGGGCAGGCAGCCTGGTCAACCACCTGCTCGGCATCAGCGGGGTCGACCCGATCCGACACCACCTGCTCATGGAGCGGTTCTGCTCACCGCTGCGCGCCGAGCTGCCCGACATCGACGTCGACGTCGAGTCGGCCCGCCGCACCGAGATCTACGAGGCGGTGCTCACCCGCTTCGGGGGCGAGCGGGTCACCTGCGTGTCGATGATGGACACCTACAAGGTGCGCCACGCCGTGCGTGACGTCGGCGCCGCCCTGGGCCTGCCGCCCACCGAGGTCGACGAGATCGCCAAGGCCTTCCCGCACATCCGCGCCAAGGACGCCCGGCACGCCATCGCCGACCTGCCCGAGCTGCGCAGCCGCGGCCTCGACAGCCCGCGGATGGCGGCCTTCTTCGACCTCGTCGAGGCCCTCGACGGCCTGCCCCGGCACATCGCCCTGCACCCCTGCGGCGTCGTGCTGTCCAACTCGGGCCTGCTCGACCGCACCCCGGTCGAGGCGAGCTGGATCGGCTTCCCGATGAGCCAGTTCGACAAGGACGACGTCGAGACCCTCGGCTTCCTCAAGCTCGACGTCCTCGGCATCCGCATGCAGTCCTCGATGGCGCACGCCGTGGCCGAGGTGGCGCGGGTCTCGGGGGAGCAGATCGACCTCGACGACGAGTCGCAGGTGCCGCACGACGACCCCGCCACCTACGAGCTGATCCGCACCACCCGCACCCTGGGCATGTTCCAGATCGAGAGCCCGGGCCAGCGCGAGCTCGTCGGCAAGCTGGGGCCGAGCCGGTTCGACGACCTCATCGTCGACATCTCGCTGTTCCGACCCGGCCCGGTCAAGTCCGACATGATCACGCCGTTCCTCAACAGCCGGCACGGCTGGGCGGAGCGGCGCTTCCTGCATCCCAGCCTGATCCCGGCGCTCGAAGAGACCGAGGGGGTCGTCGTCTTCCACGAGCAGGTGCTGCTCATCGTCGCCGAGACCACCGGGGTCACCCTCGCTCAGGCCGACGAGGTGCGCCGCAGCATGGGCACCCCGCAGGGCCAGGCCGACGTCGAGGCCTGGTGGCGGCCCGCGGCGCAGGCCCGGGGCTACGGCGCCGACGACCGCGACCGCATCTGGGAGGTGCTGAAGTCGTTCGCGAGCTTCGGCTTCTGCAAGGCGCACGCCGCGGCCTTCGCCCTGCCCACCTTCCACTCGGCCTGGCTGAAGACCCACCACCCGGCCGCCTTCCTGTCCGGCATCCTCACCCACGACCCCGGCATGTACCCCAAGCGGCTGCTCCTCGACGACGCCCGCTCCTTCGGCATCCCGGTGCTCGGCCTCGACGTCAACGCCTCGCGCGAGGTCTACCGCATCGAGCGGGTCG
>JBBQNZ010000013.1:0-42270 GCA_038330415.1 Actinomycetales bacterium | reverse complement strand
TCGCGGCAGGCCTGGTTGAAGTCGACGAAGATGCGCTCGCCGCGCTCCTCCTTCCACCACGAGGTGGTGACCAGGTCGGGCAGCCGGCGCTCGAGCTCGCGGGCGATGCCGATGACCCCGTGCCGCACGTCGAGGAACTCGTGCGTGGGGGCGACCCGGGCGTAGACGTGCACACCCCGGTTACCGCTGGTCTTGGCGAACGCGGTGAGGCCGATCTCGGCCATCACCTCGCGCAGCGCCAGGGCCGCCTCGACGGCGTCGGAGAAGGTGCGACCCGGCTGCGGGTCGAGGTCGATGCGCAGCTCGTCGGGGTTGTCGTTGTCGGCGGTGCGCACCGGCCAGGGGTGGAAGGTGACGGTGTTCATCTGCACCGCCCACACCGCGCTCGCCACCTCGTCGACGACGAGCTGCGCGTGCCGGCGCCCGCTCGGGTAGCGGCACGACACCGTGCGCACCCAGTCGGGCAGCCCCTTCGGCGGGTTCTTCTGGTAGAACTCCTCACCCTCGATGCCGTCGGGGAAGCGCTGCAGGGTGACGGGCCGGTCGCCGATGTGGTGCACGAGTGGGTCGCCCACCGCGACGACGAACGCCGCGAGGTCGCCCTTGGTGATGCCGGCATCGGGCCACATCACCCGGTCGGGGCTGCTCAGGCGCACCTGACGCGGGCCGTCGGGCCCCTCGACCTCCAGCACCTGCGCGTCCGCCATGCGGCGAGCCTAACGACGTGCGCCGACGGCCGGCGTCCGGCGCAATCGTGGACACCAGTTCTTTCGAGGATGTTGCGGGCTGTCGAGGTCGGGAACCATCTCGCGCCCGGCGCTGTTGGGCAGGACATGACGATGAAGCCCACCGATCGTTCCTACGCCGTCGACCGCACCGAGCAGGAGTGGAAGGCCGAGCTGTCGCCCGCCGAGTACCAGGTGCTGCGCCAGGCCGGCACCGAGCGCCCCTACACGGGTGAGTACACCGACGCGAAGACCGTCGGCACCTACGCCTGTCGCGCCTGCGGCGCCGAGCTGTTCACGTCCGAGACCAAGTTCGACAGCCACTGCGGCTGGCCGTCGTTCTTCTCGCCGCTGGCCGGCGAGTCGGTCGAGCTGCTCGAGGACCGGTCGCTCCCCGGCCGCCCGCGCATCGAGGTGCGCTGCGCGACGTGCGGCAGCCACCTCGGGCACGTCTTCGAGGGAGAGGGCTACGAAACCCCCACCGACCAGCGCTACTGCATCAACTCGATCAGCCTGACGCTGCACCCCGCCGGCGACGCCCCCACCGCCTGATCGCCTGATCGGGCGGTGGGAATCACGGCCGCCAGGCCGGGTCGCGGCCGATGAAGCCGAGCATCCGGGCCTGCGCCGGGGCGCCGTCACCCACCGGCACCCGTGGGCCGTACTCCCCCGACGAGCGCAGCAGGTCGTCGAGCGGCTCCATGCCCGAGAACAGCTGGGCACACAGGTCCGGGTCGAGCGTGTCGTCCTGACCGGTCGCCCGGGCAAGGTCCCAGGTGTGCATGAACACGTCGGTCGTGTAGAACCGGTCGATCGCCTGGTCCAGGGGCAGGTCGCCGGTGTGCGGGTTGGTGAAGGCCCGGCTCGGGGTCGCCGGGTCGTCGAGCACGACCTGCACGGCATCCGCGTGGGAGCGCCAGGCACCCACCGGGTCGTCGTCGACCGCCGGGCCCTCCGGCAGCCGGATGCCGCTGCCCGCGGCGAGGAAGCCCGGGAACCACCCGACGAGGTGCCGCACGACGTCGCGGGCGACCCACGCCGGCACCGGCGTCGGGACGTCCCAGTCGGCGGTACCGGTGACGAGGTCGGTGAACCGGCCGGCGATGGCTCGGTGCCTCGACGGCGGGTCGGTCGGGATGCCGGTCACGGTGGTCCTCCTTCGAGCACGGCCCGCAGGCCGGCCCACGCGGTGCGGGTGTCGTCGTCGTCGGCGTGCGGGGAGCGCAGCTCGGCGGCGAACGAGGCGACGTCGGCGAGGTCCCAGCGCAGCCGGTGGGCCTCCACCAGCCCCGCGTCGGGCGTACGGCCGGTGCGCCGCCGATAGGCGTCGAGGATGCCGGGCTCCTCCCTCGCAACGAGCCAGACGTCGCGCTCGGGCGGGGCGAGCAGGCAGGTGTCCCAGTCGACGAGCACGACTCCGGTGTCGGTGACGATGGTGTTGCCACGGCGCGCCCGGGTCGTCGAGCAGGGACCGCAGGCCGGCGACGAGCGCGTGGCCGAGGTCGTCGCGGGCGGCGGCGTCACGGCATCCGGTCGTGGTGTGCAGGGCGACGAGGCGGTCGAGCACGGCGTCGCGCTGGGCGGGGTCCTCGTACGGACCCCAGCCGAAGGTGCGCCCCGCCACGTGCGGGTACACCGACAGTGCGTAGTCGTCGCCGACCCGGAGCACGACCTGTGCCGTCGTCGGCTCGGCGCGGCGCCACGGCGTCGAGGCCCCAGCCCGAGTCGAATGCGGCGGACACCTCGTCATCGACCAGGTCATGCGGCCGGGTGAACACCCTACGAACCTACCCAGCCCCCGGCCCCGACTTCGTGCGACTTGGCAGCGGTTTCGCGGCCGATCTGCGCCAAGAACCGCACCCAAGTCGCACGAGGTCGGAAGGATCCGCTGGCTCAGCGCTGGCGGTGCACCAGAGTGCGCACCGGCACCCGCGGGCCGGTGTAGAACGGCACCTCCTCGCGCACGTGCATCCGTGCCTTCGACGCCCGCAGCTCACGCATCAGGTCGACGATGCGGTGCAGCTCGTCGGCCTCGAACGCCAGGATCCACTCGTAGTCGTTGAGGGCGAACGAGGCGATGGTGTTGGCGCGCACGTCGGGGTAGTCGCGCGCCATCTTGCCGTGCTCGACGAGCATGTCGCGGCGCTCCTGGTCGTCGATGAGGTACCAGTCGTAGGACCGCACGAACGGGTAGACGCACACGTAGGCGCGCGGTTCCTCGTCGCTCATGAACGCCGGGATGTGGCTCTTGTTGAACTCCGCCGGGCGGTGCAGCGCGGCCACGGACCACACCGGGTCGAGGTGCTGGCCGTAGTCGGTGCGCAGCAGCGCGTGGTAGGCCTCCTGCAGCGCCTCGATGGTCTCGGCGTGCCACCACACCATGACGTCGGCGTCGGCGCGCAGCCCGGCGACGTCGTAGGTGCCGCGCACCACGACGTCGCGCTCGGCGAGGTCGGTGAACAGCTCCTCGACCTCGGTGGCCAGGGCGTCGCGGTCCTCACCGGCCAGCGGCTCGGCGACGGCGAACACCGACCACATCGCGTAGCGGATGGTGTCGTTGACCTCGCGGATCTTCGCGGCGCCGGGCTTGGCGGGGGCGGTGCGGGTGGGCTCGCTCATGCGGGGGAGTCTCCTGTGCGGGGTGCGATGGTGCTGAGGTGCTGGACGGTGGCGGCGGCGGCGCGGGTGGCCGAGGCGATGACGGCGGGGATGCCGACGCCGTCGTAGGCCGCGCCCGCCACCTCGACGCCGGGCAGCCGCGCGAGGTCGTTGCGGATCGCGGCAGTGCGGTCGACGTGGCCGACGGCGTACTGCGGCAGGCCGCCGCCCCAGCGCTGCACGTGCGCGTCGAGCACCGGCGGCAGGGGACGGCCGAGCGCTTCACCGACCTCGGCGACCGCCACCGCCACCAGGTCGGCGTCGTCACGCTGCAGGTCGGCCTCCTCGCGGGCCCGGCCGAAGGACGCGCGCAGGTGCACCACGTCGTCGGACAGCGCGTCGGTCCAGGCCCACTTGCGGAAGCTGAAGGTGCTCGCCTTGATGGTGCGGCCCTCGACCGGCGGCACGAGGAAGCCGGAGCCCGTGAGCTCCTCGGTGCCCGACCGGTGCACGGCGAGGGTGACCACCGCGCTCGACGCCGTCTCGATGCCGCCCAGCGTCTCGGCGGCGACGTTCACGTGGGGGGCGAGCAGCCGGGCCGCCGGAGCCGGGGGCAGGCAGACGAGCACGGCGTCGGCGTCGACGACCTCCGGCGCGGCGGCCGAGCCGAGCACCAGCCGCCAGCCGGTGGCCGTGCGCTGCAGCTCGCGGACGAGCGCGCCGGTGCGCAGCGTGGCGCCACGCCGGGCGACCTCGTCGGCGACGAGCTCGGGCAGCCGACCGACGCCGCCGGACAGGCCGATGAACGGCGGCCGGGGGGCCTGCGGTGCCCCACCACCGGGCTGGGATGCCGGGGACGCGGCGGGCGCGGGCACCAGGCTCTCGCCGCGGGTCGCGCGGGCCCACAGCACGGGCATCGTCGCCTGCAGCGACAGCCGGCGGGCGTGGCCGGCGTAGACGCCACCGAGCAGCGGCTCGACGAGCCGGTCGACGACGGCTGGGCCGAGCCGGACGGCGACGTAGTCACCGACCGAGACGTCCTCGCCCAGCGGGCCTCCGGGCCACGGCTGCTCGTCGGCCAGCCGCGCCACCTCGTCGTCGGTGAGGATGCCGCGGGCCGACTCCGGGTCGCTCGGCACCCCCATCAAGGTGGCGCGCGGCAGCGGTCGCAGCGCTCCCCGGCTCCACACCGAGGCGGCGGTGGTCGCGGGGGTGACCAGCTCGGCATCCGCCCCGATCCGGGCGACCAGCTCGACGGCCTCGGGTCGCAGGGCGAGCACCGACTCGGCACCGACGTCGACGAGGTGCCCGCCCACCTGTTCGCGGCGCAGCTTGCCGCCGAGGCGGTCGCTGCCCTCGAGCACGGTCACCTGCGCCGAGGGCAGCGCCTCGAGCACGGCCAGCGCGGCCGAGAGGCCGGCGATGCCGCCGCCGACGACCACGACGCGCGACCGGGTGGGCACGGCCGGAACAGACATGTCCGCAAGCCTCTCACGCGGGCGCACTGGTCCCGCCCCGGCCTCGACAGCGCACGTCGGATGCCGGCGTGACCCGCGCGTGAACGTCGTCGCCGAGCTGCTGCGCACTCGTGACCGGAACGAGACCCGTCACCGGGAACCGGGCCGCCACGCTGGGCGCCTCAGCGCCAGCATCCACGACGAAGGAGTCCACCATGCGCATCCCGGCCCGCCCCCACCGTCGGCTCACCACAGCGGCTGCCGCCCTCGCGATCGGGATGGGCGTGGTGGCCCTGTCCGGGTGCGGTGACGGCGACTCGGGGGCATCTGCGGACTCGGCCGTCTCCGGTGCCGCCGGCAGCGACAGCGCCGGCACCGACGGCTCGGCCAAGCGTGAGGGGGCCGCCGTCGTCGGCGCTCCCAACGGCGCCCCCGACCAGGCCGCCAAGCCCGCCGACGCCGCTGCCGCCGTCACGGCGGTGGCCTACGACCGCAAGCTCGCCCGCCGCGCCGACATCTCGATCACCGTCGCCGACGTCGACGCAGCCGCTGTGAAGGTGCGGGCCATCGCGGCATCCGCTCAGGGGCTGGTGACCGCCGAGGCGATCTCGAGCGAGCCCGACGTCACCGCCGGTGGTGGCTTCAGCACCATCACCATCTCGGTGCCCACGGCCGACCTCGACGCCACCCTCGACCAGCTGGCCAAGCTCGGCAAGGTGCACTCCCGCAACGCGAGCACCGACGACGTCACCGCGCAGTACGTCGACACCGAGGCGCGGGTCAAGACGATGCAGTCCAGCGTCGACCGGGTGCGCGCGCTGATGAGCCAGGCCACCAAGCTCGGCGACGTCGTCGCGCTCGAGGCCGAGCTGTCCCGCCGCCAGGCCGACCTCGAGGCCACCCAGAGCCAGCTCGCCGCGCTCAAGGACTCGGTGGCGCTGTCGCCCGTGGAGGTGCGGCTGAGCACCGACGAGCAGGTGCTGCAGCAGGCCGACGACAGCACCGGGTTCCTCGCCGGGCTCAAGGCCGGCTGGAGCGCCTTCACCGGCTCGGTGACGGTGCTGCTCACGGTGCTCGGGGCGGTGCTCCCGTTCGCCGTGGTCGCGGCCCTGGTGCTGGTCCCGCTGCTGGTGTGGCTGCGGCGCCGTCACCAGGGCACCCCGGTGGCCACCCCGCCCGTGGTGCCCGCGCCGCCGGCCGCCTGACTCGCGCTCGGGTCGCCTCAGTCCTGCACGGCGACCCAGTCGAGGAGGAGCCGGAGGAACCACTCCGGCTCCTCCATCGACGGCAGGTGGGCGGTACCCGGCCGGTCGACGCGACGCACGTCCGACAGGCCCGCCTCCAGGCCGTCCGCGGCGAGCTGGACGATGTCGAGGTCGTGGCCGCCGACGACGATCAGCACCGGCACGCCGACCTCTCCCAGTCGCTCGACGGCCGGCGGATCGAGCTTCACCTCGTCGAGTTCCGCGTCCCCCCAGGACGCCTCGACGTCGAAGGTGTGGCGCTGCATCACCCGCACGGCTGCCGCCACGGTGGGATCGACGTCGGAGATCGTGCGCCCCTCCCCCACCACCCAGGCCGTGATGTCGGCCTCGACCGCGGCGTCGAGGTCGCCGCGCGCCGTCGCCTCGTTCTCGGCGGCGGCGAAGGCGGCGAACGCCGGCGTCCGTTCGGTGAACAGGCTGCCCCCGGGTGGGGCGAGCAGCAGTGAGCGCACGGCATCCCGTCGGGTGAGGGCGACCTCGACGGCCACGCCGGCCCCGAACGAGGACGCCACCAGGTGGCACGACCTGACGCCGAGCAGGTCGAATACCTCGAGCACGTCGGCGACCGGGTCGAGGGGGCCGGCGGGTGGCCGGTCGGACCCGCCGAAGCCGCGCAGGTCGAGGCGCACGGCATCGTTCGCCGCGGTGAGCCCGGCCCACTGCGGGTCCCACATCCGGCGGTCGGCCACGCCGGCGTGCAGCAGGACGACGGGGGTGCCGGAGGGTGGCCCGGCGCGATCGAAAGCGATGCCGGATGGTGTTCTCGACTCGGTCACTGGACTCCTGTTGGGCTGGGGCCATGCCAGTCAACGCGTCCGCACCCCGGTGGGGCAACCGGTTAAAGCCCCGTGCGCCCGGCGGTCACGCGTCGAGCACCCACTCGACCTCGCCGTCGACCAAGCGCTCGGTGGGGGTCAGGCCCAACGCAGCGGCGACCCGCTGCGAGGCCACGTGGTCGGGGTGCACGTGCGCGACGACACGTCGTGCGCCCAGCGCCAGCACGTGGTCGAGCACGAGCCGAGCAGCGTCCCGGGCGATCCCCCTCCCCTGCCAGCCGGTGCCGACGACCCACGCTAGCTCGGCGACGCCGTCCTCGGGTCCGAGTGAGGCCTGCACGTAGCCCACGGCCGGCCCCTCGGCACCGAGCCGAACCACCCAGTTGTGCCACGCCTGCGCGGGGTCGGTCGAGCCGGCGACCTGGCGCGCGTAGCGCTGCTCGAGGACGAAGCGGCTCGGAGGTGAGCCGCCGGTGAAGGTGAACAGGCCGGCATCCGCGAGCACTGTGGCCATCTCGGGTGCGTGCTCGACCCGCAGCGGCTCGAGCACGAGCCGGACGTCGCCCAGCGGCGGTGTCGTCACCGGGCGGAGGCCTCGTGCACCAGGTCGACGACGCGGGTGAGCACGTCGGGGTCGGTGTCGGGCAGCACCCCGTGGCCGAGGTTGAACAGGTGCCCGGGCGCCGCACGACCCTCCTCGACGATCGCCCGCACCCGCCGTTCCAGCGGCTCCCATGGCGCGAAGAGCAGCGCCGGGTCGAGGTTGCCCTGCACGGCGTAGCGGCCGCCGAGCCGGGCGAGGGCGTCGGTGAGCGAGACGCGGTAGTCGACCCCGACGACGTCGGCCCCGGCCTCCCCCATCAGCGCGAGCAGCTCGCCGGTGCCCACGCCGAAGTGGATGCGCGGCACGTCGAGGTCGGCGACCGCCGCGAGCGCGGTGGCCGAGTGCGGCTGCACGGATGCCGTGTAGTCGGCGCGGCTGAGCACGCCGGCCCAGGAGTCGAAGAGCTGCACTACCGAGGCGCCGGCCTCGGCCTGGACACGCAGGAACGCACCGGAGATCTGGGCGAGCTGCGCGCACAGGTCGTGCCACAGCTGCGGGTCGCCCTGCATCAGCGCCTTGGTGTGCTCGTGGTTCTTCGACGGCCCGCCCTCGACGAGGTAGGACGCGAGGGTGAAGGGGGCGCCGGCGAAGCCGACGAGCGGGGTCGCCCCGAGCTCGGCGGTGAGCAGGCGCACCGACTCGGTGATGTCGGGGACGTCGTCGGGGGTGAGGTCGCGCAGCTGGGCGAGGTCGGCGCGGCTGCGGATCGGCCGGGCGACCACCGGCCCCACCCCGGCCACGATGTCGAGGTCGACGCCGATCGCCGACAGCGGGACCACGATGTCGGAGAAGAAGATCGCCGCGTCGACCCCGTGGCGGCGCACCGGCTGGAGGGTGATCTCGGTGACGAGGTCGGGGCGGCGGCACGACTCGAGCATGCCGACGCCCTCGCGCACCCTGCGGTACTCCGGCAGCGAGCGCCCGGCCTGGCGCATGAACCACACCGGGGTGTGCGGCACGTCGCGCTGGCGGGCGGCCCGCACGAGGGCGGAGTCAGCGGTCGCGGCGCGCGCGGCATCCCCGGGGGTGGTCGGGTGCGTGCTGGGGCCGGCGGCGTCCGTGGCGTCAGGGGTGGTCACGAGGCGACATCCTCCCACCCCTGCTCCCGCCCACCGACTCGGCGTCTACAGCGCGGTGAGGGCCGCGCCGCCGACGGCCAGTGCCACACCGACCTGCTGCACCCGCTTGAGCCGCTCGTCGAGCAGGAGACGCGCCCAGATGATCGTGACGACCGGGTAGAGCGAGCCGAGCACCGAGGCGATGCTCACCTGACCCCGCGAGGACGCGAACGCGAACAGGCCGTTCGCGACGAGGTCGCCGCAGCCGATGGCGAGCAGGGCCGGCGTCTCGCGGGCCGTCACCCCGCCGGCGGTGCGGAAGACCAGACCGACGACGACGAGGATCGTCACCGACGTCAGCCGCATGCCCCACAGGGTGAGCAGCGTCGACTCGCGCGCGCCACGGTCGAGGCAGAACAGGGCCAGCCCGAAGCCGACCGCGGCACAGCCGGCCAGGACCACCGGCCGCGGCGAGACGTCTCCGCTCAGCTCGGGCCCGGACGCCAGGGTCACTCCCACGATCGCGACGAGCATGCCGATCCAGGCCCACGGTGAGGGGGTGTCGCCGGTCGCGACCCCGAGCGCGACCGGCACCACCACCCCGAGCGCGGCGATCGGGGCGACCACGCCCATCGTGCCGGCGGACAGGGCCGAGTAGAAGCAGACCAGCCCGCCCATGCCGCTGAGCCCGGCGGCCACCGCCCACGGCGGCCAGCCCGACCAGGTCACCGTGTCCCACCGCACCGCCACGACGACCGAGATGACGAGCAGGGCCAGCCCCTGCGTCCACGCCACGACCGCCACGGCGGGATGCCGTCGCGAGGCCACCCCGGCGAAGAAGTCGGAGGTGCCCCAGGCCAGGGAGGAGGCCAGGGCCAGCACGCTCAGCACTGCCGCAGCCTAACGACGCCGCTCGCGCGCCCCGGCGTGGCCCCGTGCCGCGAGGGCCGGCACGGCTTACATTGACGAGGTGTCCAGCCGCACCGTGACAGGTCGCGAGTCACCCGAGTTCACCCGGGCCCTCGAAGACCTCCATCGCGCCCGCCTGCGCCCCGAGATCCGTCTCACCGAGGTGCCGGCCCCCCAGCGCATCGCGCCGTATGCCGTCGCGCTCACCGCCGACGTCGTCGACCCACGCGACACCGACGACGACCTGGCCTCGGGCCGCTTCGTCCTCCTGCACGACCCCAGCGCCCCCGAGCCGTGGGGCGGCGAGTGGCGGGCGGTGACGTTCGCCCGCGCCGAGCTCGAGCCCGAGCTGGCCACCGACCCGTTGCTCGGTGAGGTGGGGTGGAGCTGGCTGGTCGACGCCCTGGCGGGCCGCGGGGTCGGCTACGTGGCCGAGGCGGGCACGGTGACCCGCGTGGTCTCGCAGAGCTTCGCCGGCCTGGCTGACCGCCCGGCCAGCGTCGAGATGGAGGTGCGCGCCTCGTGGACCCCCCTCGGCCCCGAGGTCGGTGACCACCTCCTCGCCTGGTCAGACCTGCTCTGCACCATCGCCGGGCTCCCTCCGCTCCCCGAGGGCGTGGTCGCCCTTCCCGGACCTCGGCGCTGAATGGGTTCCGAGACAACGGTTCCCACCACCGAGGGCGCCCCCGCGCCGACGGTGGTGCCGCTGAACGAACCTGCCGACGGCGTCCCCGTCGTCGTCGAGACCGAGCGCGGGCTGGCCCGCGCGGCCGCGGCGGTGGCCGGCGGCGAGGGTCCGGTGGCGATCGACGCCGAGCGGGCGTCGGGCTACCGCTACGGCCAGCGTGCCTACCTCGTGCAGGTGCGGCGCGAGGGCGCCGGCACCTGGCTGATCGACCCGGTCGGCTGCCCCGACCTGAGCCCGCTCGACGAGGCGATCGGCGCGGCCGAGTGGATCCTGCACGCAGCCACCCAGGACCTCGCGTGCCTGGCCGAGGTGGGACTGCGGCCGCGCCAGCTGTTCGACACCGAGCTCGCGGGCCGCATCCTGGGGCTGCCGCGGGTGGGTCTCGCCGCGGTGGTCGAGCACTACCTCGGGCTCAGCCTCGCCAAAGAGCACTCCGCGGTCGACTGGTCCACCCGGCCGCTGCCCGAGCCGTGGCTGCGCTACGCCGCGCTCGACGTCGAGGTGCTCAGCGAGCTGCGCAACCTGATGGGCGTCGACCTCGCCTCCCAGGGCAAGTCGGAGTGGGCGCGCCAGGAGTTCACCTCGCTGCTGACCTGGGCCCCCACCGAGCGGGTCGACCCGTGGCGGCGCACCTCGGGCATGAACACGCTGCGCTCGCGCCGGTCGGTCGCCATCGTCCGCGAGCTCTGGTACGCCCGCGACGACATCGCCCGCGACCGCGACACCTCGATCGGGCGGGTGCTGCCCGATGCCGCGCTCGTCGAGATCGCCAAGGCGGTGCCGAGCACCCCCGCCGAGCTACCCCGTGGGCACCGGGCCATCGCCCGCTACGGGCGCCAGTGGGTCGATGCGGTGCGCCGGGCGCTCGACATCCCCGAGGACGGCCTGCCGCCGCGCACGCTGCCCTCCGACGGGCCGCCACCCCCGCGGGTCTGGGCCGAGAAGAACCCGCTGGCCGCCGACCGGCTCGGCGCCACCCGGGCCGCCCTCACCGCGTTCGCGCAGGAGCACGTCATCCCGGTCGAGAACGTCTGCTCCCCCGACCCCCTGCGGCGGGTCGTGTGGCAGCCGCCCACCGACCACGACGATGCCGCCTTCACCCGGGCGCTGCTCGACCAGGGCTGTCGGCCCTGGCAGGCCGAGATCGTGGCCCCGATGCTGGTGGCGGCGTTCGAGCAGTTCCCCGCACCGCAGTAATCTCCGGGCCCTCGCAGGCGCGGTCGGGCAGACTGACGCGGTGCTCCTGACCATCTCGACGACCCACCAGCCGGCGACCGACCTGGGGTACCTGCTGCACAAGCACCCCGACCGGGTGCAGCAGTTCCCGCAGTCCTTCGGCGTTGCGACCGTCTTCTACCCGGTGGCGACCGCAGAGCGCTGCACGGTCGCCCTGCTGCTCGAGGTCGACCCGGTGCGCCTGGCCCGCTCGCGGGCCCGGGGCCTGCCCGACTTCAGCCTGGGCCAGTACGTCAACGACCGGTCGTACGCGGCATCCTCGCTGCTCGGGGTGGCGCTGGCGGACGTGTTCAGCACCGCACGCAGCGGACGCTGCGCCTCCCGCCAGGAGCTCGCGGACTCGGCCATCCCGCTCGAGATCACCGTGCCGGTGCTGCCGTGCCGTGGTGGGGCTGCGGTCGCGCACCGGCTGTTCGAGCCGCTGGGCTGGACGGTCGTCGCCGAGCCCATCGCCCTCGACGACGCCTTTCCCGACTGGGGTGACTCGCGCTACGTCCGGCTCACCCTCAGCGGCACCCTGCGCCTCGCGGACGCGCTGAGCCAGCTGCACGTGCTGATCCCGGTGCTCGACGAGTCCAAGCACTACTGGCAGGGCCCGGAGGAGGTCGACAAGCTGCTGCGCTCCGGCGAGGGGTGGCTCGCGAACCACCCCGAGCACGACCTGATCACGCGGCGCTACCTCGGTCGCAGCGGCCTCGCCGGGGTCGCGCTGGCCCGCCTGGCCGAGCTGGGCGACGACCTCGAGAGTGCGGTCGAGCCGGCCGCGGACGAGGAGGCGCTGCTGGCAGGCGAGGAGCGGGTGCCGCTCAACCGCCAGCGGCACGATGCCGTGCACCACGCCCTGGAAGAGCTCGGTGCGACCTCGGGTCATCGACCTCGGGTGCGGCTCGGGCCAGTTCCTCGAGCGGCTGCTGACGACCCCCGGCCTGCGCCGGGTAGTGGGCAGCGACGTCTCGACGCGGTCGCTGCAGCTCGCCGCGCGCCGGCTGCACCTGGACCGGATGAGCGAGCGGCAGCGCGAGCGCGTCGAGCTCTTCCAGGGGGCGCTGACCTACGAGGACGACCGGTACGCGGGGTTCGACGCCGCCGTGCTGATGGAGGTCGTCGAGCACGTCGACCCCTCGCGGGTGGCCGCGCTGGAACGGGTGGTGTTCGGGGCGGCACGCCCCCGGGCCGTGCTGGTGACCACACCGAACCGGGAGTACAACGTGAACTACGCCGCACTGTCGGGTATGCGCCACCCCGACCACCGCTTCGAGTGGGACCGGGCCGAGTTCGCCGCGTGGAGCACGCGCGTGGCGGCCACCTACGGCTACACGGTCGAGCAGCGCGGCATCGGCGACCTCGACGAGGCCACCGGCTCCCCCACCCAGCTCGCGGTGTTCACCCGTGCTGCCTGACGACGACGGCCGGCTCCGCCTCCGGCTCCCCGCGCGGGGGCTCGTGGTGCTCGTCGGCGTGTCCGGCAGCGGGAAGTCCACCTTCGCGCGCGAGCACTTCGCACCCACCGAGGTCCTCTCGAGCGACTTCTGCCGCGCCCTCGTCGCCGACGACGAGAACGACCAGTCGGCCACGCCCGACGCCTTCGACGTGCTGCACTACGTGGCCGGCACCCGGCTGCGTCGAGGCCTGCTCACCGTGGTGGACGCGACCAACGTCCAGGCCAAGGCCCGCGCCGCGCTCGTGGCGCTGGCCCGCAGCCACGACTCGCTCGTCGACGCCATCGTGCTCGACGTGCCCGAGTCGGTGGCGGTCGAGCGCAACGCGGCACGCGCCGACCGTGACTTCGGCAGCCACGTCGTCCGGCGCCAGCACCGTGACCTGAAGCGGTCGCTGGGGCGCTTGCGCAAGGAGGGCTTCCGGCGCGTGCACGTGCTGACGGATGCCGACGAGGTGGCCGCCGTCGAGATCGTCCGGGAGCGCCCGTGGAACGACCGCGCCGAGCTGCACGGTCCCTTCGACCTCATCGGCGACGTGCACGGCTGTGCCTCGGAGCTGCGCACCCTGCTCACCCGGCTGGGCTGGCAGATCCGGTACGACGAGGGGCTGGCCGTCGGCGCGACGCACCCCGAGGGCCGCACGGCGGTGTTCGTCGGCGACCTGGTTGACCGGGGCCCGGACACCCCGGGGGTCCTGCGACTGGTGATGGGCATGGTGGCCGACGGCACGGCCCTGTGCGTCAGCGGCAACCACGAGGCCAAGCTGGTCCGGGCGATGCGGGGGTCCGCGGTCACCGTGTCGCACGGCCTGGCCGAGTCGCTGGCCCAGCTGGCACACGAGCCCGACGACTTCCGGTCGCGGGCCCTGACCTTCATGGACGGGCTCATCGCGCACTACGTCCTCGACGACGGGCGCCTCGTCGTGGCGCACGCCGGGCTGAAGGAGGCCTACCACGGCCGCACCTCCGGCCGGGTCCGCGCCTTCGCCCTCTACGGCGACACCACGGGCGAGACCGACGAGTTCGGCCTCCCGGTGCGCTACCCGTGGGCGGAGGAGTACCGCGGTGACGCGGTCGTGGTCTACGGCCACACCCCGGTGCCCACCGCCGAGTGGGTCAACAACACCGTCTGCCTCGACACCGGCGTGGTGTTCGGCGGGTCGCTCACCGCCCTGCGCTACCCGGAACGCGACCTGGTGTCGGTTCCCGCGGAGCAGCAGTGGTACGCGCCGGTGCGGCCGCTCGCGCCCGTGACGGCCGAGCGTGAGGCGTCAGTGCTGCGGGTCGACGACGTCGCGGGCACCCGGTGGCTCGACAGCACCCAGGCCGGCAGGGTGAAGGTGCCCGAGGAGAACGCCGCTGCGGCGCTCGAGCTGATGAGCCGTTTCGCCGTCGACCCGCGCTGGCTGGTCTACCTGCCGCCGACCATGTCGCCGGCGACGGCATCGACCCGGGACGGCTACCTCGAGCACCCGGAGCAGGCATTCGAGGAGTACGCGAAGTGGGGGGTCACCCGGGTCGTGTGCGAGGAGAAGCACATGGGCTCGCGCGCGATCGCGGTCATCGCCAAGGGCGCCGACGTGGCCGAGCGTCGCTTCGGGGTGGCCGACGGGAGCACCGGCACGGTCCACACCCGCACCGGACGCCCGTTCTTCCCCGACACGAGCGCGCTCGTCGACCAGCTCAGGCTGGCCGTGGAACCGCTGTTCGACTCCCTCGACACCGACTGGGTGGCGCTCGACTGCGAGCTGCTGCCGTGGTCGGCCAAGGCGCTGGAGCTGATCAAGTGGCAGTACGCGTCGGTCGGTGCCGCGGCCCGGCACGCCCTGCCAGGGGCACTCTCGGCGCTGGAGGCAGCGGCCGGGCGTGGGCTCGACGTCGCGGCGCTGGCCCAGCGCACCGAAGCCAGGGCCGCCAACGCGACAGCGTTCCGCGACGCCTACGCGGCGTACTGCCACCCCACCGAGGGGCTCGACGGCGTGACGCTGGCGCCGTTCCAGGTGCTGGCTGCCGAAGGGCGCGCCCTGGCTCTGAGCGAGTCGCACACCTGGCACCTCGCCGAGCTCGCACGGCTGCAGGGCGAGCTGATCACGCCGACCCGTCACCGGTTCGTCGACCTCGACTCGCCCGCTGAGCGCGACGACGCCACCGCGTGGTGGGCCGAGCTCACGGCCGCCGGGGGCGAGGGCATGGTCGTCAAGCCCGCGCTGGTGCAGCCGGGTCGGGTGCAACCGGGTCTGAAGGTGCGCGGCCGCGAGTACCTGCGGATCATCTGCGGCCCCGACTACACCGACTCGCTCGACCTGTTGCGCCAGCGGCAGCTCGGCACCAAGCGGCGGCTGGCCCAGCGCGAGCACGGTCTCGGGCTGGACGCCCTGACCGCCTTCGTCGCCGGTGAGCCCCTCTGGCGGGTCCACCAGTTGGTCTTCGCGGTGCTGGCCCTGGAGTCGGAGCCGGTGGACCCCCGGCTCTGAGCCACCGGGCGGGGTGGCCGGCGTGACGCCTCTCACCCGCCCCGCCCTTGGGCACTAAGCGTCCGCTTAGTACGGTGGACCCCCAGGCCCAGGGAACCGGGCCCATCCCACCCCACCCACCCGGGAGGCCCTTCGTGCCACGCGAGCTCCAGGACGTCGTCTTCGTCGACGGTGTCCGCACCCCGTTCGGCAAGGCCGGCGAGAAGGGCATGTACGCCCAGACCCGCGCCGACGACCTCGTCATCAAGTGCATCCGCGAGCTCGTGCGCCGCCACCCCGAGCTGCCCCCGGAGCGCGTCGAGGAGGTCGCCGTCGCCGCGACGACCCAGATCGGCGACCAGGGCCTGACCCTCGGCCGGCTGGCGGCGCTGCTGTCCGGGCTGCCGAACACCACGCCGGGCTACTCCATCGACCGGATGTGCGCCGGCGCGATGACCGCCGTCACGACCATCGCCTCGTCGATCGGGGTCGGCGCGATCGACATCGCCGTCGCCGGCGGGGTCGAGCACATGGGCCGCCACCCGATGGGTGAGGGCATCGACCCCAACCCGCGGATCATCTCCGAGCGCGTCGTCGACGAGTCGGCCCTGGTGATGGGCAAGACCGCCGAGAACCTGCACGACCGCTTCCCGCACCTGACCAAGGCCCGCTGCGACGCGTATGCCGTGGCGAGCCAGCGCAAGCTGGCCGCTGCCTACGCCGCCGGCCTGGTGCAGCGCGACCTCGTGCCCGTCGCCACCCGACACGTCGAGAAGGGCTGGGGGCTCGCGACCGCCGACGAGCCGCCGCGCCCCGGCACCACGCTCGAGGAGCTCGGCGCCCTCAAGACCCCGTTCCGCGCGCACGGCAACGTCACCGCCGGCAACGCCGCCGGGCTCAACGACGGCGCCACCGCCTGCATCCTGGCGTCGGCGTCCGCCGCCGCCGAGCTCGGGATGCCGGTGCGCATGCGCCTGGTGTCCTACGCGTTCGTCGGCGTCGAGCCCGAGGTCATGGGCATCGGGCCGGTGCCCGCGGCCGAGAAGGCGCTGCGCAAGGCCGGCCTCACCATCGAGGACATCGGCCTGTTCGAGCTCAACGAGGCCTTCGCGGTGCAGGTCATCGCCTTCCTCGACCACTTCGGCATCGCCGACGACGACGAGCGGGTCAACCCCTGGGGCGGCGCCATCGCCGTCGGGCACCCGCTCGCCTCCTCCGGTGTGCGCCTGATGAGCCAGCTCGCCCGCCACCTCGAGGACCACCCCGAGGTGCGCTACGGCCTCACCGCGATGTGCATCGGCATCGGCATGGGTGGCTGCGTCATCTGGGAGAACCCCCACCACGCCGACTACGGCCAGGAGGCCTGAGCCATGACGACGACCACCACCCCTGTCACCGCCCCCGGCATGCCCGAGGAGGTCGTGACCCGCACCCCGGTGCAGGACGTCGCGCTCCCCGGTGGCGCCGGCGTCCTCGCGCTGGTGACGCTC
This sequence comes from Actinomycetales bacterium, assembly GCA_038330415.1. Lineage (GTDB taxonomy): Bacteria > Actinomycetota > Actinomycetes > Actinomycetales > Dermatophilaceae > Fodinibacter. The sequence continues at coordinate 25,573 of JBBQNZ010000013.1, read as the reverse complement.
GACAACGGGCACGACCACACCCGCCCCAACACCTTCGGCCCGCAGACCATCGCCGGGCTGCAGGCCACCGTCGACGGGCTGCGCGCCCGCGCCGAGTCGGGCGAGATCGCGGCCGTCGGCATCACCGGCAAGCCGTTCGTCTTCGCTGTCGGTGCCGACCTCTCCGGTGTCCCCTACGTCACGCAGCGCGAGCAGGCCCTGGCCATCGCGCGCGCCGGCCACGCGGCGTTCGCGTCGATCATGGACCTCCCGGTGCCGACCTTCGCGTTCGTCAACGGAGCGGCCATGGGTGGCGGTGTCGAGATCGCGCTGGCCTGCGACTACCGCACGGTGTCCTACGGTGTGCCGGCCTTCGCCCTGCCCGAGACCTTCCTCGGCCTGGTGCCTGGTTGGGGCGGCTGCTTCATGCTGCCGAACCTGATCGGTGCCGCCGACGCCCTCAAGGTCATCATCGAGAACCCGTTGTCGCAGAACACGATGCTCAAGGCGAAGGAGGTCGCGGCACTCGGCGTCGCCGACGTGCTGCTCGAGCCGGCCGACTTCCTCGAGGACTCGCTGCGCTGGGCCGCCGCCGTGGTCGCCGGGGCCGTCACCGTTCAGCGCAAGGACGTCGACACCGACCCGGCCACCTGGGATGCCGCGTGCGACGCCGCGAAGAAGGTCGTGCTCGCCAAGACCGGCGGGCGCGCGCCCGGTGCGCTGCGCGCCGTCGAGCTGGTGCGGGCCGCCCGAACCGCGAGCCGCGACGAGGCGTTCGCCGCCGAGGATGCCGCGCTCGGCGACCTGATCATGACCGACGAGCTGCGGGCCGGGCTCTACGCGTTCGACCTCGTGCAGAAGCGCGCCAAGCGCCCCGCCGGTGCGCCCGACACGTCTCTTGCCCGCCCGGTCACCAAGGTCGGCATCGTCGGGGCCGGCCTGATGGCCGGCCAGCTCGCGCTGCTCTTCGCCCGCCGCCTCGGGGTGCCGGTCGTGTTGACCGACCTCGACGAGGAGCGCGTGGCCAAGGGCGTGGGCTGGGTGCACGGCGAGATCTCGAACCTGCTCGCCAAGCGCCGGGTCTCCCCCGACAAGGCGTCCTTCCTCACCGGCCTGGTCACCGGGTCGACGAGCAAGGACGGCTTCGCCGACGCCGACTTCGTCATCGAGGCCGTCTTCGAGGAGATGTCCGTCAAGCAGCAGGTGTTCGCCGAGGTCGAGGCCGTCGTCGCGCCCGAGTGCGTGCTCGCCACCAACACCTCGTCGCTGTCGATCACCGAGATGGCCGGCGGGCTGCAGCACCCCGAGCGGGTCGTCGGCTTCCACTTCTTCAACCCGGTCGCCGTCATGCCGCTGCTCGAGATCATCCCGGGCGAGGCCACCGACGACGCGGCCCTGGCCACGGCGTTCGCGACCGGCCGCACCCTGGGCAAGACGACGATCCGGGTCAAGGACTCGGCATCCTTCGTCGTCAACCGTCTGCTCGGACGCTTCATGGGCGAGTTCTCGCGGATCGTCGACGAGGGCACCCCGGTGCCCACCGCCGACCGGGCCGTGGCCGGCCTGGCCCCGATGCCGCCGTTCGTGCTGCTGGGCCTGGTCGGGCCCGCCATCGCGCTGCACAACAGCGAGACCCTGCACCGCGCCTTCGGCGACCGCTACTACGTCTCGCCGAGCCTGCGCCGCCTCGTCGAGGCCGGCAAGCGCGGCTACTACGCGATGGAGAGCGGCCGCCCGGTGCCCGACCCGGAGGTGCTCGCGATGGCCGAGCAGCCGGAGCACCCGGTGGAACTGACCGTCGAGCAGGCGCGTGAGCGCATCCTCGGCGTGCTGGCCGAGGAGGTCGGGCTGATGCTGTCCGAGGGCGTCGTCGCGGCCCCGATGGACATCGACCTGGCGATGATCACCGGGGCCGGTTTCCAGTTCTGGAACGGCGGGCTGTGCCCGCTGCTGGACCGCGAGGGAGTCTCGGAGCGCGTGCTGGGACGGCGCCTGCTGCCCGCCGGGGTGGCCAGCGTCCCAGCCTGACGCGCCCCGTGACCGACGTCCCCGCCCACCGGACCGCCCACCGGTGGGCGGGCGTCGATCCCCGATATATCTCACAGGTGATATACGGTGGTCCGGTGACTGTCACCACCACTTCCGACACCTACCTGACCCGGATCGGCACCCTGATCCGGGACGCCCGACGCCACCAGGGCCTGACCCAGAGTGAGCTCGCCGACCTCCTCGGCACCAGCCAGAGCGCCGTCGCCCGCATCGAACAGGGCAAGCAGAACCTCTCGCTCGAGATGCTCGCGCGGGTCGGCGAGAAGCTCGACAGCGAGTTCGTCTCGCTGGGCCACAGCGGGCCGCAGCACCTGCGGATCGTCGGTGGGCGCAAGCTCTCCGGCTCGATCCCGGTCAAGACCAGCAAGAACGCCGCGGTCGCCCTGCTGTGCGCCAGCCTGCTCAACAAGGGCCGCACCACGCTGCGCAGCCTGGCCCGCATCGAGGAGGTCAACCGGATCATCGAGGTGCTCACCTCGATCGGGGTCCGGGTGCGCTGGCTGCCCGACAGCAACGACCTCGAGATCACGCCCCCGCCGCGCCTCGACCTGGCCGGCATCGACGTGGAGGCCGCGCGCCGCACCCGCACCGTGATCATGTTCCTGGGGCCGCTGCTGCACGAGCAGTCGAGCTTCGAGCTGCCCTACGCGGGCGGTTGCGACCTCGGCACCCGCACGGTGGAGCCGCACCTGTCCGCCCTGAAGGCCTTCGGCCTCGATGTGGCCGCGACCCACGGGTTCTACGCGGCCACCGTCGACCCCGAGCGCCAGCCCACCCGGGCCATCGTGCTCACCGAGCGCGGCGACACGGTCACCGAGAACGTCCTGCTGGCGGCGGCCCGCCACCCCGGGCAGACCATCATCCGCAACGCCTCGCCCAACTACATGGTCCAGGACCTCTGCTTCTTCCTGCAGGCGCTCGGCGTGCAGATCGACGGCATCGGCAGCACGACGCTCACCGTCACCGGGGTGCGCGACATCGACATGGACATCGAGTACTACCCCTCCGAAGACCCGATCGAGGCGATGAGCCTGATCGCCGCCGCGGTCGTCACCGAGTCGACGATCACCATCGAGCGGGTGCCGATCGAGTTCCTCGAGATCGAGCTGGCGACCCTGGAGGAGATGGGCCTGAAGTTCGACATCACGCCGGAGTACCGGGCCAAGAACGGGCACACCCGCCTGCTCGACCTCACCATCCACCCCGGGCCGCTCAAGGCCCCGGTCGACAAGATCGCCCCGATGCCGTTCCCGGGCCTGAACATCGACAACCTGCCGTTCTTCGCGCTCATTGCGGCCTGTGCCGAGGGCACCACGATGATCCACGACTGGGTCTACGAGAACCGCGCCATCTACCTCACCGAGCTGACCAAGGTCGGCGGCCAGGTGCAGCTGCTCGACCCGCACCGGGTGATGATCACCGGCCCGACGCCCAAGTGGCGCGCCGCCGAGGTGATGTGCCCGCCGGCCCTGCGCCCTGGTGTGGTCATCCTCCTCGCGATGCTCGCCGCGCCCGGCACGTCGGTGCTGCGCAACGTCTACGTCATCAACCGCGGCTACGAGGACCTCGCCGAGCGGCTCAACGCCCTCGGGGCCACGATCGAGACCTTCCGCGACATCTGAGCCGCTTGACAGGCGTGCCCGGTGTCACGCGCGATATCACCACCCCCGCACCAGCCCCGCTGGTAGGACTGGTGGCGAGGTGATCGGCCGTGACCCGCGAGCCCGACGAGGCAGTGCGCGCCCGGACCGGACGGCACCGGCCCCCTCCTCGCGCCCGTGCCGTCGGGGCCGCTGTCGCCGGTCCGGCCGTCGTCGAGCACCAACCGCTGCCCGGCGCCGCGCTGGTCACCTTCGTCGCGCTGGCGTTCACGTTCTCGTGGCTGTGGTGGGTGCCGATGGCGGTGCGCGGGCAGGTCGTCACCCCCGGCCAGGGTTGGCCGACCCACCTGCCGGGCCTGATGGGCCCGGCCTTCGCCGCGGTCGTCGTGACCCTCGGCTGGCAGGGCACCGGCGCACTGCGTGACCTCGGGCGGCGTGCCGTGCGGTGGCGGGGGGTGGGGCGCTGGTGGTGGTCGCTGCCGGCCATCCTGGCGCTCGGCGCCGTCGGCGTGGCCCTGTCGGCGGCGACCGGCGACCCCGTCGACCTCGGGGGGTTGGCCGAGTACAGCGGAGCGCCGGTCGTCTCGGTGGTGCTCCTCGTCGGCTACGTGCTGCTCGTCAACGGCTACGGCGAGGAGCTCGGCTGGCGCGGCCTGCTCGCCGACAGCCTCGTCGACCGGGTCGGCGAGGTGCGCGCGGCGCTGCTCGTCGCGGTCGCCTGGGCCACCTGGCACCTGCCGCTGTTCTGGGTGGTCGACAGCTTCCGCGCGATGGGCTGGGCGAGCATCGGCTGGGTCCTGGGCCTACTGGCCGGCTCGGTCGTGCTGACCCGCCTCTATGTCGGCTCGGGCCGCAGCGTGCTGCTGGTGGCCCTGTGGCACACCGCGTTCAACGTCACCACCGCCACCACTGCGACGCAGGGGCTCTCGGCGGCGATCACCTCCACGGCGGTCATCGTCGCGGCCGTGGTCGTGCTCGTGCGCGCCCGGGCGCGTGAGCGTGCCGAGCACCTGGCCCGAGCCCCCAGTGTTGCCGCGCGTCGCGCTCGCCGGGCAGGCGAGCCGTCGGCCCCGCCGTCGGTGGAACCTGCCGCCGACTGACGACATGCGGGGCACCCAACCGTGTGCGCCCACCACATAGGGCACGGCACCGCCGGTTCGTAGCGTTCTCGCCATGCGCGTCCTCGTGACCGGTGCCGCCAGCGGCATCGGAGCAGCCATCGTCCGTCGCTTCGTGATCGACGGGGCCGACGTCTTCGCTCTCGACCTCGATGCGTCCGCGCTCGACACCCTGCGCAGCGCCCTCAAGGACGACGGTCTGGATGCCGGGCGGGTCGAGCCGCTCGTCGCCGACCTGTCGCGCGCGGATGCCACCGACGGGCTGCCCACCGACGTCGACGTGCTGGTCAACAACGCCGGCCTGCAGCACGTGGCTCCGGTGCACGAGTTCCCCACCGAGACCTTCGAGCACCTCCACCGGGTGATGCTGGTGGCCCCCTTCCGCCTCGCGCGCCACGTGCTTCCGCACATGTACGGCCGCGGTTGGGGCCGGGTGGTCAACGTCTCGAGTGTGCACGGCCTGCGGGCGAGCCCGTTCAAGTCGGCCTACGTCAGTGCCAAGCACGGGCTCGAGGGGCTGAGCAAGGTGATCGCCCTCGAGGGCGCCGACCACGGCGTCACGAGCAACTGCATCAACCCGGCCTACGTGCGGACACCGCTGGTGGAGCGGCAGATCGCCGACCAGGCTCGGGCGCACGGCATCCCCGAGTCGGAGGTGCTCGAGACGGTGATGCTCGCTCCAGCCGCTCGCAAGCGGCTCATCGAGCCCGCCGAGGTCGCGGCCTTCGCCGCCTTCCTGTGCACGTCCGATGCCGACTCCGTCACCGGAGCGTCCCTCACGATGGACGGCGGCTGGACCGCGCACTGACCGGATGCCGCGGGTCGCGTCTGCTCGGCCTTGCGCACCTACCCGCCAGACCCCTCCGGCTGGCACAGGTGCACCTTCGGCCAGCAGGCCGGCCACCGCCTTCTGACCGAACGCCGTGCCCGCCAGGTCACACCGGCGTCAGGCGCCCCGACGGCTTCGCCACCGGACAATGTGCCGGCGGCGAAGCCGACGTGGAGGCGCCGGGTCGGCTCACCGCTCGGGAACCCAGGCAGGTGCCGGCACCCCGTTGCCGGTGTTGTCGTCGCACCGGACGTACTGGGTTCCGGTGCGTGCGAGGAAGCACTCGCCGGGGTGGTCGACACGGACGGCGGCGGCCCCGGCGTCCTGACGGGCTGCGGCCGCCCCGGCCCCGGTGCCGATGGTCACGGCGGTGATGGCGGCTGTCGCGGCGAGGACGATGCCTCGAGTGAGGTGCTGGTGCTGGTGCATGTCGATCTCCTGCTGGGTCTTGGGGTGTTCCGACTCCTCCACGGTCCGGCGCGCGGGCCCTCAGCCACATCCGGCGCACCCCCTTAGAACGCCCGCAGACCCCCTCAGATCCGGACATCCCCAGGTGGGAGGCCGGCGTGTGCGGGCGGAGTTGCGTGCGCAGTGACCCACGGCGGGTGTGCCGCCGGGTACATACGGCCATCGCCCGGTGCGGGACAACTAGAAGGGCCAATTCAGTCAGAGGTTCCGGCGGGAGGTTCGCCGGAACCGGAAGGGACTCGACATGTGGATGTGGGTAGTCATCAGCGTTTTCGTCGTCGCGGTCGTCCTGCTGGGGAAGTGGATGGACCGCAGTCGCGGCTCGCAAGGCGCGAGCCGAAGCCTTGACCTTCCAGGCACCAAGGACGGACGGCCAAGGCACATCGACACGAATGACGGTTTCAACGGTCTGTAGGCCACCATCCGGCGCTGGCCATCGCCGACGTCATCGCGCCGCCGGCTGGGGACCCAGATCGCCGAATGCCGATCGCGTCGGCCCTGGAGGACGGGGCCTGACGGTGAAGGCACCAGCACCACGAGCACACCGAAGGAGAACGCCATGAACGCCACCCACTGTCGCCGCTGGCAGGCTGCCACCCTCGCGGGACTCCTCTGGGCCGGACTGAGCGCCGAAGCCGCCGCCGCGCGTCTTCACGACCCCGACCTGACAACACCGGCACTCTCTGCACGCGCCTCGCTCGACCACACGTGCTGGCTCGCCCGGGTAGGCACCCAGTTCGTCCGGTGCGACAACCTGACCGGCAACGCAGTGCAAGCCCCCTCATGGGTGCCCGAGCAGTAGACCTCGAGGACCCAGCTGACAGAGGCTTCGTGCGACGCAACGGTCAGGATGACGACGGGTGGTGGGGCCTCTACAGTTGTGGCGCATGAGCGTCCGGGTCGGCTTCTTGCGCGCGGTGAACCTCGGGCGCCGACGGGTGGCGATGACCCGCCTGGTGGCCGTCTGCGAGGGCCTCGGTTACGCCGACGTGTGGACCTACGTCAACAGCGGCAACGTCGTGTTCGACACAACTGGAGCGCGAGCCTCGGTCGAAACGGCCATGCAGAAGGCGTTGGAGGACGAGTTCGGCTTCGAGTGCACGACCTTCGTCCGGACGGCGACCCAGGTGAGGAACGTCCTCGACGCGCGACCCTTCACGCCGGCCGCGGGCGACACCCACTTCGTGACGTTCCTGAAGAAGGCGCCGTCGCCGAGCGACGCCAAGCGTCTGGAGGCACTGTCGAACGACTTCGACACGCTGGTCGTCCATGGCGCAGAGGTGCACTGGCGGATGCGGGGCCGTTCCACTGACTCCCACCTCGTCAAGCGCGACTGGGAGAAGGTGCTCGGCCCGTTGAGCAGCACCAGTCGAAACGTCACGATGCTGACGAAGCTCATCGCAAAGATCGACGCCGCATAGGTGCCGGCGGTCCTGACCAGGAAGCCACCGCCTCCTGTGTGCTCGGCGCATCACAACGCCGCGGATGCCGTGCGGCCGGGTCAGGCGCGGCGCGCCACCCAGAGCTCCTCGGCCGGCCAGCGGCCGGCCCACCGGGGGGAGACGATCTCGTAGAACGGGTGGTCGGCGCGGTCGGCGGGCGCGAAGACCTCGTGCAGTGCCTCGATGGCAAACCCGCTGCGCCGCAGCAGCCGCACCCAGTCACCGTGCGACGGGTGGAACTCCACGCCGCCACCGGGCCAGTGCACGCGATAGGCCTCGTCGTAGCCGCGCAGCAGCCGCTCCCCCGCCACACCCTCGTCGGGCGGCACGCACAACGCGGACAGGTGGCTGTTGGTGAGGAAGACCAGGCGCCCACCGGGGCGAAGCACCCGCGCGGCCTCGGGCAGCCAGCGCTCGGGGTCGCCCCAGGCCGCGGCGCCGTGCTCGCTGACGACGAGGTCGACGCACGCCTCGGCCAGCGGCAGCCGCTCGATGTCGCACTGCAGCAACGGGAACGACGGCCCGATGCTTCGCTGCAGCCGGCGGGCGGTGGCGAGCTGCTCCCCCGACAGGTCCACCGCCACCGGCCGGGCACCGAGCCGCGCCAGCCAGGCCGAGACGTATGCCGTGCCCGCCGCCAGCTCGAGCACGTCGAGCCCGCGGACCTCACCGAACACCCCGAGCTCACGCTCGGGCACGGCGAACAGGCCCCACACGGCATCCGGCCGCGCCCACATGGCGTCTGCGGCGGCATCCGTGAAACGCTCGTTGACCACCGTCCACAGCGCCCGGTTCAGGGCCACCTCGTCGGCGCGGGCATCGGTCACGCGGCCCAGCCTAGGGCGACCCGACGACCAGTTCAGGCCCTCCGGCGTCGGCGTCGGGCCGCGGCCGCGCGGGCGATGAGGTCGCGGGCGGTGCCCCAGATACCGTGCCGGAACAGCAGCACGATGACGATGAAGATCGTCCCGGTGACGATACCGACGCCGTTGAAGCCGCTGGACGCCATCCGGTCCTCGAGCAGCACCACGACGGCCGCGCCGATCGGGCCGCCCCAGAAGGTGCCGATGCCGCCGAGCACGGTGATCAGCACGACCTTGCCCGAGGTGGTCCACGACAGCTCCTGAAGCGACGCGAACCCGTGGCTGCTGGCGAACACCCCGCCCGCGATGCCGGCGACCCCCGCCGAGATGACGAACGCCATCACCTTGTAGCGGTCGACGTCGTAGCCGAGCGCCCGGGCCCGGGCTGGGTTGTCTCGCACCGCCACCAGCACCCGCCCGAACGGCGAGTGCACGACGCGCCAGGCGATCGCCACCCCGACCAGCACGATCGGCGCGGCCGCGTAGTAGAAGTAGAACGGGTCGGTCTCGACGCCGGTCAGGCCGAAGAACGACTTCTGGATGCCCTGCAGCCCGTCCTCACCGCCGGTGACGGCACGCCACTGGTTGGCCAGGAAGTAGAGCATCTGGGCGAACGCCAGGGTGACCATCGCGAAGTAGATACCGGTCCGGCGGACCGCGAGGTAGCCGGTGGGCACCGCGAGCAGCATGGCGACCACCGCACCGGCCACGATGGCGAGGGGGAACGGCAGGCCCGTGTGGATGGCGACCAGCCCGGTCGCGTAGGCCGACGCACCCCAGAACGCCGCGTGGCCGAAGGACAGCAGCCCGGTGAAGCCGAGGAGCAGGTCGACCGAGATCGCGAACAGGCCCCAGGCGAGGATGTCCGTCGCCACCGGCGGGTAGACCCACCACGGCAGCGCGACGACCACCGCCAGGCCGACGAGCAGCATCACGGCGCGCACGAGTGGTCGCTCGGCCAGCCGCACCGGCTCGGCCGACAGGTCGACGTGCTGCGAACGGGCCAGCTGGTCGGTGCTCATGCGGTGTCCTCGCGTCCGAAGAGCCCTGCCGGCCGCACCAGGATCACCGCGGCCATCAGGACGAAGATCAGCACCTGCGCCAGGGCGGGCAGGTAGGCCTGCCCGTAGGCCTCGACGAGACCGACCAGGAAGCCGGCGACGACGGCGCCCATGATCGAGCCGAGGCCACCGATGACCACCACGGCGAACAGGATGATCACGAAGTTCGAGCCCATGTCGGCGGTGACGGCCCGGAACGGAGCGGCCAAGACTCCAGCCAGCCCGGCCAACGCGATGCCGAAGCCGAACACCGGTGTGACCCAACGGCCCACGTTGATGCCGAGCGCCCGGGTGCGTTCGGCGTCCTCGGTGGCGGCGCGCACGATCATCCCGACCCGGGTGCGGGTGATGGCCACCCACACCAGCACGCAGACCAGCAGCGAGAACGTCGCCGCGAAGACCTGGTAGGTCGACAGGCTCACCCCGGCCACGTCGATCCGCCCGGCCAGCAGCGGGGGCGGCTCGTACGGCATCCCGCTCACCCCGTAGCGGCGCTTGACGAGGTCGACGAGCACCAGGGTCAGGCCGAAGGTGAGCAGGAAGTTGTAGAGCGGGTCGAGCGCCACCAGCCAGTGCACCAGGGCTCGCTCGATGAAGACCCCGAAAGCGAACATCACGACCGGGATGATCGCCAGCGCCGCCCAGAACCCGATGCCGAGCTCGTTCAGCAACAGCGCGGTGCCGACCGCACCGAGCATGTAGCAGGCACCATGGCTGAAGTTGACGACGCCGAGCACACCGAAGATGACCGCCAGGCCCAGGGCCGCGAGGGCGTAGAAGCCGCCCGCGGCCAGGCCCTGCAGCGTGTACTGGAGGAGGGAACCCATGGGTCAGGACATCGTGCAGGAGCCGTCGACCGGCTTGAACGCCTCGGCGGCCGGGATGGTCTTGACGACCTTCTGCAGGTCCCACTCCTCCTTGACCTCGTCCTTGGACTTCACCTCGTTGAGGTAGACGTCGTGGATGACGCGGTGGTCGGCCTTGCGAATCTCGCCGTTGCGCAGGAAGAGGTCGTTGATCTTCTTGCCCTCGAGGTTGGCGACGACCTTGTCGGCGTCGTCGGTGCCGGTCTCCTGCACCGCCTCGAGGTAGTTCATCGCCGCCGAGTAGTTCGCGGCGTGCGCGAAGCTCGGGCGGGTCTGGGTCTTCGCCGAGAACTTGTCTGCGAAGGCTCGGTTCTGCTCGTCGAAGTTCCAGTACCACGCGTCGGTGAACTGGGTGCCCTCGAACTGGTCGACCCCGAGCGCGTGGATGTCGGTGATGAAGAGCAGGCCCACGGCGAGCTGGGTCTTGCCCTTCAGGCCCGACTGGTTGAACTGCTTGACGAAGTTGATCAGGTCACCGCCGGCGTGCATCGCCCCGATGACGTCGGGCTGGTCGGACGACGCCTTGGTGATGAAGGTGGCGAAGTTGTCGTTGGGGAACGGCGTCGGGATGGTCTGCCCGACCGTGCCCCCGGCCTTGGTCACCTGGTCGGTGAACGACTTCTGCATGTCCTGGCCGAAGGCGTAGTCGGGGTAGACGAGGTTCCACTTCTTGCCGCCGCCCTCGGTGACGCTGGCACCGGTGCCGTGCGCCAGCATCCAGGTGTCGTAGGCGTAGTGGAACGTGTACTTGTTGCACTGGGCGCCGGTCAGCGCGGTGGTGCCCGCCCCGATGTCGATGAACAGCTTCTTCTTGGCCTTGGCCACGCCGGCCACGGCCAGCGCGGCCGATGAGGTCGGCACGTCGAGGATGATGTCGGCCTTCTGGCGGTCGTACATCTCCTGCGCCTTGGTGTTGGCGATGTCGGGCTTGTTCTGGTGGTCGGCGGTCACGACCTCGATGTTCTTCGCGACGGCCTTGTCGCCGTACTTGGCCTTGTAGTCCGCGATGGCCATCTCGACGGCGACCTTGCTGTTGGGGCCGGAGAGGTCCTTGTAGATGCCGGACTGGTCGTTGAGCACCCCCAGCACGACCTTGTCGTCGGTGAGGGCGCCACCGCTGGCGGCCGGACCCCCGCCACCGCAGGCGGCCAGGAGGAGTCCGGCGCCGACGGCTCCGGCGGTCAGGGCGAGGGACGTGCTGCGGGTCATGCGATCTCCCAGGGTGCGGTGGTGCGGTGGACGGTCGGTGTGGAGGTCGTGGTCGCTGGATGCCGGGGTGTCCGGTCGAGTGGGCACGTCACATCCCGAGGTGGGCGAGCAGCTCGGTGCGCCGCGCCCGGAACTCGTCGTTGTCGAGCGACTCGACGACGCGGCCCTGGGCGAGCAGGTGGTGGCGGTCGGCGACGGTGGCGGCGAAGGTGACGTTCTGCTCCACCAGCAGCACCGAGGTGCCCTGCGCCTTGATGCTGCGGATGATCTCGCCGATGCGCTGCACGATGACGGGCGCCAGGCCCTCGCTCGGCTCGTCGAGGAGCAGCAGGGTGGCGCCGCTGCGGAGCACCCGAGCCATGGCGAGCATCTGCTGCTCGCCGCCGGACAGCCGGGTGCCCGGGAAGTCGGCGCGCTCACGCAGCACCGGGAACTCGGCATAGACCTGCTCGAGCGACCAGGCCGACTCGGGCCGCGTGACCGGCGGCAGCAGGAGGTTCTCCTTGACCGACAGCGAGGCGTAGATGCCGCGGTCGTCGGGCACCCAGCCCAGGCCGCGGCGGGCGCGGGTGTCGGGGTTGAGCCGGCTCACGTCGGCGCCGTCGAGCGCGACCGTGCCGCCGCCGCGCTGGTGCAGGCCCATGACGGCGCGCAGCAGGGTGGTCTTGCCGGCGCCGTTGCGCCCGACGAGGGTGACCACCTCGCCGTGGCCGACGGTGAGGTCGACCTCGCGCAGCGCCTGCGCCTCGCCGTACCACGCGGACAGGCCACGCACCTCGAGGCGGAGGTCGGCCTCAGCCATGGTGCCCACCCCCGTCGGTGCCCAGGTAGGCCGTGATGACCCGCTCGTCGGTGCGCACCTGCTCGTACGGCCCCTCCGCGAGCACGGCACCGGACTGCAGCACGGTCACCCGGTCGGCCAGCGACCCGACGACGTGCATGTTGTGGTCGACGAGCACGACCGTGCGGCCGCTCGCGACCCGCTTGACCAGGGCGATGGTGCGGTCGACGTCCTCCACGCCCATCCCGGCCGTCGGCTCGTCGAGCAGCAGCAGCCGCGGGTCGAGCGCCAGCGCCAGCGCGAGCTCGAGGGCGCGCTTCTGGCCGTAGGCGAGCGACCCGGCCAGCAGCCCGGCCCGGTCAGCGAGCCCCACCTGCTCGAGCAGGTCCATGGCCCGAGGGCGGAACCGGCGCAGCTGACGGTTCGAGCGCCAGAACCGGTAGCCCAGACCGGTGGGCGAGGCCAGCGCCAGCTCGACGTGGTCGACGAGGGACATCTGGTCGAACAGGCTGGTGATCTGGAACGAGCGGGCCACCCCGAGGTGCACGATCTGCTCCGAGCTGAGCCCGGTGATGTCGCGATCACCGAGGTGGATGGTGCCCGAGGTGGGGGTGAGGAAGCCGGTCAGCAGGTTGAACAACGTGGTCTTTCCGGCGCCGTTCGGGCCGACCAGGGCGTGCACGCTGCCCTCGGCGACGTCGAGGTCGACACCCTGCACCGCGGCGAAACCGCGGAACTCCTTGGTCAGCGCCCGGGTGCGCAGGAGCGCGGTCGTCGGCGCCACGCCCTGCGGCACCGGTGCTGCCTGCGTGCTGCTCTGCACGGACTGCCTCCACGCTCATCGGGGGTCACTCGGGGGTCGAACGACTGCCGACACTAGGGGTCCGTCGCAGGTCAGATGGTGTTGCGAACCGACACAGCCGGTGCTGATCGCTGGGCCCTGCCCACATATGAGGTCCGGCTACGCTGGCCGACATGGCGACGACGGTGACGCAGGAGGCGCGGCTGCTCGAGCTGCTCGCGACCGGTGCCTCGGCCGCGGACATCGCGGCGGTCGACGCCGACCCCGTGCTGCGCGACCTCGCGCTGCAGGTGCGCGCCGTCACCGACCTGCGTCGCCGCCGCGAGCAGGAGCTCGAGGCCCTGGTCGAGACCGCCCAGGACCTCGCCACCATGGACGACCCCGCCCTGGTGCTCGAGGCGATCGTGCTGCGCGCGCGCACCCTGCTCGGCACCGACCTGTCGTACCTCACGCTCTACGACCCGGCCGCGGGTGACACCTTCATGAGGGCCACGGCCGGCTCGGTGTCGAGTGCGTTCCAGCAGGTTCGCCTCGAGCTCGGTGCCGGGCTGGGCGGCCTGGCCGCCTCCACGCACAAGCCCTACTGGACCGCCGACTACTTCGCCGACGAGCGCTTCAGGCACACCTCCACCATCGACACCGCCGTCGGCGACGAGGGCATCGTCGCCATCTGCGGCACCCCCCTGCTCGTCAAGGACGAGTTCGTCGGGGTGCTCTTCGCCGCCAACCGCTCGCCGCGCACCTTCACCCCCGACGAGGTGGCCCTGCTCGGCTCCCTGGCGGCCCTCGCCGCGGTGTCCCTGGTGCAGGTGGGTGCCCTCGACACGGTGCGCCGCCACACCGAGGGGCTCGAGCGCGCCGCAGCCGCCCACGACCGGTTCGCCGGCATCGTGCTGCGGGGCGGCGGTGTCGGCGAGATCACCGAGGCCCTGCACAGCCTGCTCGGTGTCTGGGTGGTGCTGGTCGACGACGAGGGCGTCGAGCGCAGCTCCGCCGGGCCGGTCCCCGACGTCCCCAGCGAGGCGGCGAGGTCGGCCGTCGCCACCGCCAGACGGCATCCCTACGCGGTCGACGCCCCCCTCGACACGGCAGGGCGGCTGATCCGCACCGGCGACCGGTGGGTCGTGCCCGTCTCGGCCGTCGACCTGCCGCTCGGCCAGCTGGTCGTCGGCGGCCCGCCCGACCTCGACGACGCCGACCGGCGCACCGTCGAGCGCGCGGCCGTCGTCACCGCCCTCGTGCTGCTCGGCGAGCGCCAGCGCGCCGATGCCCAGCTGCAGGTGCGCACCGACCTGGTCGCCGACCTGCTCTCCGGGCGTGCTGACCTGCAAGCCGTGGTCGGCGCCGCGCGCACCCTGGGCGTCGACCTGCGCCTGCCGTGCTGCGTGCTCGTCGCCACCGCGCCGGATGCCGCCACCTCGCGCCGCTCGCTCGTGATGTCGGTGACCGCCGCGCTCGGGGGTGCGGCCCTGGTCGCCGAGCACCGCGGCGAGGTCGTGGCCGTCGTGCAGCGCGACGACCCGTCGGCGGCCGCCGTCGAGCTGGCCCAGCGGATGTCCGCCTCGAGCCGGCTCACCGTCGGTGGTTCCGGGCCGGTGCCGGGCCCGGGGGCGCTCCCGGACGCCTACCGCGAGGCGCGGCGCACGGCATCCGCGCTGGCGGCGCTGGGCCGCACCGGGTCCGGCGGCAGTGCGGCCGACCTCGGCTTCGCCGGGCTCATCGTCGGGTCCGACCCCGAGGTGCGCGACTACGTGCGCTCGGTGCTCGGCCCGCTGCTCGACTACGACACCCGGCGTGGCGCCGACCTGGTGAGCACCACTGAGGCCTACTTCCACGCCGGGTCGAGCCCGCGGCACGCGGCGACGGTGCTGCACGTGCACGTCAACACGGTGGCCCAGCGGCTGCACCGCATCGGCGAGCTGCTCGGCAGCGACTGGCAGGACCCGCGGCGCGCGCTGCAGATCCAGCTGGCGCTGCACCTGCGCCACCTCACCGGCTGAGCACGGCCTCCTGCACCCGGCGCTCGTCGTCGTCGGTCAGGCCGGCGCGTCGCGGCTCGGTGCGGGCCTCCTCGAAGGCGAGGGTGTCGCGCAGGGTCTCCTCGAGCGGGCGGGTGACCAGCCCGGCGGCGCGGGCGCGGGCGGTGTCGAGCGTGGCGAAGCCGCGCCAGTCGACGTCGTCGATCCACAGCGGCAGGGACGCCGGCCCCATCCAGGCGCCGACGCCGAGCTCGGCCAGCACCTCGCGCCCCACTGGCAGCGGCTCGGCCTGCGACCCGGCCACCTCGGCGGCGACCCCCAGCACCTCAGCCAGCGGCGTGGTGGGGCCGGTGGAGTTGAAGGTGCCGTCGAGCCGGTGCTCCGCGACGGTGACCAGCCAGGCCGCGAGATCTCGCACGTCGATGATCGCGCACGGGAAGTCGAGCTCGTCGGGCACCACGACCTGCTTCCCCACCGGGTGGGCGAACCGCCATGGCCAGTAACCGGTGCGGCCGGACCAGTCGCCGGGGCCGCCGATCAGGCCGGAACGCACGATCGTGGCCGTGCCGTCGGCGTCGCGAACGGCGTTCTCGCAGGCCACCTTTGCCTCACCGTAGACCTCCATGTCGGTCATCAGGTCGCCCTCGAGCGGGCCGCGCAGCGGTGAGTCCTCACCCTGCTCGACCGCGTCGAACCGCGCGTAGACGTTGCCGGTCGACACCAGCACCCGGTGCCGCGCCGAGAGGTCGCGCACGGCGCGGCGCGCCTGGCCCGGATGCCGGGTGACGTCGATGACGGCATCCCACGTCTCGCCGGCGACGGGCTCCAGACCGTTCTCCTGGTCGCGGTCTGCGGTGACGAAGGTGGCGTCGGGCGGCGGGTCTGCACTCCCCCGGGCCACACAGGTGACGTCGTGACCGCGCCGCAGCGCCTCCTGCGCCACGGTGCGACCCAACCAGGCGGTTCCCCCGAGCACGAGCATCCTCATCGGCACAGCCAACCCGGCCGCAGGGGGCCGGGTCCAGCGGTTTCGCCACGGGCGTAGCCGTCAAACGCGCCGTCACACGGCACCCCGGTTGTCTGGTGTCATCCCGGCCGGCGACGAGCGCCGTGCCACACCCGAGAGGACACCGCTCATGGCACTGTTCATGGACTCCCACACCATCGAAGGCGGCGTCGCGGCGAGCGACGTGGCCGCGGCGCACGAGGCCGACCTGGCGACGCAGGGACCCCACGGGGTCAGCTACCTGCGCTACTGGGTCGACGAGGGCGCCGGCAAGATCTTCTGCCTCGTCGAGGCACCGGACGCCGAGGCCGCCAACACCGTGCACCGCGAGGCCCACGGCCTGGTGGCCGACGAGATCTTCAGCGTCAGCGAGCACTGCTGACCCCGGTGTCGACGTCCCCCGCACCGGAGACCCGGCCGGGCAGCACATCTGCCGCCCGGCCGGGCTGTGCCACCCTGACCGGATGACGCTCCGGTCACCCGACGGCGGGCGGCGGGCCACCGCCGCCCCCCTGACCGTGCGGCTGCTCGGCCGGCCGTGCCTCGCGACGACCGGTGCCGAGCCCTACCGGATGCGCAGCCGCAAGAGCTGGGCGCTGCTCGCCTACCTGCTGCTCACCGAGCGGCCCACCAGCCGGGGACGTCTCGCCGAGCTCCTCTTCGCCGAGGCGGACGACCCACTGCGGGCGCTGCGCTGGAGCCTGGCGGAGGTCCGCCGGGCGCTGGGCGAGGACGGCACCATCGAGGGTGACCCGGTGGTGCTGACCCTCGCTGACGACGTGCAGGTCGACGCCCTGGTGCTCCTGCACGGCGCCTGGGCCGACGCGATGGAGGTGGCCGGCCTCGGTGGCGAGCTGCTCGACGGGCCGGTGGTGCGCGGCGCCTCGGCCTTCGAGTCGTGGCTGCTCTCGGAGCGCCGGCGGCTCGCGTCGGCAGCCGAGGCGGTGCTGCACGAGGCCGCCCTCGGACTGCTGGCCCGCGGCGAGCTCGACCGGGCCCGCGGCTTCGCGGTTCGTGCGGCGGCGATGAGCCCGCTCGACGAGAACCACCAAGCGCTGGTCATCCGGTTGTACCGGCTCACCGGCGACGACCAGGCCGCCGACAGCCAGTACCGGGCGTTCGCCCGGCTGCTCGACGACGAGCTCGGTGTGCGACCCGGCCCGGCGGTCGAGGCGGCCCAGCACGAGCGGGCGCGCATCGTCGTCGGGGTCGCCACGGACAGCGCGGTCGAGGCCGTCGTGGAGGCAGGTGCGGCCGCCATCGCCGCGGGTGCGACCGACCCCGGCATCGCCTCCCTGCGCAGCGCGGTCCCCCTCGCCGACGCGTCGGGGGTGGCCCGGCTGCGGGTGCGTTCCCGCCTGGCGCTGGCCGAGGCGCTCATCCACGGGGTGCGCGGCCAGGACGAGGAGGGCCAGGCACACCTGCACGAGGTCGACCGTCTCGCACTGCAGGACGGCGACCTGGCCGTGGTGGCCCAGGCGCGCGCCGAGCTCGGCTACGTCGACTTCCTGCGCGCCCGCTACGACCGTGCCGAGCGCTGGCTCACCGATGCCGTCGACCTCGCCCAGGGCTCGCCCCCGGTGCTGGCCAAGGCCGCCGGCTACCTCGGGTCGGTCCACAGCGACCGCGGCAGCTACCCGCAGGCGGTCGAGGCGCTCGACCGGGCGGTGCGGGTGGCCCGGCACGCCGACGACCCCCGTCGCGAGGCGTACGCGCTGTCGATGCGCGGGCGGGTGGACCTGCTCTGCGGGCGCCTCGACGACGCGGCATCGCGGCTCACGGAGTCGGTCGCCCGGGCCGAGCGAGGCCACTGGCTGTCGTTCCTGCCGTGGCCCGAGGCGCTGCAGGGCGAGCTGCACCTGGCCCGGCAGGAGCCGGAGGCGGCCGCGCAGGTGCTCGAGCGCGCCTTCGCCCGGGCCTGCCAGCTCGGTGACCCGTGCTGGGAGGGAATGGCGGCCCGCGGGCTGGCCCTGGTGGCGGAGTCGGCCGGCCGCACCGAGCTGGCCTTCGACACCCTCCTCGACGCCCGCACGCGCAGCAACCGGGTCACCGACCCCTACGTCTGGCTCGACGCGCACATCCTCGACGCACTGTGCACGCTGGGCCGGCGGCACTCCCATCCACAGACCGCGCACTGGGTCGTGGCGATGCGCGAGCTGGCCGCCCGCACCGGGATGCGTGAGCTCACCGTCCGCGCGCTGGTGCACTCGGCGGCGCTGGGGGATGCCGGCGACGCCGCCGCCGCGGAGCTGCTCGCCGCCGACGTCGACAACGAGGTGCTCCACGCCCTGGTGCAACAGAGCTGACCCGGCCGGTGCTCCTCGGGCGGAAAACCGGTCGACCGGGGCGGCCGCGGCGAGAGAGGCTGTCGGCCCATGACGAGCAGTGACCTGTGGGACGAGGCGACGGCGCAGCGCTACGACGAGGCGTCGGCGGAGATGTTCGCGCCCGACGTGATCGAACCGGCCGTCGACTTCCTGGCCCGGCTCGCCGGGCATGGCCGGGCCCTGGAGCTGGCCATCGGCACCGGCCGGCTGGCGGTCCCCCTGCACGACCGCGGGGTGCCGGTCGTGGGCATCGAGCTGTCCGAGCCGATGGTGGCGCAGCTGCGCCGCAAGGTCGACGAGGATGCCGTGCCCGTGGTGGTCGGTGACATGGCCACCGTCCGCGCACCTGGCGAGTTCGCGCTGGTCTACCTCGTCTACAACACGTTGGGCAACGTGCGCACCCAGGCCGAGCAGGTGGCCTGCTTCCGCAACGCCGCCCGCCACCTCGAGCCCGGCGGGCGATTCGTCGTAGAGATCGGGGTCCCGTCGCTGCGGCAGCTGCCACCCGGGCAGGTGGCCGTTCCCTTCGACGTCGGCGACCAGCACACCGGGTTCGACACCTACGACGACCTCGTCACCCAGCAGGCGACGTCGCACCACTACTCGCGCGAGCCCGACGGCTCGATCCGTTACGGCGTCCACCACTTCCGCTACGTGTGGCCCGCCGAGTGCGACCTGATGGCGCAGCTCGCCGGGCTCGAGCTCGAGCAGCGGACGGCCGACTGGCACGGCAGACCCTTCACCTCCGACAGCCCCAGCCACGTCTCCGTCTGGCGCAAGCCCTGAACGCGGGCCCACAGGCGGCGCCTCCGTGCGTACCGTGGTCGGACATCGTTCGGCAGTAGGGAGGGGACCTCGTGACCAGGTACGTCATCGCGCCCGACGTGGCGATCCGGCTCGCTCGTGAGGAGGCCGTCATCCGCGACGAGCACGAGCTGCTCGCCCCCACCCTGCTGCGATCACAGGTGCTCTCGCTGCTCTTCCGGGCGGTGCAGCGCGGTGAGCTCAGCGCGTCGGAGGCCGAGACCGCGATCGGCTACGTGCGGCGGCTGCGCCTGCGGCTGCTCGGCGACCGGGTGTCGCAGAGCGTCGCCTGGGACGTCGCCGACCAGCTCGGCTGGCCAGACACCTACGACGCCGAGTACGTCGCGCTGACCCGGCTGCAGGCCGACGCGCTGGTGACCCTCGACGAGCGGCTGGCCCAGGCCGCGAAGCGCCTGGTGCCGGTCGCCTCGATCGACGACCTGGTGTGACGCGATGATCTGTCCCGCCGCCCCAGAGATCGGTGACGGTTTCCGGCACGCCGCTGTCGCATCCGGCGGCCGCCCTTCGTGGGGTAGGTGAACGCGGGCCGCCGGGTCCGTCCGAACAGAAGGAGCAGTCGTGGCCACGTACCTCATCTACTTCAACCAGCAGTGGGTCGGCGAGCACACCGAGGAGTGGTTCCGCAGCCGCGGACCGCTCGCCAGTGCGGTCGTCGAGGAGATGAAGGACGCCGGGGTGTACGTCTTCGCCGGGGGGCTCGAGGCGGCCCCGATCTACAGCGCCGACGCCACCAGTGGCTCGGTGCTGGTGACCGACGGCCCCTACGTCGAGACCAAGGAGTTCCTGGGCGGGTTGACGGTGGTCGACGTGGCCGACGACGAGGCGGCCACGATGTGGGCCGGCCGTCTCGCGGAGGGCTGCGGCTGGCCGCAGGAGGTCCGCCGCTTCGGGTCCCAGTCCTAGCCGGAGTGACTCGGTCGTCAGTCCAGGCGGGCGCGCAGCCGGCTGGCGACGGCATCCGGCGTGAGGCCGATGCGGTCGAGCAGCTGGCCACGGGAGCCGTGCTGCAGGAACTCCTTGGGGATGCCGAGCTGGTCGAGCGGTGTCGCGAGCCCGGCGTCGCGCAGCGCGAGCTCGACCTGCGAGCCGATGCCGCCGACCACGACGTTGTCCTCGACGACGGCGACGCGCCGGGCCGCACCCGCCAGGGCGACGAGGTCGTCGCTGACCGGCAGCGCCCAGACCGGGTCGACGACGCGCACGCGCACGCCCTCGGCGCTCAGCTTCTCGGCCGCGGTGAGCACCGTGGCGGCCATCGAGCCGATGCCGACGAGCAGCAGGTCGACCTCGCCGTCGTCGGGCTCGGCGAGCACGTCGACGGTGCCGAGGGTGCGCACGGCCTCGATGGGGGCGGCCACCGGGCCCTTGGGGAACCGGACCACTGACGGGGCGTCGGCGATGTCGACCGCGGCCCGCACGGCGCGCGCCACCTGCTGGGCGTCGCGAGGGGCTGCGAGGTGCAGGCCGGGGACGACGCCGCTGATCGTCATGTCCCACATGCCGTGGTGCGAGGCGCCGTCCGGCCCCGTGATGCCCGACCGGTCGAGCACCACCGTGACGCCGGCCCGGTGCATGGCGCAGTCCATGAGCAGCTGGTCGAAGGCCCGGTTGAGGAAGGTGGCATAGACGGCCACGACGGGGTGCAGCCCGGTGAAGGCCAGGCCCGCCGCCATGGTGAGGGCGTGCTGCTCGGCGATGCCGACGTCGAAGGTGCGCTCGGGGAAGTGCTCGCAGAAGTCCTTGAGCCCGACCGGGATCATCATCGCGGCGGTGATGGCGACGACGTCGGGGCGATCCTGGCCGATGCGCACCAACTCGTCGCTGAACTCGTCGGTCCAGCTGCGACCGGCGATCTCGAGCGGCAGCCCGGTCTCGGGGTTGATCACGCCGACGGCGTGGAACTGGTCGGCCTCGTCGGCGATGGCCGGGTCGTAGCCGCGGCCCTTCTGGGTGAGCACGTGCACCAGCACCGGCCCCCCGAAGGTCCGAGCCTTGCGCAGCGCCGTCTCGATGGCCTGCTCGTCGTGGCCGTCGACCGGGCCGAGGTACTTCAGGCCGAGGTCCTCGAACAGGCCCTGCGGGGCGACGATGTCCTTGATGCCCTTCTTCATCCCGTGCAGCGTCTCGTACATCGCACCGCCGACGACGGGGGTGCGCGCGAGGGTGTGCTTGCCCCAGTCGAGGAAGCGCTCGTAGCCGCGGGTCGTGCGCAGGGTCGCAAGGTGGTCGGCGAGGCCGCCACGGGTGGGGGCGTAGGAGCGCTCGTTGTCGTTGACGACGATGACCAGCGGCAGGTCGGGCTCGGCGGCGATGTTGTTCAGCGCCTCCCAGGCCATGCCGCCGGTGAGGGCGCCGTCACCGATGACTGCGACGGTGTGGCGGTCGCGCTCACCGCCCACGACCCGTCCGGCGGCGATCCCGTGGGCCCACGACAGCGAGCCCGACGCGTGGGAGTTCTCGACGACGTCGTGCTCGGACTCGGCCCGGCTGGGATAGCCGGACAGCCCGCCCTGGGTGCGCAGCCCGGTGAAGTCGCGCCGGCCGGTGAGCAGCTTGTGCACGTAGGACTGGTGGCCCGTGTCGAACACCACGGTGTCGCGCGGTGAGTCGAAGACCCGGTGGATGGCGATGGTGAGCTCGACGACGCCGAGGTTGGGGCCGAGGTGGCCCCCGGTGCGCGAGACCTGCTCGATGAGGAAGGTGCGGATCTCCTCGGCGAGGGCCGGCATCTGGTCCGGGCGCAGGGACCTCAGGTCGTCGGGGCCGTCGATGCGCTCGAGCAGGCTCACCGGTGCCTACCTCCCTGATCGTGTGTGGCGTACGAAACCACCCGAGTCTAGGCGCTCGGCTGTCGTGGGCGGTGTCGACCCGGGCCGGCAGCGCCCACCCACGCACGATCCTCACGGTTCCTCCAGGCACCCGCCGGGTCAGCCGGTGTGGTTCACCTCCTGCAGCCGGTAGACCGGGGTGTCGAGGCCCTCGTACCGGGCCTTGAGCTGCAGGGCGAGGTAGAGCGAGTAGTGGCGCGACTGGTGCAGGTTGCCGCCGTGCATCCACAGGTTGGCCACCTGGGTGGGCTTCCACATGTTGCGCTGCTCGCCCTCCCACGGGCCGGGGTCCTTGGTGGTGTCCGAGCCCAGGCCCCAGCACTTGCCGAGCCGGTCCGCGGTCTCCTGGTCGATGAGGTCGGCCACCCAGCCGTTCATCGAGTTGTAGCCGGTGGCGAACACGACGACGTCAGCCGGCAGCTCGGTGCCGTCGGTGAGCACCACGGCATCCTGCGTGAGGTGGTCGACCTGGCCGTGGACGAGCTTGACGTCGCCGTTCGCCACGAGGTCGGCAGCGCCCACGTCGATGTAGTAGCCCGACCCGCGCCGCAGGTACTTCATGAACAGGCCGGAGCCGTCGTCGCCCCAGTCGAGCCAGAACCCGGCCTTCTCGAGCCGGTCGTAGAAGTCCTTGTCGACCTCGGCCATCTTCTCGTAGGCGGGGATCTGGAACTCGTGGAGGATCCGGTAGGGCAGCGACGCGAAGATGAGGTCGGCCTTCTCGGTCGTGACGCCCGCGGCGAGCGCCCGCTCCGAGTAGAGGTCACCGAGGCCGTACTCCATGAGGCTGTCGCTCTTGACGATGTGCGTCGAGCTTCGTTGCACCATGGTCACGTCGACGTCGTTCTCCCACAACGCTCCACAGATGTCGAAGGCGCTGTTGTTGCTGCCGATGACGACCGCACGCTTGCCGCGGTAGGCGTCCGGGCCCGGGTGGCGCGAGGAGTGGTGCACATCGCCGCGGAAGACGTCGAGGCCGGCGACGTCCGGCATCCGCGGCTTGCCGCTCATGCCGGTGGCGAACACGATCTGGGTGGGGCGCAGGGTGAGCGGCTGGCCCTCGCGCTCGACCTCGACGGTCCACTCCCCGGTCTCGTCCGACCAGGTCGCCGACGACGCCACCGTGTCGGACCAGTAGGGCACCTCCATCACCTTGACGTACGACTCGAGCCAGTCGCCGATCTTGTCCTTGGGGGCGAACACCGGCCAGTTGTCTGGGAACTTCAGGTAGGGCAGGTGGTCGTACCAGACCGGGTCGTGCAGGCAGAGCGACTTGTAGCGGTTGCGCCACTGGTCGCCGGGGCGGGGGTGCTTGTCGATGACCAGGCTCGGCACCCCCAGCTGGCGCAGCCGGGCACCGAGACCGATGCCGCCCTGGCCACCGCCGATGACGAGCACATAGGGCTGCGTCGTCGAGCCCAGGCTCTCGGCCTCGGCCTGGCGCCGCTCCTGCCAGGTGGCGCGGCCCTTGTCGGCGCCGTGCTCGGCGCCGCGCGGCCGCCGGTCGCGCTTCGGCTCCTCGAAGCCCTTCAGCTCGTCGAGCGTGGTGAGGAAGGTCCAGGCGCGGTCCGCCCCGTCCTCCTCCTTCAGCCGCAG
Organism: Actinomycetales bacterium; assembly: GCA_038330415.1. GTDB lineage: Bacteria > Actinomycetota > Actinomycetes > Actinomycetales > Dermatophilaceae > Fodinibacter. Next base: position 1,944 of record JBBQNZ010000013.1, on the reverse strand, counting down.
CAGCCCGGTGCCCCGGCCGGCGGCGGTCTCGAAGGTGAACCACGCGGTGACGACGCCGCCGTCCTCGGTGGGCGGCTCGCTGGTGGCGAAGGCGGACGGGCTCGTGCTCTCGAGGGTCGCGGTGAGCAGGTCGCGCACGCCCTCGGGGTGCTCGACCGTGGTGATGTTCCACGAGAAGGAGACCAGGTCGCGCCACCAGCTCTGGGCGGCGAACATCGCGGCGGCCCGGTCCACGTCGCGAGCGGTCAGGGCCTCCTCGAAGGCGGACAGCCAGGCGTCGGCGCGCGCCGGGGCCGATGCGGCGTCGGCAGCAGGTCGCTCGAGGGTCTCGGTCATGGCGCTCCTTCAAGGCCCGGCGGGACGACGTCGACCCGCGCTCGGGTCAGCACACCCCGCGCAGCGCCCGCACGGGAAGCGTTGCACGACGTTGCACGGCGTGGCCCGACCGGCCGGAGGGTCCCGCGCGCACCGCCGGTCGTGCAGGTGCCACGCCGCGGACCCGGGGCTACCCTGACCGGAACGTCACCCCGACCACCCGGGGTGGGAGGAGTCGACGATGACGCCGCACACGGGCAACGCCGTGGCCCCGGGCACCGACCTGGGCCAGCACGCCCGGGCCCTGCAGCGGGTGCACGACGCCGTGATGGGCGGCGCCGAGCCCCCGGCACGGCCCCGGGCCCTGGTCTCACGGTCGTGGTCACGGGTGCTCTCGCTCGGCCTGGACCCGACCCGCGCCAACGCCCGCGACCCGCTGCCGTGGGCCGAGGTCGAGCGCCGCCGCCGGGCCTCACCGCTCGCCATGGTCGTCGACGAGATCCGGGCCGTGCTCGTTTCGGTGGCCGACGCCTCGCGCTTCATCGTGGTCGTCACCGACGCCGACGGCACGATCCTGTGGCGGGAGGGCTCGGCGGCGGTGCTGCGCCGAGCCGACGCCCTGGGGTTCACCGAGGGCGCGACCTGGACCGAGGACCACGTCGGCACCAACGCGATCGGCACGGCGCTCGCGGAGCAGGCGCCCGTGCAGCTGTTCTCGGCCGAGCACTTCGAGGAGGGCCAGCACGCGTGGTACTGCACGGCCTCCCCGGTGCACGACCCGCGCACGGGTGCCCTGCTCGGCATCGTCGATGTCAGCGGCCCGGCGCTGACCCTGCACCCGGCCCTCGTGGCGCTGGTCGACACCGCCACCAAGCTCGCCGAGGCGCGGCTGTGGCGCCACCAGCAGCAGGCCCTGCGCCGCCTGCGCCGCTCGGCCGAGCACGTGCTGGCGACGACCAGCGGGCCCCTGCTGCTCGTCGACGACGACGGCTGGGTCGCCCACCACGCCGGCGTGCTGGTCCGCGACCGGATCGCCGCCCCGCGCGCCGACCGCCCGGTGACCGTGCCGGGGCTCGGCCTGTGCGTGCCCGAACGCCTCGGCGAGGGCTGGCTGGTGCGCCCCGACCAGCGCGCGGTGCGGCTCACCGCCCGGCTGCGCACCATCGACGGGCAGGCTGTCCTCGAGGTGTCAGGGGCGGCGGATGCCGGTGGCGGCTGGCGCGCCTCGCTCACCCCCCGCCACGCCGCCATCCTGCGGCTGCTCGCGCACACCGGGCCCGAGGGGCTCTCGGCGGCCCGGCTGAGCCGGGCCCTGTTCGGCGACGACGAGCACGTGGTGACGGTGCGCGCCGAGGTGAGCCGGTTGCGACGGGTGGTCGGCGCGATCGTCGGCACGGCGCCCTACCGGGTCGCCGACGGCGTGCGGCTGGTCTGTGATGACTGACCGCGTGAGGACTGACCGCGTGAGGGCTGAGCAGGCCAGGACCGGCTAGGAGCGTGGGTCCGAAAGGGCCAACAGGCTGACGGCGGGTTCGCTGTGCTGCGGCGTGACGGGTTGGGGACCTGAGGTAGGGCAGGGTCGCTGCCGCCTTGTTCTGCCTGCTCTGGCCGGTGGTGGGCCCTGGTAGG
>JBBQNZ010000012.1:0-44762 GCA_038330415.1 Actinomycetales bacterium | reverse complement strand
CAGCGCACCCATGCCACCTGCCCCCACGACGAGCACCGAGAGGTTCTGGAGCGGGCCGAGCGCGGCCACGGCCCGGGCGAGCCCGGCCTGCACGAGCGAGCCACTGACGAGGTCGATCTCGGTCTCGGTGTGCACCCGCTTGGCGACCCGGAGTGCTTGCTGGAGGATGGCATTCAGGGCGGGCCCGACGTGGCCCTCGCGCTGGGCCCGGGCAAGCGTGCGCCGCACCTGGCCGATGATCTGGGCCTCACCGACGGCCATGGAGTCGAGCCCCGCGGCCACCGAGAAGATGTGTGCGATGCCGCGCTCGGCGTAGTGCACGAACAGGTGCGGCTGCAGGTCGCCGCGCTCGACCGAGCAGGCGTCGGCCAGCGCGGCGGTGATGGCGGTGAGGGCGCCGTGGAAGGTGGCGCACTCGGCATACACCTCGGTGCGGTTGCACGTCGACAGCACGACCACCTCGTTGACGTGGGTCGAGCGCAGCAGCGACGCCTCGAGGGCGGTGCGTGCCTCCGGGTCGAGGGTGACCGACTCCAGGAGGGTGAGGGGGGCGCCGTGGTGCGACAGGCCCAGGACGACGAGGCTCATGAGGGCATCCCTTCCGGCACGGCCACCTTCTGGCCGTGGAACGCGAGGATCTGGAGCTCGGTCGACAGGTCGACCTTGCGCACGACGACCCCGGCGGGAACGGTGAGCACGGCCGGGGCGAAGTTGAGCACCGAGCGCACGCCCGCCTCGATGAGGTCGTCGCAGGCCTGCTGCGCGCCCTCGGAGGGGGTGGCGATGACGCCGATGGCCAGGCCGTCGTCCGCGACGAGGGTGGGCAGGTCGGTCATCGGCCGCACCCGCTGGCCGGACACCCGCTCACCGACGACGCGGGGGTCGCCGTCGAGCAGGGCGATGACCCGGAAGCCCCGCTCGGCGAAGCCCCGGTAGGCCGCCAGCGCCCGACCCAGGTTGCCCATGCCGACGATGGCGACCGGCCAGTCCTGGGTGAGGCCGAGGGCCGAGGTGATCTCGGAGGCGAGCCGCTCGACGTCGTAGCCGACGCCGCGCACCCCGTAGGAGCCCAGGTGGGACAGGTCCTTGCGCAGCATCGTCGAGCTGACCCCCGCGGCGGTGGAGAGCTCCTCGGAGCTGACCGAGGCGATGCCGTCGCGGGCCAGCGCGGTGAGCGCCCGCAGGTAGCCGGGGAGTCGGGCCACGGTCGCCTCGGGGATGCCCCGGCGGGCGGTCGCTGCGGCGGACACAGGGGCTCACCGACTCCTTTCGCGGGACCGCGGGGCCGGACTGGGGGCGACGGTCGCGCGCTGCGGCGTCACGACCCGCGGGTGTGACCGCCAGCGTACGTTCTTGTGAAGGCCTGCACAAAGTGGCGCCCGACCCCCGTGAGACACCTCACGACGACCGTGTGCTACAAGCGGGCGATGCTACGGGCGTCCGGGGCCCAGGCCCAGCCAGGCCGCAGCGCGGTCGACCTCGGCGGCGAAGACGTGCTCACGCTGCTCGGGCAGCACCGCCCCGTTGAGCTGGCCGAACAGCTCGAACGACACGGCACCGAACAGCCAGGTCCACGCCATCAGGCTGCGCACCGCCCTCTCCGCGGAGGTGCGAGGCCCCAGGAACTCGACCAGGGGCGCCAGCCCCTGCGCGACCTCGCGCGACACCGGAGTCGCGGCGTCGAGGGCGGGCGGGATGCCAGTGGAGGCGGTGGAGGCGGTGGAGGCGGTGGTGGTGGTGGCCAGGGCGTCCTGCACCAGCGAGGCGAGCCGCTGGGTCACCCGGGTGGCAGGCACGACGGTCTCCTGGGGGGCGGCATACCCCGGAACCGGGGACCCGTAGACCAGCGCGTAGAGCGACGGGTTGGCCAGGGCCCACCGGCGCACGGCATGGGCGATCGAGGCCCACCGGCCCGCGAGGTCGTGGTGGTCGACCGTGCGCTCGGCCCGCTCCACCGCGTCGCCGAGGGCGTCGTAGGCGTCGATGATGAGCGCGGTGAGCAGCACGTCGCGGTTGTCGAAGTAGCGGTAGACCGCCGAGGGCGCCATGCCGAGGTCGCGGGCCACGCCACGCAGCGAGAGGGTGCCCACCCCCTGCGTGGCCAGCTGCTCGCGCGCGGCATCCAGGATCTCGGTGCGCATCTGCGCCCGGGCGCGCTCCCGCACGCCGTGGGCCCGGCCGGGTGTCGTCGTCATGCCCTGAGTGAACCAGACCGACGTGAACATTGCACTCTCTTGTGATCAGTGCTCTTGCCAATCCTCGTACTTGAGGTGTTCACTGATCATTAACGAGAACACTGATCACACCAAGGAGAACACCATGGCCACATCCCTCGTCGTCGGAGCCGGGCCGGTCGGCAGCCGGGTCGCACTGCTGCTGGCCGAGCAGGGCCAGGAGGTGCGGCTCGTCACCCGCTCCGGCTCGGGCCCGGACCACCCGGGCGTGCAGAAGGTGGCGGCAGACGCCTCCGACGCCGACCGGATGCGCGCCCTGGCCACCGGCACCGTCGCCGTCCACAACTGCGCCAACCCGGCCTACACCCGCTGGGACACCGACTGGCCGCCGATCGCAGCCGCCCTGCTCGAGGCGGCCGCCGCCTCTGGCGCCGTGCTGGCCACGGTGAGCAACCTCTACGGCTACGGCGCCGTCACCGCACCCATCGGCGCCGACACCCCGCTCGCACCGTACGACCCCAAGGGCGAGGTGCGGGTGCGCATGTGGCTCGACGCGCTGGCGGCGCACGAGGCCGGGCGGGTGCGGGTGGTCGAGGTCCGCGCGAGCGACTACGCGGATGCCGGTGCCGGCTCGCACCTGGCCCGCAACGCCCCCGCCGTGCTGACCGGGCGCACCGTGCGGGTCATCGGAGACGCCGACCAGCCGCACAGCTGGACCGCCACCGCCGACACCGCCCGCCTCCTGGTCGACCTCGCGAGCGACGACCGGGCGCACGGACGTGCCTGGCTCGTCCCCACCGCGCCGCCGCGCACCCAGCGCGAGGCCCTGGGCGACCTCGCCCGGGCCGCCGGGGTGCCGCCGCCGAAGGTCAGCGTGCTGCGCCCCCGGGCGATGCGGACCCTCGGCCTCGTCGTGCCGATGCTGCGCGAGCTGGCGGGCACCGCCTACCAGTTCACCAAGCCGTTCGTCGTCGACGACTCCGCCACGCGCGACCTGGTCGGCTGGGGGCCCCAGCCGTGGGACGAGACGGTGGCCCGGGTGGTCGCCGACGCCCGTACCGCGGCGACCGCCGGGGCACGCTGATGCGCCGCTCGACGGGGACCGGGCTGTTCCTCATCGCCTCGGCACTGCTCAGCGTCGGCGGCTACCTCGTCCTCGGCACCCAGTTCGGGTGGCCGGCCGTGCTCGACGAACCCGGCACCACCGCCCTCGACGCCTTCGTCGAGGCGGAGGTCTGGGTGCGCCTGGGCTTCTACCTCTTCCTGTTGTCCAGCCTGGTGCTGGTCCCGGCCGCCATCGGCCTGTACCGCGAGGGTCGCACCTCGACGGCCGCCGCCACGGTGGCCGCCTTCGGGGTGCTCGGGGCGTTCGCCCAGATGCTCGGCTGGGTGCGGTGGCCACTCACCGTGCCCGCCCTGGCCGATGCCTGGACCGACCCGGTGGCCACGGCCAGCGCGCGCGAGGCGACCGCCGCGGCCTACGACGTGCTCAACGGGTACGCCGGCGCCGCCGTCGGTGAACACCTGGGCTGGCTGCTGCAGGGCATCTGGGCCGTCGGGATCGCGCTCATCCTGCTGAGGTCCCGCCGCTCACCCCGGTGGTTGGCCTGGCTCGGTGTGGCGCTCGCCGCCCTCTGGGCCGCCGCAGTGCCGACGGCAACCGCCGTGGGCCTGGACAGCCTGGAGTTCTGGGGCCTGAACGCGTACACCGCGTGGTACCTGTGGTTGCTCGCCTACGGCATCCTGCTCGTGCGTCGGTCAGCGGGGCCGGGACTTCAGGACGACCCCGGCGACCCGGGCGACGCGGAGAGCGCGGCCCGCAGCCGCGTCTCGTCGACCCGCCAGTAGTCGTGCTGGCGGCCGTCGACCAGGGTGACCGGCACCTGGTCGGACCACTGCTCGAGCCAGGCGGGGTCGCTGTCGACCGACCGCTCCTCCCACCTCACGTCGAGTTCTGTGGCGACCCTCTCGACGACCTCGCGGGCGACGTCACACAGGTGGCACCCGGGACGCCCGATGAGCGTGACCCGCACCGGCGCAGCCATCAGAAGAACACCGAGCGGCGCTGCATGAGCAGCGTGTAGAGGGTCTGCTGGATGGTCTCGCGGACCTGGTCGGTGAGGTCGAAGACGAGCATCGGGTCGTCGGCCGACCCCGGGCCGTGGGTGTCGGTGGGGATCGGCGCCCCGAACTCGATGATCCACTTGCTCGGCAGCGGGATGAGCCCGAGCGGGCCGAGCCAGGGGAAGGTCGGGGTGATCGGCGCGTACGGCAGGCCGAACAGCCGGGCGACGGTGTTCATGTTGCCCAGGATCGGCGCGATCTCCTCGGCGCCCACGACCGAGCACGGGATGATCGGCACCTGCGCGTGCAGCGCCGCCGCGACGAACCCGCCGCGGCCGAAGCGCTGCAGCTTGTAGCGCTCGCGGAACGGCTTGCCGACGCCCTTGAACCCTTCGGGAAAGACCCCGACGAGCTCGCCCTGGGCGAAGAGCCGCTCGGCGTCGGCGTTGGTCGCCAGCGTCGAGCCGGAGCGCCGCGCGATGGTTCCCAGGAACGGGGTCTGGAAGACCAGGTCGGCCCCGAGCGCGCGCATCACCCGGCGTTGCGGGTGCTCGTCGTGGATGGCGAGCTGCACCATCAGCGAGTCGATCGCGATGGTGCCCGAGTGGTTGGACACCACGAGCGCGCCGCCGCTGGCCGGGATGTTCTCGATGCCGCGCACCTCGACGCGGAACCAGCGCCGGTAGATGGGGCGCAGCATCGGGTAGAACACGTTCTCGGTGAAGTCGCGGTCGAAGCCGAAGTCGTCGACCTCGTAGTCGCCGTCGACCCGCCGGCGCACGTAGGCGAGGACCTGCGCGACCCGGCGCTCGACGTCCTCGGGGGCCACGCCTGCGGCCTCGGCACCGAACCGCAGCATGCCGACGACGGCGTCGAGCGCGTCGCCGACGTCGGGCAGCGGCAGGCCGGTGCGACGCGGGGCCTCGTGCACGGTGGGGTCGAGCGGCGGTGGTTCGGCGATGCGCAGGTGCGGCCGCTCGGCGTCGCGGCGGGCCTTCTCGCGCGGGTCGACGCGCGGGCGACGCGCCTTCGCGGCGGCGGGGGTCAGTTGCGCCGGCGCAGCCGGCGCAACCGGCCCGCGGGTGGGGCGCTCGCCGCTCTGCCGGGAGGCCGTGCGCGACGGTGCCGAGCGCACCTGCGGGGCCGGCCGGTGCGGGCGACGGGTGGTCGTGGGCTCGCCGTCGACGGCCCCGGATGCCGAGGAGCCGGCTGCCGCTGCCGCCGTCCTGGGCTTCGTGGGTGCCTTCGCCGCCTTGGCCGCCTTCGCCGCGGTGGGCTCGGGCGTGCTTGTCGGCGCCGAGGCCGCCCCCGCAGGGCTCGGGCGGCTGGACGCCTTCCGCTTCGCTCCCGACGTCGAGCCCTTCGCCTTCGCCTTCGCCGGCGCCGAGGGCGACGCACCCGCGGGCTCGGCAACGGCCGCGAGCCCGGCATCCGTGGTGGTCGAGTCGTCGGCGACGACGATCGGCTCGGCGCCGATGAGCGGGGTGGAGCGGCGCTTGGCGCGCTCCCCCGATGCCCGGGCGGCGCCCGCGGCCAGGGCTCCCTGTCGTGCGGCCATCAGTGTCCCCTCCCGGTGCCCAGCGTGCGCAGCACCGCCGAGGTGGCGGTGCCTGCGACGCCGCTCACGGCATCCCCGACGATGGCGGCGGCCGGCACGGCCGGGCCGACGGTGCGGGCGAAGTCCTCGAACGCGCCGCGCGAGGTGAAGCGCGGCTCGAACCCGAGCACGCTGCGCATCCGGCCGGTGTCGAGCCCGCGGCCGAAGGCGAGGAAGGACATCTGGTCGGGCGAGAAGTCGGCCAGGCCCATCCGGCGGGCGAGCCCACCGACGAACCCGGCGGCCGACAGCGGCAGCCACACCACGGGACGACCGACGATCGAGGCCGCCTGGAGCACCGTGACCACGCCGTCACCGGCGATGTTGACCACCCCGGTGGAGTCACCGGTGGTGGCGAGCACGAGCGCGGTGATGGCGTCGTCCTCGTGCACGAACTGCATCCGCGCGTCGAAGCCGAGCGGCGCCGGGATGAGCGGCAGGTTGAAGTAGTCGGTGATCGAGGTACGGATGCGCGGGCCGATGATGTTGGCGAAGCGCAACGTGAGGATCTCGGTGTCGGGGCGGCGCCGGGCGTAGCCGCGCACATAGCCCTCGACCTCGATCGAGTCCTTGCCGAACCCGCCGGACGGGTTGCGCTTGGCGCTCATGTCCTCGGTGAACATCGCCGGGTCGCGGGGCGTGGAGCCGTAGACCGCGGCGGAGGACTTCACCACCAGGCGCCGCACGGTGCCCGACTTCTGGCAGGCCGCCAGCAGCTGCATCGTGCCGATGACGTTGATCTCCTTCTGCGGGGTGCGTCCCCCGACGAAGGTGGGCGTGGCGATGACGTTCATGTGCACGACGGTGTCGACGCCCGAGCTCTCGATGACCCGCCCGATCATCGGGTTACGGATGTCGGCGCGCACGAACTCGAAGTCGCCGATGTCCTTGGCCGGGGGGATGACGTCGACGCCGACCACGCGGTCGACGCTCGGGTCGGCGCTCAGCCGGCGCGCGAGCAGGCCGCCGAGGTACCGGGACACCCCGGTGACGAGCACCACCGACCCCATGCTCAGCTCCTCAGCTCGACCGTTCCTGTGCCGACCCTACCCAGTGCCCCCGCGAGCGGTCAGGTGAGCCCATTCCTGCGGCAACGACAAAGGCCCCCAGGATGCGGGGACCTTTGAAGTTCGAGAGGTGACTCGAGGTCACTTCTTGTTGCGGCGCTGGTGACGCGTCTTGCGAAGGAGCTTGCGGTGCTTCTTCTTCGCCATCCGCTTGCGCCTCTTCTTGATGACTGAACCCATGCCGATGTCCTCAATGCTGTTGCGTCTGGTGCGACTTCCCCACCCTACCGGCAGGCAAGCACCGCTCCCAAACCGTGGTCGGGGTGGTGGTTGTTGGTCGTGACCGGTGATGGTCGCGAATGGTGGTGGTCCGGCACGTCGAGGGGCGGCCCGCGGTGCGGGCCGCCCCTCGGCGTCAGCTGCTGCGCCGGATCACGCGGTGTCGACGAAGGAGCTGCGCAGGTAGGCGTGCACCTCGTCCTCGGGAACGCGGAAGGACCGACCGACGCGGATCGCGGGGAGCTCCCCCGCGTGCACCATGCGGTAGACGGTCATCTTGGAGACCCGCATGATCGTGGCGACCTCGGCGACCGTAAGGAACCGCACCTCCCCGAGCGAACGCTCCGTGGACATCGTGACCTCGTGTTCTGCTCGTCCCCACAGCCGGAGACCCCGGCATGTCGCATGTGGACTCGCATCCGCAACCATAGGGGCAGATGTGACCCCTGTGGAAGGGAATGCACCAGATTTGTCGGCGATGTCCAGCCGACACGCCGCACCGCCGCGACCGAGTATCTGCCGCGCGGTGGCCGGCCCCGGCGGGTCCTCAGTCGAACCAGGGGTCCAGCCCGTGCAACGGGAACAGGGCCTGACGAGTGGCCAGAACCGCCCGGTCGACGGGGTTCTCGGGGTTGTGGCCCATGTTCCACGGCTGCACCCAGATCGGCAGCGCGGAGGCGGGCAGGTCGCCCATCCGGCTCGGCGCGACGCGCCCCAGCGACTGCTGCACGTGGTCGAGCCACTGCTGCGGCACGGCGGTGTCGACCGGCACCGGCACGTGCGCGGCGATGGCGGTGAGGTGGGTCCACGAGCGCGGCACCACCTCGACCAGCTCGTAGCCGCCACCGCCCAGCGCCACCCAGCGCCCGGATGCCGTCTCGTGCGCCAGTTCGTGCAGCGTCTCGTGGGCGCGGCGCTGGGCGTCGACGGTGATGGCGAGGTGGGCCAGCGGGTCGTGCATGTGGGTGTCACAGCCGTGCTGGGTGACCAGCACCTCGGGGGCGAAGGCCCGCACCAGCGGCGGCACGACCGAGTCGATCGAGCGCAGCCAGGCGGAGTCGCCGGTGCCCGGCGGCAGGGCGACGTTGGCGACCGTGCCCCGCGCCGACGGGCCACCGATGTCGGCCGGCCAGCCGGTGCCGGGGAAGAGGTGGCGGCCGCTCTCGTGCACCGAGATCGTGAGCACCCGGGGGTCGTTCCAGAACATCCGCTCGACGCCGTCACCGTGGTGCACGTCGATGTCGACGTAGGCGACCCGCTGGGCCCCGTGGTCGAGCAGCCACTGGATGCCGACGCCGATGTCGTTGTAGATGCAGAACCCGCTGGCGTGGCCGCGCATGGCGTGGTGCAGGCCGCCGCAGTAGTTGACCCCGTGCTCCATGTCGCCCTGCCACACCCCGCGACAGATGTCGAGGGTGCCCTGGGCGATGCGGGCCGAGGCCTCGTGCATGCCGGCGAAGGCCGGGTCGTCCTCGGTGCCCAGGCCGCGGTTGACGTCGGCGACCGTGGGGTCGGCGGACGCGAGGTGCACGGCGTCGATGTAGTCACGGTCGTGCACGGTGGCGAGCACGTCGTCGTCGGCGACCCCGGGGGCCAGCAGGGTCACGTGGTCGAGCACTCCCAGGGCGCTCGCCAGGCGGGTGGTGAGGTCGAGCCGCACGGGGGCCATCGGGTGAGTGGGGCCGAAGTCGTAGTCGGTGAACACCTCGTCCCACACGACGCTCGTCCCACCGGCCATGTCTGCACGCTACTCGTCCCACCCGTCGTGGCAGGCTGGGGCCCCGAAGACACCCCGTGAGGAGGCACCCACGATGGCACGCAGCACTGCCCACGACGACGACGTGCTCGTCATCGGGCTCGGCCGGTTCGGCGCGGCCGCGGCGCTCGAGCTGCGACGCCTGGGCCACAAGGTCACCGCCATCGAGCGCGACGGGTTCCTCGCCGAGAAGTTCCTCGGCCGGGTCAGCCACGTCATCCACGGCGACGCCAGCGACGTCGGCGTCATCCAGGACGCCAAGGCCGGGCGGTTCCGCATCGCCGTCGTCGCCATCGGCTCCTCCGTCGAGGCGTCGGTGCTCGCCGCGGCCAACCTCAGCGACGCCGGGGTGCCCGACATCTGGGCCAAGGCGCTGTCCCCCGAGCACGCCCGCATCCTCGACCGGATCGGCGTGCAGCACATCGTGCGCCCCGAGGCCGACACCGGGCGCAGGGTCGCGCACCTCGTGGGCGGCCGGATGCAGGACTACATCGAGTTCGACGACGGGTTCGCCATCGTCAAGATGCGCCCGCCGACCGAGGCCATCGGGTTCACGTTGGAGCAGAGCGCCATCCGCAGCAAGTACGGCGTCACGGTCGTCGGCGTCAAGGCGCCCGGTGAGGACTTCACCTATGCCGTGCCGTCGACCAAGGTCTCGGCGCACGACACGCTCATCGTCAGCGGCCCGACGGCCCTGATCGAGCGCCTCGCCGCCCGCCCCTGACGTCCCGAGCGTCCCGACATCGACCAATAGGTCACGTCCGGGACACTCTCTGCCGAAGCCGCCGTCCCGAGATCGACCAATAGGTCACGTCCGGTACGCCCCGCACCCGGTGGGACAAGATCGACCTATTGGTCGAACTTGTCCCACTCAAGGACAGCTTCGGCACCGTGCGCTTCAACGCCGAGGGCACCGCGGCTCCGCAGCGTCAGCGGTCACCAGCTGGCGATGGCCCCGCGGTCGCCGGACAGCGGGAGCGTCATCGCGAGCTCCTCCTCGCCGTCGTCCTCGGACACCACGCGCATCGGCCGGCGCTCGGCCGTGGGGCGGAAGCCGAAGCCGCTGGCGAAGGCCACCGCGCGACCGTTGTCGGTGCCCACCCAGTAGAGCAGCTGGCGCTTGCCGGCCTCGGCCGCACTGCGCGCTCCGGCCCGCACCAGCTCGGTGGCAACACCGGAACCGCGGGCCTCGGGGTGCACCCACAGGCCGAACAGCTGGGCGGCCTCGGGCTGGTCGTCGGCGGCGGTGCCCACGCTGGCGATGCCGACCGGCCGGCCGTCGCGCTCGGCGACCAGGCGGGTCGACCGCTCCATGCGGACCCGCCAGAACTCCTCGCCCTCGGCGGCCTCCTCGTCGTGGGAGGCCACGAAGGCGTCGGGTGACTCCTGCAGGGCGGTGAGGCGCACGGAGCGGTACTGCTCCCAGTCGTCGACCCCCAGGGGGCGCACCGTGATGTCACTCATGGCGGCCACTCTCCCACGACCCCCGCAGGCTGCTGCAACCCGAGGGGGTGAACTTCAGGAGGTGACCGGCAGGTGGAGCGCCAAGGTCTCCTCGGTGACCGTCGGGTCCCACGGCATCGTGCAGACGACACCGGTCGCGCGAAAGCCCATCCGGGCGTAGAACGCACGAGCGCGGGCGTTCTCGTGCGCCACGTCGAGCACCACGCGACCGAAGCCGGATGCCGCGGCGCTCGTCAGCGCGGTGCGCACCAGTCGGGTGGCGGCATCGGTTCCACGGGCGACGCCGGCCACCCACATCCCGACGAGGCAGACCTCGTCGGCCGGCTGGTCGGGGGCGTGCCAGAGCCCCACCATGCCGACCGGGCGGCCGTCATCGAGCGCGAGCCAGGTGGGCCCGGTCGTGGCGGCGCCCTCGCGCCACTCGTCGTCGGTGCGCTCGGCCACCTCGGCGTAGGTCAACCAGAACGCGCGGGGGCTGTCGATGAGCGACGCCAGGCGGACGTCGCGCCAGGTGCGCCACGACCCGACGGTGACCAGCTCGACGACCAGCCCGTCGCGCGGGCCGACGTCACTCACCGGCCAGCTCGGCGGAGCGCTTCGCGGCGGCCTCCATCGCGGTGATGAAGGCAGCGCGCACCTTGTGGTCGTCGAGCGTGCGCAGCGCGGCCGCGGTGGTGCCCCCGGGCGAGGTGACCTGCTCGCGCAGCACGGTGGGGTGCTGGCCGGTCTCCTTGATCATCGTCGCCGCGCCGTAGAGCGTCTGGACCACGAGCTCGGTGGCGGTGGTGCGCGGCATCCCGAGCACGACGCCGGCCTCGATCATCGCCTCGACGACGTAGAAGATGTAGGCGGGCCCGCTGCCGGAGATGGCGGTCACGGCATCCTGCAGCTTCTCGGGCACCTCGAGCACCTTGCCGGTGGCGGCGAGCAGGGCCTCGGCCTCGCGCAGGTGCTCGGGGTCGCAGTGCGCACCGGCGCTGATGGCGGCCATGCCCTGGTCGACGAGGGCCGGGGTGTTGGGCATGACCCGTACGACCGGACGCCCCTGCGGGAGCCGCGACTCGAGGTAGGTGGTCGTGATGCCGGCGGCGAGGCTCACGACGAGGTTGCCCTCGGAGACGTGGTCGCGGATCTCGGCGAGCAGGCCGCCCATGTCCTGCGGCTTCACGACGAGCACCAGGGTGTCGGCGAGCGCGGCGGCCTCGGCGTTGTCGAGCACCCGCACGCCGTACTTCTCGGTGAGCTCGGCGGCCCGCTCGGCCCGGCGCTCGGTGATCACGAGCTGGTCGGTCGGGCGGCCGGCGCGCAGCAGCCCCGAGAGGAGGGTCTCGCCCATGACGCCAGCACCGAAGATCGCAACCGTTCCCATGCCACGTGAGTATGCCGGGTGCCGGCCCGCCGCTCGCGCGCGTTTCGTCGGGTGGCGGCCCACGGCATCCGACGCGGGCCTGCTGGCGAGCCGGTCAGCCGGTGGTGGCGAGTGAGCGCAGGAAGAAGGTGAGGTTGGCGGGGCGCTCGGCCATCCGCCGCCCGAGGTAGCCGTACCAGTCCTCGCCGAACGGCACGTAGACGCGCATCTGGTGCCCGCGGTCGGCGATGCGGGCCTGCTCGGTGGGCCGGATGCCGTGCAGCATCTGGAACTCGTAGCTGTCGGGCGACCGGCCGTTGTGGCCGGCAAGGGCCTGGGCGATGTCGATCAGGCGGGGGTCGTGGCTGGCCACCATCGGGTAGCCGTCGCCGGCCATCAGCACCTTGAGGCAGCGCACGTAGGACAGGTCGACGTCGGTGCCGTCCTGGAAGGCGACCGAGGCCGGCTCCTTGTAGGCGCCCTTGCACAGCCGCACCCGGCTGCCCTCGGTGGCGAGGTCGCGGCAGTCGCCCTCGGTGCGGTGCAGGTAGGACTGCACGACGGCGCCGACCCACGGGAAGTCCTGGCGCAGCTCGCGCAGCGCCGCGAGGGTGCGGTCGGTGGTCGTGTGGTCCTCCATGTCGAGGGTGACGGTGGTGCCGGCCTTCGCGGCCGCGGCGCAGATGGCGCGGGCGTTCTCGAGGGCGATGGCGTCGCCGTCCTGCGGCAGCGCCTGACCGACGGCGCTGAGCTTCACGCTCACCTCGGCCGCCCCGTAGGCGCTGAGGTCAGCCTCGGCGAGGGCCTCGAGCAGGTGCACGTAGGTGGCGCGGATGGCCTCGGCGTGTGCCCGGTCGGTGGTGTCCTCGCCGAGGTAGTCCAGGGTTGCGAGCCGGTTGGTGGTGCGCAGCTCGGCGGCCACGGACACCGCGTCGTCCACCGACTCACCGGCCACATAGCGGCTGACGACCGAGCGGCTGACCGGCGCCTTGAGCACCGTCGTCTTCACGAGGTCGGAGTCGGACAGCTGGAGCAAGGCTCCCCGCAGAAGGTCACTGGCATCCACGATCGACAGGCTAGCCGTGAGGAGACCGCCACCGGCCCAAGGGCCGTCGCGACATTCGGCCGGGATGCCGGGTGCTCGGGTCGCTGCTCCCGGCCCGGGCCGCTGCTCCCGGCCCGGGTCAGGGGGTGCGGCGGCGCAGGGTCAGGCTGCCCAGGGCGAGGGACAGTGCGATCCACAGGGCGATCCAGCCCAGGCTCGGCAGCACCTCGCTCAGCGGGTCGGCCAGCACGGTGACGTCCTTCATGGCGTCGACGGCGTACGACAGGGGCAGCACGTTCGAGACCGCCTCGAGCGCCGGGGGCAGCAGCTCGCGCGGCACGAGCAGCCCGCAGAGCAGGAACTGCGGCAGCACCAGGGCCGGCATGAACTGCACCGCCTGGAACTCGGTGCGGGCGAACCCGCTGGCCAACAGCCCCAGAGCCGTGCCGAGCACCGCGTCGAACAGCGCGATGACCACCAGCAGCCAGATCGGCCCGGCGATGTCGAGCCGGCACACCCACACCGAGAAACCCGTTGCCACGAGAGCCTGCAGCACCGCCATCGCACCGAACGCCAACGCGTAGCCGAGCATCAGGTCGCCCTTGCCCAGCGGCGTCGTGAGCAGCCGCTCGAGGGTGCCGTTGGTGCGCTCGCGCAGGGTCGCGATGCTGGTGACGATGAACATGACCACGAACGGGAAGACACCGAGCAGGGCCGGCCCGATCCGGTTGAACACGTCGCCGGGCAGGTCGGCGTAGATCCACGCGAGCAGCCCGAGCAGCACGCAGGGCACGACGATCATGAGCGCGACGGTGCGGTGGTCGGCACGCAGCTGGCGCAGGATGCGGGCGGCCGTCGTGCGGGTGATCCGGACGTTCATGCCGCCGCACCCCCGCCCGAACCGCCGTGGTCCGCCCCGTCTGCCGCGTCGGCCGCGTCGATGAGCGCAAGGAAGGCCTGCTCGGCATCCGCGCTGCCGGTGCTCTCGAGCAGCTCTGGCAGCGTCGAGTCGCTGAGGATCCGGCCGTCGCGAAGCAGCAGCAGGCGGTCGCAGCGCGAGGCCTCGTCCATGACGTGGCTCGACACGAACACGGTGCGCCCCTCGCCCGAGAGCCGCCGGAAGAGGTTCCACAGCTCGCGGCGCAGCACCGGGTCGAGCCCCACCGTCGGCTCGTCGAGCACCAGCACCTCGGGGTCGCCGACGAGCGTGCAGGCCAGGCTGGCTCGCGACCGCTGGCCGCCCGAGAGGTTCTCGACCTTGGCGTGCGCGTGGTCGGTGAGGTCGACCGACTCGATGGCGCGGTCGACGGCATCGGCACCGACGCCCATGATCCGGGCGAGGTAGGTGACGTTGTCGTGCACCGACAGGTCGCCGTAGACGCTCGGTGCCTGGGTGAGGTAGCCGACCCGGTGCCGCAGCCCCGGCGAGCCGGCCTCCTCGCCGAGCACAGTGACCGTGCCGCCTGCGATGACCTGCACCCCCACGACGGCCCGCATCAGGGTCGACTTGCCACCTCCGCTGGGGCCGAGCAGCCCGACGACCTGGCCCCGCGGCACCCCCAGGCTGAGGTCGGCCAGCACCTCCCTGCCGCCCCGCACGACCCGCAGGTGGTCGACGACGACGGCGTCGCCCTCCGCTTTATTCGTCATGTGATGAAATATGCCACCCGTGCCATGGATGCCGCAAGACCCCGCACCGTCGGGGCGCGGCGCTAGCGTTCCGGGATGTCGTTCCCCACCCCGCTGCACCGGCCCTACCCCGCCGACGTCTACCGCGGCGACGGCGGCGAGGTGAGCGCCTGGCTGCGTCGCGACGGCACCGACCCCGAGATCACCCACCGCTCCGGCGGCACCTGCGAGTACCTCGCCACCGGAGACGCCACCGGCGGTCACTACGGCCTCTACCGCTGGACCTTCGGCGACGAGGAGTCCGGCCCCGACCCGCATTTCCACCGCGCCATCACCGAGTCGTTCTACGTGCTCGAGGGCAGCGTGCGCCTCTACGACGGCAGCGGGTGGGTGACCGCCGGCAGCGGTGACTTCCTGCACGTGCCCGAGGGCGGCCTGCACGGCTTCCGCGGCGCCGGCCGGGCCCGGATGCTGCTGATGTTCACCCCGGGCGCACCCCGCGAGGACTACTTCGAGACCTTGGATGCCGTGGGCCGCGGCGCGCCGATGTCGCCCGACGAGCGGGTCGCCTTCATGCTTCAGCACGACACCTACTGGGTCTGAGGACCCCCGACGAGAGGAGACCGCCCGTGTCCTTCCAGGCCTACCTCGATGCGATCGAGAACAAGACCGGTAAGACGCCGCAGCAGCTGGTCGACGAGGCCCACGCCCGTGGCTACGGCGCCGCCACCAAGTCCGGCGAGATCGTCACCTGGCTGGCCGATGACTACGGGCTCGGCCGCGGGCACGCGATGGCCATGGTGCACGTCGTGAAGAACGGCCCCGGCATCAGCGACACCCACGTCGGCACGACGGGCAGCCACCGCGACGAGTCCGACGTGCTGCGGCTCGACGGCATTGCGAACCGCGGCCAGCCGGCGTCGTGAGCCACCACGGACCCGCCTCGAGTGCGGAACTGGTGGCTCTGGCAACCACTTTCGCACTCAGGACGAGGTGGCCAGGTGCAGGCGGGCGAAGGCGAGCGCCTCGGCGAGGTCGAGCTCGCGCTGCGCCTCCCCCGCGCGACGGGTCGTCACCTCGACGACCACGTGCCCGGCATACCCCCCGCTCGCCAGGGTCTCGAGCACCTCGCCGCAGGGCTGGGTGCCGCGCCCGGGCACGAGGTGCTCGTCGCGCGCCGAGCCCACTCCGTCGGCCAGGTGCAGGTGGCGCAGGCGCGGCCCCAGCCGGCGCACCATCTCCATCGCGTCGGACCCGGAGGTCGAGGTGTGCGACAGGTCGAGGGTCACGTGGTGGTAGGGCTGCGGCACCGGGTCCCAGTGCGGCAGGTAGGCCTCGAGCTCACGTGAGCGCGGGCCCCGCCACGGGAACATGTTCTCGACCGCCAGCCGGATGTCGCCGCCCGAGCCCCGCCCCGCCACACCGTCGACGAAGTCACGGGCGTAGTCACGCTGCCACCGGAACGGCGGGTGCAGCACGACGGTGTCGGCCCCGACCTCGTCGGCCAGCGCCATCGAGCGGTCGACCTTCTCCCAGGGGTCGGTGCCCCAGACCCGCTGGGTGACCAACAGGGTCGGCGCGTGCACCGACAGCACGGGGATGCCGTGCAGCTCGGACAGCGTGCGCAGCGCCCCGGCTTCGCGGGTGAGCGGGTCGGTCCACACCATCACCTCGACACCGTCGTAGCCGAGCCGGGCGGCGAGCTCGAACGCGGCGGCGACGCCCTCGGGGTAGACCGAGGCCGTGGACAGCCCGACCCGGGCCCGCGGCACGTCGACCGGACCACCCGCAGCCGCCCCCTGAGCACCGCGTGTCGGCACGGCTCAGCTCATCCTGTCCAGGTGCCGCAGGATGATGCCCTCGCGCAGCGCCCACGGGCAGATCTCGAGGCGGTCCAGGCCCAGCAGGTCCATCGTCGCCTCGGCCACCACAGCGCCGGCGAGGAGCTGGCGCGAGCGCGCCCCCGACACCCCGGGCAGGCCGGACCGCTCGGCAGCCGTCATCGCGGCGATCTCCGGCAGCCGAGCCGACAGCGTGTGCCGGTCGAGGGCGCGGGCGGCATACATCCCGTCGGCGCTCGGCGCCGCGCCGCAGATCCGGGCCAGCGAGCGCATCGTCTTGGAGGTGCCGACGACGGCGTCGGGAGTGCCGGCCTTGGCCAGCGGCCGCAGCTCGGCGGCGATCGACGCACGCACCTGCTTGCGGGCCAGCCGCACCACGTCGGGGGCGGGGGGGTCTCCGGGCAGCAGGTCGCGGGTGACCCGGCCGGCGCCGAGCGGCAGCGACACCGCGACGTCGGGGTCCTCGTCCATGCCCTGGGCGAGCTCGAGCGAACCGCCACCGATGTCGACGACCAGCAGGGTGCCGGCCGACCAGCCGAACCAACGCCGGGCCGCGAGGAAGGTCAGCCGTGCCTCCTCCTCACCGCTCAACACGTCGAGCGAGACGCCGGTGCGCTCGACGACCGCCGCGAGCACGTCGTCGCCGTTCGGAGCCTCCCGGATCGCGCTGGTCACGAAGCCGCTGAGGTCCTCGACGCCCTGGTCCTCGGCCACCTCGACGCACTCCTGCACGAAGCCGGCGAGCCGGTCACGCCCCGCATCGGCGATCAGGCCGTCGTCGGTGACGTGCTCGGACAGCCGCAGGTCGATCTTGTGCTTGGAGGCGGGCAGCGGCTGGGCGCCGGGGTGCGCGTCGACAACGAGCAGGTGGACCGTGTTCGATCCGACGTCGATGACCCCGAGGCGCATGCGCCCAACGTAGTGGCTGGGCGTGGGCGCCCCTAGGGTGGGGCGCGTGCCCGAGACTCCCCTCGACATCGCCCGCACCTGGGCCGAGATGCCCGACCCCGCGAACCCCGGTCAGCGGTTCCGGGTCGATCTCACCTGGCTGACGTCGAGCTGGACGTGCATCTTCGGGGCGGGCTGCAAGGGCATCTACGCCGACCGCCCCGACGACGGCTGCTGCACCCTCGGGGCGCACTTCACCGACGACGACGACGTCGAGCGCGTGCAGGCCGTGGTGGCCGAGCTCGGCGAGGACGAGTGGCAGATGCACCCGGGCCGCGGGCGCTACGGCGAGAAGGACCCCGCCCGGCTCAAGGCCTGGACCGAGAAGGAGGACGGCGCCCGCAAGACCAAGGTCGTCGAGGGCGCCTGCATCTTCCTCAACCGGCCCGGCTTCCCCGCCGGCGCCGGGTGCGCGCTGCACCAGCACGCCGTGCTCACCGGGCGACCCCCGCACGAGGCGAAGCCCGACGTGTGCTGGCAGCTGCCGATCCGCCGCTCCTACCGCACCGTCGAGCGCCCCGACGACACCTCCTGCCTCGAGGTGACGATCGCCGAGTACGACCGCCGCGGGTGGGGCCCGGGCGGCCACGACCTCGACTGGTACTGCTCCTCCAACACCGAGGCCCACGTGGGCGCCGAGCCGGTCTACCGCAGCAACCGCGCCGAGCTCACCACGCTCATGGGCGAAGAGGGCTACGCCCAGCTGGTGCTGCGCTGCGAGGCCCACCTCGACACCGTGAAGCGGGCCCGCTCGGCCGGCGCCCGCCAGCTCATCCCGCTGCTCGTGCACCCGGCCACGGTGGAGGCCGACACCGTCGGTGGCCGGCGCACCCGCGTCCCCCGCAAGCGCACCGCGGCCCCGGTGGCCGGCGCCAACCAGGCGGCGCACCCGGTGCCGCCGGCCAAGGGCACCCGGGCTGCGAAGGAGGCCGCCACGAAGGCCGCCGCGACCACAACGACCTCGCACACCAAGTCGTCCGCCAACAGCAAGGCGTCCGCCAAGAAGGCCACGACCAAGTCCCCCGCCAAGCCGGCCAAGGCCCCGGCGAAGCCGGCTTCCAAGGCGCCCGCCAAGCCGTCGAAGCCGCGCCGCTCGTCGTGATCCGCAGCCCGAACATCTGGGACTCCCCCGACGTCTACGAGCTGGAGAACCTCGCCTCCGACCGGGCCGGGGTCATCGACACCACGATCGACGCCCTGCGCTCCCTGCGGGGTGCAGACGTCGCCGACATCGGGTGCGGCAGCGGGTTCCACCTGACCCGGTTCGCCGCCCGCGGCGCGCGTGTGGTCGGGGTCGAGCCGCACCTACCGCTGGTGCGCCGCGCACAGCAGCGGCTCGCGGCGTCGGGCGAGCACCCGGCATCCGTGCTCGGTGGTGATGCCGAGGCGCTGCCCCTGGCCGACGCCAGTGTCGACGTAGCGCACGCGCGGTGGGCCTACTTCTTCGGCGCCGGGTGCGAGCCGGGGCTGGCTGAGCTCGCCCGCGTGCTACGGCGGGGCGGCATCGCCGTCGTCGTCGACAACGACGTCACCCGGTCGACCTTCGGCGCGTGGTTCCGACGCGCGTACCCGGCCTACGATCCTGTTGCGGTGCAACGGTTCTGGCGCCGTCAGGGGTTCACGACCGAGCACCTGACGATCGAGTGGACGTTCGACCGCCGCGACGACCTCGAGGCCGTGGCGCGCATCGAGCTTCCGCCTGCGGTGGCCGACGAGGTTCTTGCCGCCCACGACGGCCTCACCGTCGACTACTCGGTGGCTCTGCGCTGGCGGCGGTTCGGACACCCCGCGGGGGTGTGAGCACGGTCCCAAACCGGCAGCACGGCCGATGCGGCGGTGGGACGATGATGCTTGAACCGTTAACCAGACAAGGCCCGGGAGGACCACGGTGAGCACCAAGGCCGGCATTGACACTGCCAGTGCCCTCACCGTCCCCATCACCGGGATGACGTGCGACTCCTGCGAGAAGCGGGTCACCCGTGCGCTGCGGCGCGTGCCCGGGGTCACTGAGGTGAGCGTCTCCGCCACCCGGGGCACCGCGACCATCACCGGCGACGGCCCCCTCGACCGCTCCCAGCTCGAGGCCGCCATCCGCTACGCCGGCTACGAGCCGGGCACCTCCCCCTGGCTCTCGCCCGACCTGTCCGTGTGGCGCACCGTGCTGGGGGCCGCCGCGGCGGTCGCCGCCGTGGCCGTGGCGATCTCCGTGCTCGGCCCGGCCGACCTCACCTCGGGCCTGTCCGACCCGTCGCGCGGTGGCCTGCTCCTCGTGCTCCTGCTCGGCCTGACCGCCGGCGTCTCCACCTGCATGGCCATGGTCGGCGGCCTCGTGCTCGGGTTCTCCGCATCGCACGCCGCCACCCTCGCCGCCCGCGGTGCGACCTCGCTCTCCTTCGCCACCCGGATGCGGCCGCAGCTCGCCTTCAACGCCGGCCGCATCGTCGGCTTCGGCGTCCTCGGCGCCCTCCTCGGCGCCATCGGCTCGACGATGAGCCTGCCCACCCGGGTCACCGGCCTGCTGGTGCTGGCCGTCGCGGTGGTCATGTTCCTGCTCGGCATCCGGCTCACCGGGGTCTCCCCGAGGGTCGCCGCCTGGTCGCCGCGGCTGCCCGCCGGGCTCGGCCGGGCGCTCGGCATCGAGGACGCGGCGGATGCCGGCTACAGCCACTGGCGCACCGCCCTCGTCGGCGCTGCCACCTTCCTGCTGCCCTGCGGCTTCACCCAGGCCGCGCAGGTCTACGCCCTGTCGACCGCGGCGCCGGTGGCCGCGGGAGCCATCATGGCGACCTTCGCCCTGGGCACCACCCCCGGGCTGCTGGCGCTGGGGTCGGTGCCCGAGCTCACGACCGGTCGGCGCCAGGCCACCGTGCTGCGAGTCGTCGGGGTGCTCGTCCTCGCCTTCGCCCTGCTCAACGTCTCCAGCGGGCTGAACCTGCTGGGGCTCACCGGGGGCTCGGCATCGGCAGCCGCGACGTCGGCGGCCGGGGCGCGCACGGCATCCGCCAACGTCACGGTCAGCGACGGCGCGCAGACCGTGCGGATGACGCAGGGACCGGACGGCTACGCGCCGGCCGACACGGTGCTCTACTCCGGGATGCCGACCACGTGGCTCATCGAGGGCACGTCGCAGTACAACTGCAGCGCGGCCCTGCGGGTGCCCGACCTGGGCGTCTCGGTCAACCTCACCGAGGGTGAGAACACCGTGCCGCTGCCGGTCATGAAGGCCGGAACGGTGCACTTCACCTGTGCGATGGGGATGTACTCGGGCAACCTGCTCGTCGTCGACCAGCCCCCCGCGCCCGCCCCCACGCCGAGCGCCCCCACCGCGGGCTGAGCTGGACAGCCGGCCGAGGTCGGCTGTCGACGGGCGACGCCATGAACCGCGCGAGCAGATCGAGTGAGCTGAACATGCCCGAGACTCACGACGATGTCGCGCGTGTCCTGCTCACTCGAGTCGGACCCCGCCCCCGGCACGATGGGTGGTGGATGGGGAGGCGTGCCCCGACCGAAGCACGAGCGAGCGGTCGACGGGCCCATCGGTTCTCGAGAACCACAGTCCTGACCGTCGGTTCGCCCGGCGACTCGGTAGACACTGACCCGGCGAGAACGAGGGGTCGAGACATGCCGGGGCTCGACGGCCCTCGTGGGCAGTTCTTGACGGGTCGACAGACGGCACCCTTCGTCCAGGCCCGAGCGCACCGCGACAGCCGAGCGCGCCCGGTCAGCAGTCGAAGACCGACCAGCAGAGGTGGTTGCGCCGCTGCTGGTCGTCGAGCACCAGCTCGCGCACGGCCTCGGGCAGCCGGCCCCGCTGCCACCGGCACTCGCGTCGCCCCGCGGCCACCGCCTCCGCTGCGGGAACGGCGGCACGCACGGCCTTGATCGCGTAGGCGGCCGCCCCGAGGTCATGGGCGGCGACGTGTGCGACGGCCCCGGCCTGGCCGGCCGCGTAGGCCGCGTGCCGTGCCGCCCCGGTCAGGTCGCGGGCGGCGCCCATCGCGTGCCCACCCGCCGCGCGGGCCTGCATCATCGGCAGCTCGCCGCGCACCCAGGCTCGGGCCGCCTCGACCGCCCCGCGCGGCCGGAGGTCGTCGGGCCGGGCGGCCTCGAAGAGGGGCAGCACGTGCTCGGCGCAGGAGGCCGCCCACAGCGCGAGCAGCTGGTGGTCGGCATCCGTGAGGGTCCCCCCGCGTCGGATGGTGACCAGCCGCGGGTCGGGCTCGGTCGGCAGGATCACTACGCCCTCCGCTCGCTCAGCAGGTCAGCCGGGCAGCCGGTCAGCCGGCCCCGGGGTCGAGGTCGAGCGCGATGTCGAGGATCGGCGAGGAGTGCGTGAGCCCACCGACCGACAGGTAGTCGACGCCCGTCGCGGCGTAGGCAGCCGCCACCTCGAGTGTCAGGTTGCCGGTCGCCTCGATCTCGACCGGCTCCCCGGCCGCACGCACGGCATCCACCGTCTGGCGCAGCAGCTCGGGAGTCATGTTGTCGCACAACAGGAACCGTGCGCCGGCAGCCACCGACTCGACCGCCTCGGCGGTGGTCGTCACCTCGACCTGGATCGCGACGTCGGGGAAGGTGCGCCGCACCGCCTCGTACGCCGCCGTCAGTCCCCCGGCCGCCAGCTTGTGGTTGTCCTTGATCATCGCGACGTCGTAGAGGCCCATCCGCTTGTTCGTGCCCCCGCCGCAGCGCACCGCGTACTTCTCGAGCGCGCGCATCCCCGGCGTCGTCTTGCGGGTGTCGAGCACCATCGCTCCCGAGCCCTCGAGCACGTCGGCCCAGCGCCGGGTGTGCGTCGCCACTCCCGAGCTGCGCGACAGGATGTTGAGGACGGTCCGCTCGGCCACCAGGGTGGTGCGGGTCGCCCCGCGCAGGGTCGCGAGGTGGTCGCCGCGCCCGACCCGGACGCCGTCCCCGACGAGCAGCTCGACGCCCACCGCACCGCTGCCGAGCCGCGCCGCCACGGCATCCAGCACGAGGGCGACCACCGGCAGCCCGGCGACCACGCCGTCGGCCCGCGCCACCAGGTGCGACACCGACACCTGGGATGCCGGGATGGTCGCCATCGTCGTGACGTCGGTGCCGGTCGCGAGGTCCTCGTCGAGAGCGCGCTCCACCAGCAGCAGGGCGTCGGCAGTGGGGAATCCGAAGTCGGTCATGCCGGGACCTCCACCGGCCGCTCGGTGACGACGAGCGCCCCGTCGGCCGGCCGGGTCGTCGTGAGGTGGGTGAGCCAGCGGGCGTCGTCCCGCTCAGGGAAATCGGAGCGCACGTGCCCACCGCGGGTCTCCTCGCGCCGGTGCGCGACGGTCGCCAGGGCCTGCCCGAGGTGCAGCAGGTTGGTCGTCTCCCAGGTGGCCGGGCCGGGCTCGGCCGGGCTCGGCGGCAGCGCCGCCAGCGCCGCCAACGCCTCGAGCGCGCCGGCCGTCGAGGCAGCCGACCGCACCGGCCCCGACCCCCGCGTCATCGCGCGCTGCACGTCGAGGCGGTGCGACGCGTCGAGCTCCGCGGCATCGCCGGCATCGGACGCCGGTGTGCGCAGCGGCAGCTCGCCCGCGGCGAGGCGCGTGGTGACGTCGTCGGCGATGCGGTGCGCGAAGACCAGGCCCTCGAGCAGGGAGTTGGACGCGAGCCGGTTGGCGCCGTGGACCCCGGTGCACGAGCACTCGCCACACGCATAGAGGCCGTCGACCGATGACCGCCCGAGCAGGTCGGTCTCGACCCCGCCCGACGCATAGTGCTGGGCGGGCGCCACCGGCAGCAGCTCGGTGGCGGGGTCGAACCCGAGCTCGCGGCAGCGGGCCACGATCGACGGGAAGCGCTGCTCGAGGAAGTTGCCCCCGAGGTGCCGGGCGTCGAGCCACACGTGCTCGAGCTGCTGGGCGCGCATCACGTCGAGGATGGCGCGCGCCACCACGTCCCGGGGGGCGAGGTCGGCCAGCTCGTGCCGGTCCGTCATGAAGCGCACCCCGGCCCCGTCGACGAGGAAGGCACCCTCGCCACGCACCGCTTCGGAGATCAGCGGCTGCTGGCCGGTCGACCCCTCGCCGAGGAAGAGCACCGTCGGGTGGAACTGCACGAACTCCAGGTCGGTGACCCGCGCACCGGCGCGCAGCGCGGCCGCCATGCCATCACCGGTCGCGACCGGCGGGTTGGTGGTCGAGGTGTAGATCTGGCCCAGGCCGCCGGTCGCGAGCACGACCGCCCGGCCGTAGGCCGCCCCGACGCCGTCGACCTGGCCTTCGCCGATGACGTGCAGCGTCACCCCGCACACGGCACCGTCGTCGGCGGTGAGCAGGTCGACGACCAGCGCGTGCTCGACGACCTCGATGCCGGGGTCGTCGACGACGCGGTGCAGCGCGGCGATGAGCGCGCGCGAGATCTCGGCGCCGGTGGCATCACCCCCGGCGTGCGCGATCCGGTCGCGGTGGTGACCACCCTCGCGGGTCAGCTTGATCTCGCCCTCGGCGTCGCGATCGAACTCGGCTCCCAGCGCCACGAGCTCGCGCACCCGCTCCGGCCCCTCGGTCACGAGGATGCGCACCGCCACGGGGTCGCACAGCCCCACCCCAGCCACGAGCGTGTCGTCGAGGTGCTCCTGCGGCGTGTCCTCGGGGGCGAGGGCCGCGGCGATGCCGCCCTGGGCCCACTCCGTCGACCCGGCCGAGAGCACGGCCTTGGTCACCAGCAGCACCCGGTCGACCCGCTCGCGCAGCCGTAGGGCGCAGGTGAGCCCGGCGATGCCGGAGCCGACCACGACGACGTCGGCGCTCGTCGTCCAGCCCGGTTCGGAGGCACTGAGGCGTCGGGGCAGCGTGACCGGCGGCACCGGCATCCGGCTCACACCTCGGCCCGGGCGTGCGGCACGTCGGAGAAGACGTCGAGCGCCCCACCGCCCGGCCCGACGAGCAGCGGGGTGTTGTCGATCAACCGGGTCGTGCCGACCCGGGCCGCCACCGCGAGCAGCGCCTCGCCGCGGTACCACTCGGGCACGTCGGCGAGGGTCTGCGGGTGCACCAGCACGAGGTAGTCGACCAGGGCCAGCGGTTCCTCGACCAGCACCTCGCGGGCGGCCCGGCGGATCGCCGACGGGCCGAAGGCGGCGGCGTCGCCGCCGGCCCGCAGCGCCCGGCTGAGGCACAGCGCTGTTTCACGGTCGGAGGGGGTGAGGTACATGTTGCGGCTGCTCATCGCCAGCCCGTCGTCCTCGCGCACGGTCGGCACCGAGACGATGTCGACGGAAAAGTCGATGTCACGCACCATCCGCCGGATGAGCAGCAGCTGCTGCGCGTCCTTCTGGCCGAAGTAGGCGCTGCGGGCGGCGGTGAGGTGCAGCAGCTTGCCGACCACGGTGAGCACGCCGTCGAAGTGACCGGGCCGGGAGGCGCCCTCGAGCACCTCGCCGAGCGGCCCGGCCGAGACCCGCACGCCCGGGTCGCCCTCAGGGTAGACGACGTCGGGGGTCGGGGCGAAGATCACGTCGACGCCGGCGGTCGTGCAGATCTCGAGGTCGGCGTCGAAGGTGCGCGGGTACCGCGACAGGTCCTCCTTGGGCCCGAACTGCAGCGGGTTGAGGAAGATCGTCACCACGACGTGGTCGTGCCGCTGCCGGGCGGTGTGGATCAGCTGGGCGTGGCCGTCGTGCAGCGCCCCCATCGTCATGACGACGGCGACGTCACGGCTCGATAGCGCCTCGCGGGCGGCCTTGAGCTCACCGCGCGTGTGCGCGACGACGGGGACGGTGGTGGCGGTGGTCACTCAGTGCTCCTGGTCGGCGAGGATGTCGAGGAGGGGCTCCGCGGCCGCGGGCCGCAGCCGCCCGCTGTCGAGGGCGCGCAGGGCGGTGGCACGGGCCAGCGCCACGTAGGTCCTCCGGATCTCGGGCGAGAGCCGGTCCAGCTCGCGCAGGTGGTCCTCCACCGTACCCACGTCGCCACGGGCCACCGGGCCGGTGAGGGCCGCGTCACCCAGGCGCAGGGCGTTGTCGAGGGCGGCCTGCATCAACGGACCGATGACGCGGCGTGGCTCGGCGACCCCGGCGCGCGCGAGCAGCTCCATCGCCTCGCTGGTCAACGTCACCAGGTGGTTCGCGCCGTGAGCCAGGGCCGTGTGGTAGGCCAGCCGGTCGCGCTCGGCCACCCACACCGGGTCGCCGCCCATCTCCAGGACCAGGGCCTCGGCCACCGGCCGCAGCGCCTCGTCGGTCGTCACTCCGAACGGGCAGTCGGGCAGCCGGTCGAGGTCCATCGCGGTGCCGGTGAAGGTCATCGCCGGATGCAGGGCGAGCGGCAGCACGTGGTGAGCCCGGGCGGGTTCCAGCACGGCCACGCCGTGCCGGCCGCTGGTGTGCACGGCCATCTGCCCCGCCTGCCAGGCTCCGGTCGCGGACAGGCCGGCGACGAGGTGGGCGAGCGCGTCATCGGGCACCGCGAGGAGCACGAGCTCGGCGCCCTCCACCACCGTGGCGACGTCGGCCAGCGGCACGCCCGGCAGCAGCTCGGCGGCCCGGGCCCTGCTGGCGTCTGACACGGCATACGCCCCGGTCACCCGGTGGCCCGCCCGGGCGAGCGCCGCCCCGAGCACCGCACCGACCCGGCCGGCCCCCACGACCCCCACGGTCAGCCGGGCGGGGTGCTCGATGCCGTCCACGAGCGAGCAACCTACTCCTCCGGGCGCGCTGACGTCGGCTCGGTGGGGTCTACCCCCCGTCGACCGGCACGCACAGCACCGGTCGGTCGCTGAGGTGGAGCAGCCGATGCGGGGTCGACCCGAGCACGGCACCCTTCAGCGGGCTCTCGCCCGTGGTGCCGACCACGATCATGGTCGCGTCGTGGCGGGCCGCCGCCTCGAGCAGCGCTTCCGCCGCGCGGGCATCGACGAGCTCGACCTGGGCCGTGACCCCGGCGGCCGTGGCCAGGTCGACGGCGTGGGCGAGCGCGCTGCGCCCCAGCTCGTGCACGGCCTCGGAGTGGGCACGGAACTCTTCGCCCCGCCCACCGGGCACCCCGGCCCCGTAGACCAGCACCAGGGGTTCGCCGAGACGCTGTGCGACCCGGATCGCCGCGGCCAGCGCGATGCCGGCGCCGGGTGAGTCGTCGTAGCCGAGCACGATCGCCATGGGTCAGCCCTCCATCCCGTCGGGGTCCTTGGCGGCGGATGTGACCCGCCGCACCACGTCGGGGTCGGGCAGCGACGGGCGCTCGAGCCAGTAGCGCCCGTCGCGGGCGCGCCAGTAGAACATGAACAGCACCCCGACAGAGAAGATGCCGACGCCGATGACCAGCGGTGGCCCGACCCCGAACCAGGACTGCCCGCTGTAGGAGTTGGCCGGGTCGGACATGTCGCGCACCGAGAGCACGAGCAGCCAGGTGAGCAGGATCGCGCCCACGACGGGGCCGACCCCGATGAACACGAAGTTCTTCACGTTGTCGGTCAGGTGCTTGCGGTGGTAAACGGCGCACGCCACCCCGGTGAGCGCGTAGTAGAACGCGATGAGCAGCGACATCGCCGTGAGCGAGTCGAACAGCGCGTTCTCGCTCAGCTGGTAGATGCCGACGTACCAGACGATGGCGATGCCGGCCACGAGCCAGGTCGACACGTCGGGCGTGCGGTAGCGGGCGCTGATGTGGCCCAGGCTCGGTGGCAGGGCGTGCCGGCGGGCCATCGACAACGCGGTGCGCGATGCGGGGATGATCGTGGTCTGGGTCGAGGCGATCGCCGAGGTCGCCACCGAGACGAGCACCACCCAGCCCCAGCCGCCGAGCACCTGGTCGGCCAGGTCGGCGAAGAGGAACTCCTCGTCGCCGGCGTTCTCGGTGAGGTAGGCGGTGCCCGCGAACGCCACGACGGCGACAGCCACCGACACGTAGGTCACCAGCAGCACCACGGTGCTCCACATGGCGGCGCGTCCCGGGGTGGAGTCGCCGTCGGTGGTCTCCTCGCTGAGGTTGACGGCCGACTCCCACCCCCAGTAGGCGAACACGCCGAGCAGGAGGCCCGAGGTCAGGGCGGCGCCCCCGGCACCGAACGGGTTGAGCCAGGACCACGACGGGTCGATGGCGTCGAGCGGGCTGTTCCCTGTGACGGCCTTCCAGATCGCGACGGCGGCGAAGATGAGCAGCGACACGATCTGGGCGACGATCAGGACGTTCTGCAGCTTGGCCGAGAGGTCGGTGCCGAGCACGCACAGCCAGGTCATCCCCAGGATCAGCAGGATCGCGAGCGGCATCCGGACCCAGGCGTTCTCGGCGGCGTCGTCGAGCCCCACCGCCATCAGGCTGAAGCTGACCCCGACGTCGGCCAGCGAGCCCACGACGAGCACCCCGGTCATCGCGATCGCCCAGCCGCCGAGCCACCCGAACCACGGCCCCATCGCCCGGGTCACCCAGCTGAAGGTGGTGCCGCAGTCCTGGTCGACCCGGTTCAGGTAGAGGAAGGCCGAGGCGATCAGCGCCATCGGCACGAACGACGCCAGCAGCACCCCGGGCGCGTAGACGCCGACCAGTGCGGCGATCGCCCCGATGACCGCGGCGAGCGAGTAGGCGGGCGAGGTGGCGTTGAGGCCGATCACCAGGGCGTCGACGAAGCCGATCGAGTCGGCCTTGAGGGTCGGTTCGGCGGGGATCGACTCGGGGGGTGCTGACATGTGGACGCTCCCTTCACCCCGGCCCAGCGGGACCTGACAGCAGTTCTAGCGGATTCCGGGCTCGGGCGGCAGGGCTGTCGGCCATCTCACGTCGGGGCGGGCCGGGTCAGGTGTGGGTACGGTGCGGCTCGTGATGGTCCCCTGGCGCGAGGCGTGGCACGAGGCGCTCTACGGCCCCCGCGGGTTCTACCGCGGCGTCGAGGGCCCGGCCGGGCACTTCACGACCTCCACCCACGGGCCGCTCGGCGCGCAGCTCGCCGAGGCGCTGGGTCACCTCGCTGACCGCGAGGGGGTGCACCAGGTCGTCGACGTCGGGTGCGGGCGCGGCGAGCTGCTCACCCACCTGGCACTGCAGCGCCCCGACCTGCGGCTGACCGGGGTCGACGTGGTGCCCCGCCCCGCGAACCTGCCGGATGCCGTGGCGTGGTGGCGCTCCCCCGGTGGCGGTGACCTGCCCGCCGTGCTCACCGACCTCGACGACGTACTCGTCGTGGCCCACGAGTGGCTCGACGTGGTGCCGTGCACCGTGGCCGAGGTGGTCGGGCCCGGCCGGCTCGCCGTGGTGCTGGTCGACCCGCGCACCGGCGAGGAGTCGGCCGGTGGCGCCCTCACCGACGACGAGCTGGGCTGGTGTGCCCGGCACTGGCCCGTTGGCGACCTGCCCGTCGGGGCGCGGGTCGAGGTGGGGCTGGCCCGTGACGTGGCCTGGCGCGACCTGGTGTCGCGGGTGCGCGCTGGCACCCTGCTCGCCGTCGACTACGGGCACACGGCGGGTGACCGGCCCGTGGGTGGCACGCTCACGGCATACCGGGCGGGGGTCGTGGTGGCGCCGGTGCCCGACGGGTCGTGCGACCTCACCGCCCACGTCGCGGTCGACTCGCTCGAGCACGACGAGGTCACCACCCAGCGCTCCGCGCTGCACGCGCTGGGAGCGCGTGCCCGCACCCCGGACCGTGAGCTCGCGCGCACCGACCCGGCGGGCTACCTGGCGGCCCTGGCCGCCGCGTCGGCGCTCGGCGCGCTGACCTCGCCCGACGGCCTGGGTGGCTTCCTCTGGGTGCTGCGCCGGGTGCAGCGGATGTGACTCCGGGCGGTGGTCTCTGGCACCGTTGGGTGGATGCGACGTCGGATGCCGTGTGCCCCCCTCGCGCTCGCCCTGGTGGCGGGCGCCGGCCTGAGTGCCTGTGGGGCGGACACGCCCCATGAGGTCGTCGTCACCGTGACGGGTACCCCGTCGGGGTCCGCCTCAGCCGGTTCGGAGACACCCTCGAGCACGGCCTCGGGCCGGGGCAGGGCCCCGACCAGCGACGTCAAGGGCCGGGCGTTCGACTTCGGACTGGTCACCGGCGTCAAGCGCGAAGGCGGCGTCGACGTCCTCGTGCTCGACCGGTGGACCGACCCCAAGGTCAAGGATGCCGTGATGGCCGAGCACGGCCTGCGGGTCACCTCGTGGAAGGTCGGGTCGAACCGGTACGTCAACCAGAACGCCAAGAAGACCTTCGACATCCCGATCGCGGAGGGCGCCACCTTCCTGCTGCACCACTGCGTGGCGGCCGGCGAGCCGCTGCAGACCCGCTCCGTCAGCGCGACCGAGCTGGCTGACGCCCCGGACTCCGACCGGCTGCTCCTGGTCCGCGTCGACGCCGACGGATGGGGGACCAGCGGCGAGACGTTCGCCGGCTGCTGACCGCGGGGCGGACCCGCGCATCGCGGGCTGCTGCCCACGGGACGGGCCCGGCGTGCGGCAGACTGGCGGCGTGACCTCCGAGACCGGCCAGCGCGCGCTCGACGTCGGCATGGGCGCCGGTGGCCTGGCGACGGCCGACATGGTGCTCAACATCGGGCCCCAGCACCCGGCCACCCACGGGGTGCTCCGGCTGCGGGTCGTGCTCGACGGCGAGCGCATCATCAGCGCCGAGCCGGTCATCGGCTACATGCACCGGGGCGCCGAGAAGCTGTTCGAGGTGCGCGACTACCGGCAGATCACCGTGCTGGCCAACCGGCACGACTGGCTGTCGGCGTTCAGCAACGAGCTCGGGGTGGTGCTCGGGGTCGAGGCGATGCTCGGCATGGAGGTGCCCGAGCGGGCGGTCTGGCTGCGCACGCTGCTGGCCGAGCTCAACCGCGTTCTCTCGCACCTGATGTTCCTCGGCTCCTACCCGCTCGAGCTCGGCGCCATCACGCCGGTCTTCTACGCGTTCCGCGAGCGCGAAGAGCTGCAGGCCGTCATGGAGGAGGCCTCCGGCGGGCGGATGCACTACATGTTCAACCGGGTCGGCGGCCTGAAGGAGGACGTCCCCGCGGGGTGGCTGGGCCGGGTCGAGACCGCGGTGCACGGCGTGCGACGGCGTCTGCCCCAGCTCGAGTCGCTCATCTCCGGCAACGAGATCGTCGAGGCACGAGCGCGCGGCGTCGGCGTGCTCAGCCGCGAGATGTGTCTCGCCTACGGGGTCACCGGCCCGATCGGCCGGGCGAGCGGGCTCGACGTCGACCTGCGGCGCGACGACCCCTACCTCGCCTACGGCACGCTGTTCGCGCCCGGCGGCCCCGGCCGGGTGGTCACCCGCACCGCCGGCGACTGCCTGGCGCGCCTCGAGGTGCTCCTGGAGCAGGTGCACGTCAGCCTTGACCTCGCCGAGGCGTGCCTCGACACGCTCTCCACGCTCCCGGCGGGCCCGGTGAACCAGCGGCTGCCCAAGGTGCTCAAGGTGCCCGAGGGCGAGCGCTACACCGCGACCGAGAACCCGCTGGGGTTCAACGGCTACCACCTGGTGTCCCGGGGCGAGAAGACCCCGTGGCGCCTCAAGCTGCGCTCGGCGTCGTTCAACAACGTGCAGGTGCTGTCGCGGGTGCTGCCCGGCTGCCTGGTCGCGGACATGGTGGCGGTGCTCGGCTCGATGTTCTTCGTCGTCGGAGACGTCGACAAGTAGACCGCCGGCGCCGGGCGGTTGCGAGTTCTCGCACAATGCCCGCGGGCCGTCGCAGGGGTGCGATAGCGTCCGGCTCGGCTCCATCGGGAGCCCTCGCACTGCCGTCGAAGGAACCACCATGCGCCTCACCGCCCGCGCCGCAACGCGCGCCGCCCTCGTCGGGGGCGCCGCCCTCTTCGCCGCCGCCCTCACCTTGTCACCGGCCCAGGCGGCATCCGCCGACCTGTCGTACTCGTGCGACTTCCTGTCCGACACCCTGGCGCCCGCCGGGCCGGCCACCGCCTCCTTCGACTCCGCCATCGGCAAGGGCCTCGTCGTGCCGGTGGGCGCCAAGGTCTCGCTCGACCCGTTCACCGGTTCGGTGACCCTGCCCGACGCCTTCACCGACCTGTTGCGCCAGAACCAGCTGAACTCCGTCCAGGGCGGTGGCATCACGCTCACCCTCCTCGAGGAGAGCGGAGACGAGTACTTCGTCGACCTCACGTTCGGCGACACGGCGGTACCCGCGCAGGGCCCGATGACCGTGGAGCTCGCCGGCCAGGGTGGCCAGGTGACCGCGAAGACGGCCGGCACGAACACCTTGGTGGCGAGCGACTTCCTGCTCGCGGTCGACCCCGGCCCGATGGGTTCCGCACCCACCAGCACGCCCACCGCAACCGTGCCGAGCGGCACGCCCACCTCACCCGCTCCGAGCGCCCCGCCCGCCCCGGTCGATCTGGTCATCGGCTGCACGCTCGTCGACGAGGGCGACATCACCATCGACTCGTTCGAGGCGACCGCTGCCCCGACGCCGACAGTGACCGTGACCGCCAGCCCGGTGCGGCCGGTCGTCGTGCAGACCGACTTCGCCGGCAACGACCGCTCCTCGGCCCTGCCGCTCGTGCTCGGCGGCGCCCTCATGGTGGGCGGCGTGGGTGCAGTCGCCACGGGTCGCGCCCGCGGCAGCTCGCGCCGGCACTGAAGGTCGTGCCGACCTCCGAGCAGATCTCGCTCCGCCGCCGGACCGCCCTGGCAGCGGGTGCCGTGGCCGCGCTCGCCCTGCTCGGGGCGTGCGCGGCCGACCCGGCACCGCCGACCGCCGCACCGACGACGCGGAGCCCGCGCCCCAGCCCCAGCCCCAGCCCGGCGTCGGTGACGGCGTCCCCCACGGCCACGCCCACTCCCTCCGAGCAGGCGGTCCACATCAGCGCCCGCCCGCAGGGAAAGCCCAAGCGGGTCACCGTCACCGCCCTGGGCGACGCCGTGCTGGTCGACGCGCCGCTGGTGGCCACCGGGCTGGACGACAGGGGCGTCCTCGCCCCGCCCGCGGGCGTCGCCGGGTGGTACGACGAGAAGGGCTGGCCCAAGCCGGGCTATCCCGGAGCGTCGATCCTCGCCGGTCACATCAACACCCGGGCCACCGGTCCGGACACCTTCGCGAAGCTGCCGCAGGTGCGGCCCGGCGCCCGGGTGCGCGTCACGTACTCCACGGGCGACGCTGCCGACTTCGTGGTGACCCGCTCCGCGGCGTTGTCGAAGAAGCAGGTGCCCAAGGACGACTCGATCTGGGATGCCGGCAACCCGCGCCCCCTGCTGCGGCTCATCACCTGCGACCCGACGACCCCCGTCAAGGGCGGCCACTACGTGGGGAACTGGGTGGTCTGGGCCGTGGCCGCCGCCTGAGGCCTGGCCGAGGTCGAGACCTGGGCCTACGCCGCGCGGTCGCGGGCCTCGTCGTCGTCCTCTTCGGGCGGGTCGACGCGGCACCAGCGCTGGGCCACCAGCCCGGCCGCGGCGAGGGCCACCGCGGCCACGACGATCGCGACGAGCGGGAGCACCCGGCTCCGGTTCGCCTCGAGCGAGAGGCCGGTGACCACGACGACCAGCTGCCCCAGGTACCAGCCCGCGGCGGCGGCCCCGGTGAGGGCGGCGGCCTGCGCGAGCACGACGGTGCGGGCGGCACGCAGCGGGTCGAGGGTGCTCGTCGCGCGCCCCTGCAGGTAGCGGCGCACCGGGCGGGCCAGCCAGAGCACGAGGCCACCCATCACGACGAGCAGCACCCCCGACAGCACTGCGGGCCGCGGCACCAAGGTGCCGGTGCGGGTGATCAGCGCGAAGACGGCGAACGAGATGATGCCCGCCACGGCCGCCACCAGCGCGAGGGTCTTCACGCGGATCTCTTTGCGGCGCATCAGCTCTCGTGTCCTTCGTCGTCGTCGTCATCATCGGTGGCCGGGCTCGCCGGACCGGTCGGGTCGTCGGTGTGCAGGCGCACGCCGGTCGTGTCGAGGGCCGCGACCAGCTCGGCGACGGGCACGGCCCGGCCGGCCTGGCGCAGCACGGCATCGGGGTCGGCCTCGAGCCACGGCAGCAGCACGAACGCCCGCTCGTGGGCCAAGGGGTGCGGCAGGGTCAGCCGGGGCCGGTCGGACGTCACGTCGGTGCCGGCGGCGGGGTCGCCGTACTGCACGAGGTCGAGGTCGAGGGTGCGGGCGCCCCACCTCACCTCGCGCCTGCGGTCGAAGGCGTCCTCGACGGCGTGCAGCTCGCGCAGCAGCGACGTCGGCGAGAGGGAGGTGCGCGCCACCACCACGGCGTTGACGTAGGTGGGCTGCTCGGGGCCGCCGACCGGGTCACTGTCGTGCAGCGCCGACGACGCCACGACGCGCACCGCCGGGTGGTGGGCGAGTGACTCCATCGCCGAGGATGCCGTGTCGTGCGGGCTACGGTGCCCCCACGGGAGGTTGGCCCCCACCGCGATCACGACCGGCACCGGCTGACGCCGGCGGGTCACCGACACCGTGACGTCGCCGAAGGGCACGCCGACCGGCGCCTGCGGCTTGTGCACCGTGACGGTGACCTCGTCGACCGACGGGTGGGCCAGGGCGTCATCGGCGACGAGCTCGGCCAGTCGCTCGATGAGGTCGTGCGGCTGGCCCTCGATGCGCGCCAGCGCGGCCGCGCCGATCTCGCCGTAGTTGACCGTGTCACCGAGCTCGTCGCTCGCCCCCGCCGGGCCGAGGTCGACGGCCAGCTCGACGTCGACGACGAACTCCTGGCCCTCGCGGCGTTCTTGCTCGAAGACGCCGTGGAAGCCCCCACCGCGAACCCCCGAGAGCCGGATGCGGTCGCGTGCGACCCCGTTCATCGCTCGCCCTCGGGCACGTCGAGCGCCTCGACGACGTCGAGGGCGTCGACCGTCGCGACGACGTCGTGCACCCGCACGCACCACACCCCGTGCCGGGCGGCGTGCGCCGTGGTGATGGCGGTGGCGACGTCGCGCTCGAGCGGGGGGCGAGCCGTCGTGGCCGGGCGCCCGACCGAGCCCAGGAAGGTCTTGCGGGACGTGCCGACGACGACCCGGTGGCCCAGCGCCACGACCTCGTCGAGCCGGCGCAGCAGCTCCCAGTTGTGCTCGGCGTTCTTGGCGAAGCCGAAACCGGGGTCGAGCAGCACGGCATCCGGAGGGACCCCGGCGGCCGCCAGCGCCTCGACGCGCCCGGCGAGCTCGCGCACGACGTCGGCGACGACGTCGTCGTAGTGCGCCCGCTGCTGCATGTCGCGGCTGTGCCCGCGCCAGTGCATGGCGACGAACGGCACGGCCCGCTGCGCGACCAGCGGCACCATCTCGGGGTCGGCGAGCCCGCCGCTGACGTCGTTGACGAGCGTGGCGCCGGCATCCAGCGCCGCCGCCGCCACGTCGGCGCGCATCGTGTCGACCGACACCGGCGCGAGCGAGCTCAGCGCCTCGACCACGGGAAGGACGCGGCGCAGCTCCTCGGCGGCGCTCGGGCGCTCGGCGCCCGGACGGGTCGACTCGCCGCCGACGTCGAGCAGGTCGGCGCCCTGGGCCACCAGCTCGCGGCCGTGCGCGACCGCCGCCTCGGGGGTGAACCACGCGCCGCCATCGCTGAACGAGTCGGGGGTCACGTTGACCACGCCCATGACGAGCGGCCGGCCGCCCCGGGGTTGCGGCAGGGTCACCGGCCGGTCACCGCTTGCCGCCGAGCAGCAGCGACATCGCCTCGGCGCGGGTGGCGGGGTTGCGCAGCTGGCCGCGCACGGCGGAGGTGATGGTGCGCGAGCCCGGCTTCTGCACGCCGCGCATCGACATGCACAGGTGCTCGGCCTCGATCACGACGATGACGCCCTGCACCCCGAGGTGCTCGACGAGCGCGTCGGCCACCTGGGTGGTGATCTGCTCCTGCACCTGCGGGCGCCGGGCGAAGACCTCGACGAGCCGGCCCAGCTTGCTCAGGCCGGTGACCCGGCCGTCTGCGGCCGGGATGTAGCCGATGTGGGCGACCCCGTGGAAGGGCAGCAGGTGGTGCTCGCAGGTGGAGGACATCGGGATGTCGCGCACGATGATGAGCTCTTCGTGCTGGATCGCGAAGGTCTTCGACAGCACCTGCGCGGGGTCCTGCCAGAGCCCCGCGTAGAGCTCTCGAGCGGCCCGCGCGACCCGGCCGGGGGTCTCGCGCAGCCCCTCGCGGTCGGGGTCCTCCCCGATCGCGAGGAGGAACTCACGCACGGCCGCCTCGGCGCGCGGGAGGTCGACGGGTCCGTGCATGGTGCCGTCGTCGGCGTCCTCCGGCTCAGGGCTCGACACGTCCACCGTCCGGCACCTCGATGACCTGGGTCGGCGGGTGGTCCTGCACGGCCGGGTCGGCCCCGGCCTGGGCGGCCGCGTCGATCTCGGCCTGGGTGCGGGGGTCACCCGGGGTCACCGTGGAGCCGACGGGGGCGCCGGAGCCGTTGCTGTAGCCGTTGCGGGCCGCCTGCTGCTCGGCCGGGGTGAGCACCGGCGGCAGGTCGGACAGGGTGCGGTGCGCGCTCGACAACCAGGTCTCGCGCACCGGCCGCTTGTGGATGTCCTTGAACATCACCGCGAGCTCGGCGGCGTTGAGCGTCTCCTTCTCGAGCAGCTCGAGCACCAGCCGGTCGAGGATGTCGCGGTTGTCGTTGACGGCGTGCCAGGCCTCGTCGTGGGCGTCGTCGACGAGCTTGCGGACCTCCTCGTCGACGACGGCGGCGACCTGCTCGGAGTAGTCGCGCTGGTGGCCCATGTCGCGGCCGAGGAAGACCTCGCCCCCGCTCGAGCCCAGCTTGACCGCGCCGACCCGCTCGCTCATGCCGTACTCGGTGACCATCTTGCGGGCCATGGCGGTGGCCTTCTCGATGTCGTTGGCGGCGCCGGTGGTGGGGTCGTGGAAGATGATCTCCTCCGCGACACGGCCACCGAGGGCGTAGGCCAGCTGGTCGAGGATCTCGTTGCGGGTCGTCGAGTACTTGTCGTCGGTGGGCATCACCATCGTGTAGCCCAGCGCCCGGCCACGCGGGAGGATCGTGACCTTGGTGACCGGGTCGAGGTGGTTCATCGCCGAGGCGACGAGGGCGTGGCCGCCCTCGTGGTAGGCGGTGATCTTGCGCTCCTTGGCCGACATGATGCGGGTGCGCTTCTGCGGGCCGGCGATGACGCGGTCGA
This sequence comes from Actinomycetales bacterium, assembly GCA_038330415.1. Taxonomy (GTDB): domain Bacteria; phylum Actinomycetota; class Actinomycetes; order Actinomycetales; family Dermatophilaceae; genus Fodinibacter. Next base: position 8,571 of record JBBQNZ010000012.1, on the reverse strand, counting down.
TGGCCTCGTCGAGCACCTCGTCGTCGATCAGCTTCTTGTCGGTGCGCGCGGTGAGCAGGGCCGCCTCGTTGAGCACGTTGGCCAGGTCGGCGCCGGTGAAGCCGGGGGTGCGACGGGCGACAGCGAGCAGGTCGACGCCGGTGGCCAGGGGCTTGCCCTGGCCGTGCACCTCGAGGATGCGGTGGCGGCCGATCATGTCGGGGGCCTCGACGGCGATCTGCCGGTCGAACCGGCCCGGGCGCAGCAGCGCCGGGTCGAGGATGTCGGGGCGGTTGGTGGCGGCGATCAGGATGACGTTGGTCTTGACGTCGAAGCCGTCCATCTCGACGAGCAGCTGGTTGAGGGTCTGCTCACGCTCGTCGTGGCCACCGCCGAGGCCGGCGCCACGGTGCCGGCCGACGGCGTCGATCTCGTCGACGAAGACGATGGCGGGGGCGTTGGCCTTGGCCTGCTCGAACAGGTCGCGCACCCGGGAGGCGCCGACGCCGACGAACATCTCGACGAAGTCGGAGCCGGAGATCGAGTAGAACGGCACCCCGGCCTCGCCGGCGACGGCGCGCGCGAGGAGGGTCTTGCCGGTGCCGGGCGGGCCGTAGAGCAGCACGCCCTTGGGGATCTTGGCGCCCACCGCGAGGAACTTCGCGGGCTCGGCCAGGAACTCCTTGATCTCGTGCAGCTCCTCGACGGCCTCATCGGCGCCGGCCACGTCGGCGAAGGTGACCTTGGGGGTGTCCTTCGTCGCCAGCTTCGCCTTGGACTTGCCGAACTGCATCACCCGCGAACCGCCACCTTGGGCCTGGCTCATCAGGAACCAGAACAGGCCGACCAGCAGCAGCACCGGGAAGAAGCTGATGAAGATGGTCCAGAAGGCGCTGTCGCCCTGCTTCTTGTCGTTGTAGCCGTTGGGCACGTTGGCCTTGAGCTCGGTGATGAGCTGCTCGGCCCGGGCGTCGACGTAGTCGGCCTGGACCTTGGTGGCCCCGCTGATGTCGGAGGCGGAGTCGCTGAAGGACTGGCCCTGCTTGAGGTCGAGGTTGAGGGTGTTGTCGGTGGACAGCACCGCCGTCTCGACCTTCTTGTCGGTGATCAGCTTCTCGGCCTGGGCGGTCGTGACCGTGGTGTAGCCCCCGTTGCCGTCGAAGGAGAACACCGTCAGCATCACCACGATGACGGCCAGGACCCAGAACAGCGGGGTCTTGAAGATGCGCTTGAAGTCCATGTGGGTGCGGAGCTCGCGCTCCGGTCCTCCTGCTCGTGGGTCAATCGGCCGCCCGGGATCACTCCGGGTCTGACGGGTACACGCTAGCAACGAGCCCCGTCGCCCCCGTGTTCCGCGCGGCAAGGGCGTTCGACGGCGCCCGGGCGCCGGAGGTCAGCTGTAGACGTGCGGGGCCAGCGTGCCGACGACCCGCAGGCCCCGGTAGGCCTCGGCGTAGTCGAGGCCGTAGCCGACGACGAACTCGTTGGGGATGTCGAACCCGACCCACTTGACGTCGACCTCGACCTTGGCGGCATCCGGCTTGCGCAGCAGGGTGCAGATCTCGACGGAGGCGGGGCTGCGTGACTCCAGGTTGGACTTGATCCAGGACAGGGTGAGACCGGAGTCGACGATGTCCTCGACGATCAGCACGTGCCGCCCGGTGATGTCGGAGTCGAGGTCCTTGAGGATGCGCACGACGCCACTGCTCTTGGTGCCCGAGCCGTAGGACGACACCGCCATCCAGTCGACCGGCACGGTGATCGGCAGGGCCCGCATCAGGTCGGCCATGACCATGACCGCCCCCTTGAGCACCCCGACGAGCAGGAGGTCCTTGCCCGCGTACTCGGTGGCGATCACGTCGGCCAGCTCGCCGAGCCTTGCCTGGATCTCGTCCTCGGTGATGAGGACACGTTCGAGGTCTGCTCCCATGTGGGCGGCGTCCACTGCGGCTCCTGGTGGGTGGGGCGCGGGCGGGTGGTGGTGCCTAGTCAACCTGATCGGCGGGGTCGATGGTGACCAACCCAGCCGATCGGGCCACCCGGAGGTCGCCGGGCGCGTGCACCGGGCCCTGGCCGTGCCACGCGCTGAGCAGCCGGTCGCAGGCGTCGGTGTGCCGGGCGCCGACCTGCCCGGCGGGCGCCCCCCGGGCGATGAGCAGCCGCCGCCAGACCCGGGTGCGCACGGCCCGCGGGATGCCGGTGAGCTCGCCGACCGGCCACGGCGCCGGTCCCAGCCTCGCCACGGCGGCATCGGCGAGGGCGTCGAGGTGGTCGGCGTCGTCACGCAGCAGAGATGCCGTGCGCGCCAGTGCCGCTGCCACCCCCGGCCCGAGGTCGCGCTCGAGGTCGGCCAGCGCCCGGCGGGCGCGCACCCGGGTGAAGGCGGGGTCCTCGTTCATCGGGTCGTCCCACCAGGCCAGGCCCTGCGCGGCGACGGAGGCCCGGCACTGCTCCCTGGTGAGGCCGAGGAGGGGGCGGCGGAAGCGGCCTCGGGTGGCCGGCATCCCGGACAGCGAGCGGGCGCCGGCACCGCGGGTGAGGCCGAGGAGCACCTGCTCGGCCTGGTCGTCGAGGGTGTGGCCCAGCAGCACGGTCACCGCGTCGTGCCGGTCGGCGGACGCCCCGAGGGCGGCGTAGCGGGCCGCGCGGGCCGCGGCCTCCAAGCCCTCACCCGATGCCGTGACCTCGACGGTCAGCACCTCGACCGGGTCGAGGCCGAGGTCACGCAGCCGGCGAGCGGCATCCGTGGCCACCTGCGCCGAGCCCGGCTGGAGGTCGTGGTCGACGACGACCGCGCCGGCGCGGCATCCGGCAGCGGGCGCCTCGAACGCGACGGCGGCGGCCAGTGCCAGCGAGTCGGCGCCACCGCTGCACGCCACCAGCACCATGTCACTCGCGCCCTGACCCGGGGCATCGGGGTCCAGAGCGGCGGCGAGGTCGGCAAGGTGGGTGCGCACGGCGGCACGGATGGCGGCCGTCGCGGCATCCGGTGACCCCCAACGACGCGTCATCGGGGAATCCGGCCCTCCCTGCGCGCGCTCCATCCGGTCATCCTCCCTGTTCCCGACTTCGTGCGATTTACACACGGTTCTCGCAGGCTCGGGCGTGCGAGAACCGCGTGTAAATCGCACGAAGTCGATCAAGGGGGTGGTCAGCCGTGGACGCGGCGGACCCAGGCCTCGGGCTCCTCGATCTCGCGGGCCAGCGGCAGGGTGTCGGGCGAGGTCCACACGGCGTTGAAGCCCTCGACCCCCACCCTGTCCTGCACGCCGCGCACGAAGACGGCGCCGTCGCGGTACTGGCGCATCTTGGCCTCGAGCCCGAGCAGCCGGCGCAGCAGCCGGTCGGGGGCGCCGCCGCCCTTGCGCCGCTCGCTGAACTTGGCCCGGATGTGCGCGACGGTGGGGATGTGCGCGGGGCCGACGTCGTCCATCACCACGTCGGCATGACCCTCGAGCAGCGACATCACTGCGGTGAGCTGGGCGAGCTTCTCACGCTGCTCGGGGGTGGTGAACAGGTCAGCCAGGCCGGTGCTGCCCTCGCGGAACAGGTCGGGCAGCTTCTCGGTCAGCCGGCCGGCGATCACCTGGAGCCGCTCCGGGTCGGGCGCCAGGTCGACGGCCAGCGCGCGCGCCTGCTCGACGAGGTGGTCGCGCAGCCACGGGTTCGCGGTGAACTGCACGCGGTGGGTCTCCTCGTGCATGCAGACCCACTTGCGGAAGTCCTCGCGGTCGACGCCCAGCTCGGTGGCGACCGACATCATGTTCGGCGCGACCAGCAGCAGGGCCGGCGTGCCGCCGGGGGCCAGGTCGTACTGCCCGAGCACCTTGCTGGCCATGAAGGCGAGCAACGCCCCGGCCTCGGCCCCGGTCACCTTGCCGCCGACGGCCTGCGCCGTGGCGCCGGGTGCGTCGCCGCCGCGCTTGGCGACCATGGCGTCGAAGGTCGGGTCGAGCATGGCGCTCATCGAGTCGGCGTTGACGCTGATCCAGGTGGCCCGGTCGACGACCAGGGCGTCGGGCGCCCCGGGCGGGGTCTGCAGCCGTGCGGTCTCGGCGACCGGCTCACGGGCTGCCCTGGCCGCGGCCCGGATCGCGGCGACCTCGGCCTCCGCCTCGGCCCGGGTGACGGTCGGGCCCGCGGGCACGAGCGTCCGTCCGGTGGTCTTGGCGAACTCCCAGTCGACGTAAGCCACGCAGGTTCCTGCCTCTCCTCGTGCCGCGGTCAGCGGCAGCCGCACCTGGTCAGTGCGGCCACGATCCGGTCCAACGCGGCCCGGGCACGCAGCGTTCCCCCGACGTTCTCGGGGAAACCGTCGACGAGCAGCACGAAGGTCAACGGGCGCCCGTCGGCGTCGACGGTGGTGCCGGCCAGTGCAGAACCGGCGCGCAGCGTGCCGGTCTTGCCCCGCGGCACGCCGACCACGTCGCGCGTGGCCGGCGCCGAGAAGCGTCGGGTCAGGGTGCCCGACAACCCGGAGACCGGGAGCCCGGCCACGACCCCGCGCAGCCGCGGGACCGCGCCGGTGGCGGCCAGGCGCAGCACCCCTGACAAGGTGGCGGCGCTGGCCCGCTGCCCGGGGCTGAGCCCGGAGGCGTCGGTGATGAGCAGCCCCCCCGTCGGCACCCCGTGGGCGGTCAGCCGCTCGCGGATGAACCGGGCGTTGTCGCCCTGCCGGGTGGTCGGGCGCCCGACGGCGGAGGCGGCCTGCCGGGTGAGGTTCTCGGTGAGGGAGTTCTCGCTGCGGTCGAGGGCGAGGTCGAGCACCTCGGCGTAGGTCGCCGACTCGACGCTGCCGAGGGCCTGGGCGCCCGCCGGCGCCGCCGTCGACCAGGTGCGCTCGGGCAGCAGGGTGGCGCTCACGCCCTTGGCCGCGAGCCGCTTGACCAAGGTGGTGGCGACCTCGCGCTCGGGGCTCAGCGGCGACGGATGCCGGGCCCGCGGCAGCTGGGTGGCCAACCCGGTCATGACCACGGCCTGGGCGAAGCCGTCGCGCACGTCGTGCGGGTTCCACGTCGACGGGTACCGCGGGCCGGGGGCGTGGGTGAGGTCGAGCCGCAGCCGCACCGTGGTGCGCCCCGAGGGGGCGAGCGAGGCCGCGACCTGGGCGGCGAGGTCGGCCAGGCCGGCCCGGCCGGCGACGGCCTCCGGGTCACCGGCACCCGGCGCGAGCAGGGCGTCGCCACCCACGACGAGCACCACGTCGGCCGAGCCCGGGGCGGCGACCACCGCGGTCGTCATCCGCTGCCCGAGGTCGAGCCCGTCGGCGACCGCGAGCGCGGCCAGCAGCTTCTGGGTGGACGCGGGCACCCGAGGGGTGGCGGCATCCAGGCCCCACAGCTCGGAACCGGTGACGCCGTCGCGGATGCTGATGCCGGTGCCCCCCTTCAGGGCCGGGTCGCCGGATGCCGTGGTGAGGGCGCGCGCGAGGCCGGCGCGGGTCGGCACCGGGGCGCCGGCGCCGGTGTCGGTGAGCAGCGGGTCGAGCGTGGCGGCGGGCTCGGGAAGCACCACCGGGGCGGGCGTGCCGGACACCGTGGGTGTCGGCACGGCGACCGGCCGGTCGAGGGTGAGGATGCCCGGGGCGACGTCGAACACGTCGGCGGCGGCGTAGCCGGTGACGGCGACCAGGGCGACGGCCGAGCCCACCAGCGAGGCGAGCATGACCCGTCTCACCCGCTCTCCCTTCGTGCTTCTGCCCGCCCATGGGCCAGACTGTGCCGAGAGCCTAGGTCACCCCCCTGAAGGAGAAACCCGCCGTGGAGTTCGACGTCACCATCGAGATCCCCAAGGGTCACCGCAACAAGTACGAGGTCGACCACGAGTCCGGCCGCATCCGCCTGGACCGGATGCTGTTCACCGCGATGGCCTACCCGTCCGACTACGGCTATGTCGAGGACACCCTCGGCGAGGACGGCGACCCGCTCGACGCGCTGGTGCTGCTCGACGAGCCGACCTTCCCCGGCTGCCTGGTGCGCGCCCGCCCGATCGGCATGTTCCACATGCGCGACGAGGCCGGCGGCGACGACAAGATCCTGTGCATCCCGGCCGGTGACCCCCGCAAGAACCACATCCGCGAGATCGAGGACGTCAGCTCGTTCGACCGGCTCGAGATCCAGCACTTCTTCGAGACCTACAAGGACCTCGAGCCCGGCAAGTCGGTCGAGGGCGCCCACTGGGCCGGCCGCGAGGACGCCATGCGCTGCATCGAGGAGGCGTTCGAGCGGGCCAAGAAGGCCGGCGTGAGCACCGCCCGGTGGCGGATGCCGGAGCACGACGACCTGAACTGGGACGGCGGCTCCGCGCAGCGCACCGAGGACGAGCACGAGGCGGCCCGGGAGAAGGCGCGGCTCGAGCTCGCGACCAAGGACCGCCCGCTCAGCGACGACTGACCCCATCCGGGCCGCTCGCGCCTAACCGGCCGATCCCACACACCTGCCACGTCCCGTGGGCGGGGTCCTGCGACTGCGCCGGGGCGTGGACCGGAGGTTCCAGACCGAGCACGTGTCGCAGCAGCCGACGCACGCCTGCCTCGACCTTCCTGCACGGCAGATCCGCACGCGTCGTCCTGGTCACGCCGTCATCGTGTCGACCTCGCGCGACGGCGCCGTGAAATGTGGCTCTCCTGCTACTTCCGTGGGTGGTTGGGCGCGCCTGAACGAGCGCACGCCGTTGTCCTGTCTAGGTTCTGGGCTTGTCGAGAGTCCGGAACTGAAGAGCGGAGAACGGCGTGCGCAACGCCACTGTATGGCGAGCCCTGCTCGGGGTCGAGAAGACGGTCGTCGAAGAGGTCGAGTTCGATGAGGACGAGCAGCTGCTGGTGGCTCATGTTCGTGCGGGGAAACGTGCGCGGGGTCGGTGCGGGCGGTGCCAACGTAGGGCGCCCTGGTATGACCGGGGCGAGGGTCGGCGGCGCTGGCGGGCGCTGGACCTAGGCACGGTCCAAGCCGTCCTGGAAGCCGAGTCGCCCCGGGTGAACTGTGGCGAGCACGGCCCGACGGTGGCCGCGGTGCCCTGGGCCCGGCACGCGGCCGGGCACACCTACGCCTTCGACGAGCAGGTCGCCTGGTTGGCCACGCAGTGCTCCAAGAGCGCGGTCACCGAGCTGATGCGGATCGCGTGGCGCACCGTCGGGGCGATCATCACCCGGGTCTGGGCCGACGTCGAGCAGCTGCATGACCGGTTCGCCGACCTGCGCCGGCTCGGGATCGACGAGATCTCCTACATGAGGCGCGGACACCGGTACCTGACCATCGTGGTCGACCACGACTCCGGCCGCCTGGTGTGGGCCGCGCCGGGCCGGGACAAGGCCACCCTGGGCCTGTTCTTCGACGCCCTGGGTGAGCAGCGCTGCAAGCTGATCACCCACGTCAGCGCGGACGGGGCCGACTGGATCAGCGCCGTCGTCGCCGACAAGTGCCCCAACGCGGTGCGCTGCGCTGATCCGTTCCACATAGTGAAGTGGGCCACCGACGCCCTCGACGAGGTCCGCCGCCAGGCCTGGAACCAGGCCCGCGGCGCCGTGCACCAGCGCCGAGCCGGCCGGGCCACCGGACACGCCCGAGCGCTCAAGGGCGCCCGGTACGCGTTGTGGAAGAACCCGGAGAACCTGACCACCGCCCAGCAGGCCAAGCTCGCCTGGATCGCCAAGGCCGACCCCATGCTGCACCGGGCCTATCTGCTCAAGGAAGGTCTGCGGCTGATCTTCCAGCTGTCCTACGAGGAGGCCGTCGAAGCGCTGCAGGTCTGGATCGGGTGGGCCCGCCGCTGCCGGATCCCCGCGTTCGTGGACCTGCAACGACGCATCGTCAAACACCAGGCCTCGATCCTCGCCGCGATCGAACACGGCCTGTCCAACGGACGCATCGAGTCGGTGAACACCAAGATCCGTCTCATCACCCGCATCGCCTTCGGCTTCCGCTCACCCAACGCCCTCATCGCCCTGGCCATGCTCAACCTCGGCGGCCACAAACCCGTCCTCCCCGGCCGGAGATGACCCACGGATGAGTCACAAGAGCCCTAAAACTATCCCCTGAGCAAGGCATGGAACGGACGCTGCTCTACGACTCGCTGCCAGAGACCCTCGGCCTGCGCGTCGGTCGAATCGACTATGTATGTGCTTGGTTCGCCAAGGGAGCAGAGGCGAGTCGACGCGTGGGCGCGAGAGTCGCGTTTGTCGCGACCAACAGCATTACCCAAGGAGAGCAGGCCCGCGTGATGGGCCCCCTTATGACGCGACTCGGGGTCCACGTCCTGTTCGCGCACCGAACCTTCGCCTGGGAATCCGACGCCCCGGGCAAGGCAGCAGTGCATGTTGTCATCATCGGGTTCGGTGCTACACCTCGTGCGCAAGCGACGCTCTTCAGCGAGAACGGCGGAGCAGCTGAGCTTCATACGGTCATCAACTGGTGGCTAGCTCCAGCCCCCCACGTCGAGATCCCCCCTCGGAGGCAACCGTTCGTGAGCGGCTTGCCACGCATGACCGTCGGCTCGCAACCGACCGACGGCGGAGGCCTGCTTCTACATGCCGGTGAGGTGGAGTCATTCTTGACCGACTCGGTCGCCGCCCCCTACGTGAAGCGCTACATGGGC
>JBBQNZ010000011.1:0-45628 GCA_038330415.1 Actinomycetales bacterium | reverse complement strand
GGGGGTGCCCGAGCGGCCACCCAGCTGCGACGCGGTCGTGACCCGGTCGACCGAGGTGGCCCTGGCCGTGCTCGTCGCCGACTGCGTGCCGGTGCTGCTGTCGGGCAGTGGCGGCGTCGTGGCCGCCGTGCACGCCGGTCGGCCGGGCCTGGTCGCGGGCGTGCTGCCGCGCACCCTCCAGGCCATGAGCGACCTGGGCGCGGGAGAGGTGGACGCGGTTGTCGGGCCGTCGGTCTGCGGTCGCTGCTACGAGGTGCCCGCAGCCATGCGTGACGTCGCCGCCGAGGTGCAGCCCATGAGCGCCACGGTGTCGTGGACCGGCACCGCGGCCATCGATGTCGCGGCCGGGGTCGTGGCCCAGCTGCGGGACGGGGGCGTCGCGGTGCACTGGGTTCCCGGCTGCACCCGCGAGCGGGCCGACCTGTACTCGTACCGCCGCGACGGTGCGACCGGGCGGTTCGCGGGAGTCGTTCTGCAGGGGGCCTCATGAGCGAGGGGTCGGCGACGGCATCGCGCCGCGAGGAGCTCGCCGCCGGGCTCGGCGACGTCCACGCCCGGATCCGTGCGGCGATGCGCGCCGCCGGCCGAACCGACGAGCCGGCCCTGGTGGTCGTCACCAAGTTCTTCCCGGCCTGCGACGTCGACCTGCTCGCCGACCTGGGAGTCACGGCGATCGGCGAGAACCGCGACCAGGAGGCGTCGGCCAAGTGCGCCGAGCTGGCCCACCGCGACCGGCTCGCCGTGCACTTCATCGGCCAGCTGCAGAGCAACAAGGCGGGTTCGGTGGCCGCCTACGCCGATGTCGTGCAGTCCGTCGACCGGGCCAAGGTGGTGCAGGCACTGGACCGCGGTGCGCAGCAGGCCGGTCGGCGCCTCGAGGTGACCGTGCAGGTCGCCCTCGACGCGGCGGAGGGCCGCGGCGGAGTGGCCCCGGGAGAGGCCCGCGACCTCGCCGACCGCGTTGCCGCCTGTGCGGGGCTCACGCTGCGCGGGGTCATGGCCGTCGCCCCGCTGGGAGGGAGGCCGCGCCCGGCCTTCGCCCGGCTGAGGGAGCTCGCCGACGGCATCCGGGCCGACCACCCGCAGGCCACCTGGATCTCCGCGGGTATGAGTGCCGACCTCGAGGACGCGGTGGCCGAGGGCGCGACACACCTGCGTGTCGGGTCGGCAATCCTCGGTTCTCGGGAGTCACACCGGTAACTTCGATCACGACGCACGGCGCCGAACGGGCGGGGCCGACGACTTCAGGAGCACTCAATGGCTGGCGCGCTGCGCAAGACGATGGTCTACCTTGGCCTCGCAGAGGACCAGGGTCGCTACGACGACGAGTACTACGCGGGCGACGACGAGAACGCCCAGCACGCCGAGGAGCCCGAGCACCGGGGCGCCGAGGTCACCCACCTGCCCACGCGAGCGTCCGTGGCCCAGGTCGTGCGGTCTCCCGAGGCGGTCAGCATGTCGCGGATCACGACGATCCACCCGCGCACCTACAACGAGGCCAAGACGATCGGGGAGAACTTCCGCGACGGCATCCCGGTCATCATGAACCTCACCGACATGAGCGACGCCGACGCCAAGCGCCTGGTCGACTTCGCCGCCGGCCTCGTCTTCGGCCTGCGCGGCTCGATCGAACGGGTCACCTCCAAGGTCTTCCTCCTCTCCCCGGAGACGGTCGAGGTCAACGCCGAGGACGGCCCCGTAGTCGCCGGGCGCACCGTCTTCAACCAGAGCTGATCGACACTCGCGTTCGGGTTCCCCAGCCGCGTCGGTCACACTTCGTGCCATGAGTGCCGTGCGTGAGGTCCTGAAGTTCGTCGTCTACCTCTACCTGCTCGTGCTCGTCGGCCGGGTCATCTTCGACTGGATCCGGGTGTTCGCGCGCGAGTGGAGGCCTCGCGGGGTGGTGCTGGTGGTGGCCGAGCCCATCTACACGCTCACGGAGCCTCCGCTGCGGGCCCTGCGCAAAGTCATCCCCCCGCTCCGGTTGGGCGGTGCGTCGATCGACCTGTCGTTCATGGTGCTGTTCCTCGCGGTGTATCTCCTGTACCTCCTGCTCTGAACAGGGTTGTGCCAGAACGGGAGCCTGACCCCGAGGGTGGTGGGCTCCGGCCGTGGCCCGGCACCGGGTGCCCACGTGGGCGACGCCAGTCACGGCAGCCCCGGCGTCGCGTACGCTGACCGAACCGGATCCCTTGCGCCATGGTCGCGCGCCCACGCGCACGCCCGAGGGACAACCGGCGCCCGTGACCCGTCGGCCACCTTCAGGAGTTGAACATGGCTCTCACGCCCGAGGACGTCCTCAACAAGAAGTTCACCCGGACCCAGTTCCGTCGGGGGTACGACGAGCCCGAGGTCGACGACTTCCTCGACGACATCGTCGCCGAGATGCGCCGGATGTCCAAGGAGTCCGACGACCTGCGCGGCGACCTGAACAGCTGTCGCGAGGGCAAGGGCATGGCCCCCGTCGCCGCCCAGGGGGCGCCGGACACGTCGGATCGCGACCTCGAGGACCTGAGGTCCAAGAACGCCACGCTGGCCGCCCGGGTCGCCGAGCTCGAGGGCACCCGCAGCGAGCTCACCGCCCGCCTCGGCGAGTTCGAGGGCGAGCACGGTGACGTCGAGGTCCGCAACGCCGAGCTCCAGGGCAAGCTCGGCCAGCTCGAGCACCGCAACGCCGAACTCGAGACCCTGGCGCAGGAGGCGCAGGGCAAGGCCGAGGAGGCGCAGGGCAAGGCCGAGGAGGCGCAGGCACGGCTCCGCGAGGCCGAGGGCGGGCTGGGCGACACCCGCGGCGAGCTCGCGGCGCTGCAGGCCGAGCGCCAGCAGGAGGCGGCCGACGCCGCCTCGGCGCAGCACCTTGCCGGTGCAGACACCGACGAGCAGATCGCCACCCTGCAGGCCCGCCTCGCCGAGACCGAGCGCGACGCCCAGGAACGCATCGCCGCCGCGGAGCAGCGTACCGAGGAGGCCCAGCGGGCGGCCGCGCAGCGATCCCGGGCCGACGCCGACGCGTTGACCGGTGCCGCCACGCTGAGCGGGGCCGGTGGCGGCGCCAGTGCCGCCGGGGTCATCGCCCTCGCGCAGCGCCTGCACGACGAGCACGTCGCAGTTGGTGAGTCCCGTCGTGACGAGCTGGTCGCCGAGGGGCAGCATCGTCACGACGAGCTGGTCGACACGGCCCAGAAGCGGCACGACGAGCTGATCGGCACCGCTCAGGCGCAGCACGACGAGCTGCTGTCGACCGGCACCGCCGAGCGTGACGAGATGCTCAGCACGGCGACCGGCCAGCGGGACGAGATGTTGACGACGGCCACCGCCCAGCGCGACGAGGTGCTGACGACGGCCACCGCCCAGCGCGACGAGATGCTGACCGAGGCGCGCGAGCGCTCCACCGGCATGGTGAGTGAGGCTCAGCAGAAGAAGGCGTCGATCCTCGAGGAGCTCGGCCGTGAGCGCCTCCTGCTCGAGCGCAAGATCGAGGAGCTGCGCGGCTTCGAGCGCGACTACCGCTCGCGTCTGCACTCCTACATCCGGGGTCAGCTCGCCGAGCTGAATCACACCGGGGCCGACGAGGGTGACGCCGCCGGCCAGGAGCAGGACGAGGCGGCTGCGGAGCCACAACCCGACCGCCACGGCTGACCTCTGCACCGACGTGGGCCCGGCCGTGTGCCGGGCCCTTCGTCGTGCCTGCAGAGAACGACCGCGTCACACCCTGCGTTTCGCCGTTGAGGCACGAGGGTGCAGGCCGTATCCTCACCCCACGGTCGGCCGACGGGGTCCACCGCACACCCGGGAAGTGGGTTCACATGGTTGCCAAGATGGCGTTGTCCGTGGCCAGGCAGGCTGCGGCGACGGCACGCAGGGCCGTCGGCGGCCGGGGGTCGGCGGCCAAGGCCGCGACCACCTCCGCCGGTTCCACGACTAAGGCGACCAAGGCTGCGCCGGCCAAGAAGGCTGCGACCACCAAGGCTGCGCCGGCCAAGAAGGCTGCGACCACCGAGGCTGCGCCGGCCAAGAAGGCTGCGACCACGAAAGCTGCGCCGGCGAAGAAGGCTGCGACCACGACCAAGGCTGCGACCACGAACGCTGCGCCGGCCAAGAAGGATGCGACCACCAGGGCTGCGCCGGCGAAGAAGGCCGCGACCACGAAAGCTGCGCCGGCGAAGAAGGCCGCGACCACGAAGGCTGCGCCGGCGAAGAAGGCCGCGACCACCAAGGCTGCGCCGGCCAAGAAGGCCGCGACCACCAAGGCTGCGCCGGCGCGGTCGGCGTCGACGAGGACGGCAAAGGCAGCCGCGGCCGCATCCACGACCCCCACCACCCCCCGGAAGGCAGCGCCCGTGACGACCGCCGCATCCGCCGTTACCGGGTCACCGGCAAGCAAGCCCGCCGGCAAGAAGCCCGTCCTCGCCGTCCGTGAGGACGAGTCCCCCTGGACGGCCAAGGAGCTGCGCGCCGTGCGCTCCGAGCTCGAGCACAACATCGAGCAGCTGCGCTCGGAGGTGGCCCACGCCCAGAGCGACCTCGTCGACCTGATGCGCGACTCCGGCGACGGTGCCGGCGACGACCAGGCCGACGCGGGTGCGAAGACGTACGAGCGCGAGCAGGAGATCTCGCTGGCCAACAACGCCCGCGAGATGCTCGAGCAGAACGAGCACGCGCTCGAGCGGCTGGACGACGGCACCTACGGGATCTGCGAATCGTGCGGCAACCCGATCGGCAAACTTAGGCTCCAGGCGGCTCCTCGTGCGACCCTGTGCATGCCATGCAAGATGAAGCAGGAGCGCCGCTGACGACTGCGGCCGATCCCACCCCGTCCACGCCGGCCCCGGTTCCCACCGGCGGCCGGCGACGGCTGTATGCCGTGCTGCTCGGTCTCGCCGCCGTGGTGTTGGTGCTCGACCAGGCCACCAAGGTGTGGGCGCTGCGGTCTCTGACGCCGGGGGAGGCCGTCGACCTCGTCGGGTCCTTCATCCGGCTCAACCTGATCCGCAACCCCGGCGCCGCGTTCTCCATCGGCGACGACTCGACCTGGCTGCTGACGGCGGTCTCGCTCGTCATCCTGGTGTGGGTCGTCGTCGGCGCCCGCAAGGTCGGCAACCTGCCGTGGGCGGTCGCGCTCGGCCTGCTGCTCGGCGGCGCCCTGGGCAACCTCGTCGACCGGGTCCTGCGGGCCCCCGGGCCGGGGCGCGGGCACGTCGTCGACTTTATCGACTACTTCGGCCTGTTCATCGGCAACGTCGCCGACATCGCGATCGTCGTCGGCGCCGGGATCATCATGGTGCTCACCTTCCGGGGCATCGCCCTCGCGGCGCCGGTGCACCAGCCCGAGCACGCCGATGACTGACGCCCGCGCCGTCCTGGTGCCCGACGGGCTCGAGGGAGAGCGGGTCGACGCCGCCATCGCGCGGCTGTTCGGCCTGTCCCGCACCCGCGCGGCCGACCTCGCCGCCGGCGGCGGGGTCAGTGTCAATGCCGCCCACGTCGGCAAGAGCCACCGGGTGAGCGCCGGTGACCTGCTCGAGGTGCTGCTGCCGGCATCCCCGCTCGGCCCCACCCTCGAGGTCGTGGCCGAGCCGGTGCCGGGCATGACCGTGATCCACCACGACGAGGACATCGTCGTGGTCGACAAGCCGGTCGGTGTCGCGGCCCACCCGAGCGTCGGCTGGACGGGTCCCAACGTGCTCGCCGGCCTCAAGGCCGCGGGGTACCGCATTTCGACGAGCGGCGCCAGCGAGCGCCAGGGCATCGTCTCGCGCCTCGACGTGGGGACCTCGGGCCTCATGGTCGTCTGCACGAGCGAGCGCGGCTACTCGGTGCTCAAGCGGGCCTTCAAGGATCGACGGGTCGAGAAGACCTACCACACGCTCGTGCAGGGCCTGCCCGACCCGCTCGCCGGCACCATCGACGCACCGATCGGGCGGCACCCGGGGCACGACTACAAGTTCGCGGTCATGGACTCCGGCAAGCACGCGGTGACCCACTACGAGCTGATCGAGGCGTTCCGGCACGCCTCGCTGCTCGAGATCTCGCTCGAGACCGGCCGTACCCACCAGATCAGGGTGCACATGGCCGCCGTGCGCCACCCGTGCGTGGGCGACCTCACGTACGGTGCCGACCCGACGCTGGCCGCGCGGCTCGGGCTCGAGCGGCAGTGGCTGCACGCCGTGGGCCTGGGCTTCGAGCATCCCGGGTCGGGGAAGTGGGTCACCTTCGACAGCCCCTATCCGCCGGACCTGCAGATGGCCCTGGACCGCCTCTGAGCGACACGGACCGCGACACGCCGAGGGGTGTCCTCGCGCCGACCTAGGATGGTCGGCGATGTCCTCCCCGAACGCCTTGACGACGCCCACGACGACCAGCACGCCGAAGGGCTCCGACTCGTTCGTCCACCTGCACGTGCACACCGAGTACTCCATGCTCGACGGTGCCGCCCGCATCGGTGACCTGTTCACCCGGGCCGCCGAGATGGGGATGCCGGCCCTGGCCACGACCGACCACGGTTACGTCTTCGGGGCCTACGAGTTTTGGAAGAAGGCCCAGGGCACCGGCGTGAAGCCGATCATCGGCGTCGAGGCCTACGTCACCCCGGGCACGCACCGCACCGACAAGACCCGGGTCAAGTGGGGCGACGAGCGCAGCAGCCCGGGCGACGACGTCTCGGGCTCGGGCGCCTACACCCACATGACCCTGCTGGCCCGCGACAACACCGGCCTGCACAACCTGTTCCGCATGGACAGCCAAGCCTCGCTCGACCAGGTCTACGCCAAGTGGCCCCGCGTCGACCGCGAGCTGCTCGACCGCTACGGCAAGGGCCTGATCGGAATGACGGGCTGCGCCTCCGGCGAGATCCAGACCCGGCTGCGGCTGGGCCAGTACGACCTGGCCAGGCAGGCGGCATCCGACCTGCGCGACATCTTCGGCAAGGAGAACTTCTACTGCGAGCTGATGGACCACGGCCTCGACATCGAGCGCCGGGTCATGAAGGACCTCCTGCGCCTGGCCCGCGAGCTCGACCTGCCCCTCGTGGCCACCAACGACCTGCACTACACCAGCCCCGACGACGCCAAGGCCCACTCGGCGCTGCTATGCGTGCAGTCCGGCTCGACGATGATGGACCCCACCCGGTTCAAGTTCGACGCCGACGAGTTCTACCTCAAGAGCCCGGCCGAGATGCGGCACACCTGGCGTGAGCTGCCCGAGGCCTGCGACAACACCCTGCTGATCGCCGAGCAGTGCGACATCTCGTTCACCGAGGACGAGGGCCGCTACATGCCCCGCTTCCCCTGCCCGCCCGGCGAGAACGAGGAGAGCTGGTTCATCAAGGAGGTGCAGCGCGGCCTGCGCGAGCGGTTCCCCGACGGCATCCCCGAGTACGCCCAGACCCAGGCCGAGTTCGAGACGAACGTCATCGTCTCCAAGGGCTACGCGGGCTACTTCCTCGTCGTGGCCGACTTCATCACCTGGGCCAAGAAGAACGGCATCCGGGTCGGGCCGGGCCGTGGCTCGGGCGCCGGCTCGATGTGCGCCTACGCGATGAAGATCACCGACCTCGACCCCATCCCGCACGGCCTGATCTTCGAGCGGTTCCTCAACCCCGAGCGGCCCTCGCTGCCCGACTTCGACGTCGACTTCGACGAGCGCCGGCGCGGTGAGGTGATCCGCTACGTCACCGAGAAGTACGGCAGCGACCGGGTCGCGCAGATCGTCACCTACGGCACCATCAAGGCCAAGCAGGCGGTCAAGGACGCCGCCCGGGTGATGGGACACCCGTTCGCGGTGGGGGAGCAGCTCACCAAGGCGATGCCGCCCGACGTCATGGGCAAGGGCGTGCCGCTGTCGGGCATCTACGACCCCACCTACCCGCGCTACGGCGAGGGCAAGGAGTTCCGCGACCTGGTCGCGGGTGAGGCCCACCTGCAGGAGGTCGTCGAGACCGCCAAGGGCCTCGAGGGGCTCAAGCGCCAGTGGGGCGTGCACGCGGCCGGCGTCATCATGAGCAGCGAGCCGCTCGTCGACGTCATCCCGATCATGCGCCGGCTGCAGGACGGCCAGGTCATCACCCAGTTCGACTACCCGAGCTGCGAGGCGCTCGGCCTGGTCAAGATGGACTTCCTCGGGCTGCGCAACCTGACGATCCTCGACGACGCCATCGCCAACGTGAAGAGCAACCGCGGCGAGGACATCGACCTCGACGCGCTGAGCAAGGACATGACCGACCAGGCCACCTACGACCTGCTCGCGCGCGGCGACACCCTCGGCGTCTTCCAGCTCGACGGCGGCGGCATGCGCACCCTGCTCAAGCTGATGCAGCCCGACAACTTCGAGGACATCTCGGCGGCGCTCGCGCTCTACCGCCCCGGCCCGATGGGCGTCAACGCGCACACCAACTTCGCGCTGCGCAAGAACGGCAAGCAGGCGCCGGTGCCGCTCGACCCGCAGCTCGAGGGCAAGCTGCAGCCCGAGATGATCGAGGCGCTCGGCCCGATCCTGGGCACGACCCACGGCCTGGTGATCTACCAGGAGCAGGTCATGGAGATCGCCCAGAAGCTCGCGGGCTACACGCTGGGCAACGCCGACCTGCTGCGCCGCGCGATGGGCAAGAAGAAGAAGGAGGTCCTCGAGAAGGAGTACGTCCCATTCTCCGAGGGGATGAAGGCCAAGGGCTTCAACGAGGCGTCGATCGCCGCGCTGTGGGGCGTGCTGGTCCCCTTCTCCGACTACGCGTTCAACAAGGCACACACCGCCGCCTACGGCCTGGTGTCGTACTGGACCGCCTACCTCAAGGCCAACTTCCCGGCCGAGTACATGGCCGCCCTGCTCACCTCCGTCGGTGACGACAAGGACAAGTCCGCGCTCTACCTCGGCGAGTGCCGGCACATGGGCATCAAGGTGCTCCCGCCCGACGTCAACGACTCGATCGGGCAGTTCGCCGCTGTCGGCACCGACATCCGCTTCGGGATGCAGGCCATCCGCAACGTCGGGCACAACGTCGTCGAGGCGATCGTCGCGGCCCGCGAGGAGAAGGGGCGCTTCACCTCCTTCCGTGACTTCATGTCCAAGGTGCCGGCCGTGGTGTGCAACAAGCGCACCATCGAGTCGCTCATCAAGGGCGGCGCCTTCGACGGGCTGGCCGAGACCCGGATGGGCCTGATCCGGGTGCACGATGAGTACGTCGACGCCTTCGTCGCGGTCAAGCGCCAGGAGGCCATCGGGCAGGACAGCCTGTTCGGGTCGTTCGGCGACGATGCCGGGGGCGACTCCGGCGGCGACCTGATGGGGCTCGCCGCCGTGCCGGGGGTCGAGTGGGACAAGGCGACGCTGCTGTCCTTCGAGCGGGAGATGCTGGGGCTCTACGTCTCCGACCACCCGCTGTTCGGCCTCGAGCACGTGCTCTCGGCGCACGCCGACACCCCGATCGCGGCCTTGACCAGCGACGACGCCGGGAAGCCGGAGGGTTCGATGGTCACCGTCGCCGGCCTGATCACCGGTCTGCAGGTCAAGCGCACCAAGAAGGGCGACCTCTGGGCGATCGCCACGGTCGAGGACCTCGCCGGCGCCATCGAGTGCCTGTTCTTCCCGAGCGCCTACATGACCGTCGGCCCGATGCTCCAGCAGGACGTCGTGGCGGTCGTGCGCGGCAAGGTCAACCGGCGCGACGACACGGTGTCGATCTACGCCCAGGAGCTCACCCTGCCCGACGTCAGCGAGGGCCCGCGCGGGCCGGTGGTGGTGACGATGGACACGGCCCGAGCGACCAGCCAGCGGGTCGAGGAGCTCAAGACCGTGCTCACCAACCACCCCGGTACCACCGAGGTCCACCTGAAGCTCGTCAAGCCCGGCCGGTCGGTCGAGATCCGGCTCGACCCGACCTACCGGGTCAACGCCACCGAGGCGCTCTTCGGCGACCTCAAGGTGCTGCTCGGGCCACGCTGCCTGGTCTGAGCCAGACGCGCCGGACTCCACCCCGCCCACGCAGGTCAGGTGCGGTGCATCGGAGGGGGGCGGTGACGAGGGGGTGAACCACGGGCGACGGTTGCGATTTGGTCGGGGAGGGACCCTAGGAATGGGGTCCGCGTCGCCCTAGTGTGGGGCTGCTCACACCAACCCAGGAGAGAACATGACACCGACTCGACTGCGCGTGCTCGGCGCTGGAATCGCCGCGACGGCCCTCGTGACCGCCGTTGCCTCGACTCCGGCCCAGGCACATGACCGTGACCGTGGCAAAGGCCACCACCAATCCCGCACCACCACGGTCCAGCTGCTGTCGTTCAACGACTTCCACGGCCACCTCGAGGCCACCGACCCGCCGCTGTCCGCCACGCTCGACCCGAGCCAGACGCCCGTCGGAGGGTCCGAGTACCTCGCGACCGAGCTGAAGACCCTGCGGGCCAAGGCTCCCGGGGGCCGGTCGCTCACCGTCGCCGCGGGCGACCTGATCGGTGGCTCGACCTTCCTGTCCGGCCTGTTCCACGACGAGCCCGCCGTCGAGGCGCTCAACGCGATGGACCTCGACGTCAGCAGCGTCGGCAACCACGAGTTCGACGAGGGCACCACCGAGTTGCTGCGCATGCAGCGTGGCGGGTGCCACCCGAAGGACGGCTGCTACTTCCCCGACGCGCCATACGCCGGCGCCGACTTCCAGTACCTCGCCGCCAACGTCGTGCTCAAGCAGACCCCGCCGAACAAGCACCGGTCGCACGACCACGCCAAGGAGCGCACCCTCCTGCCGGCCACCTCGATCAAGAGGGTGGGCGGCGTCAAGATCGGCTTCATCGGCATGACCCTCGAGGGCACCCCCAGCCTGGTCGACCCGGCCGGGGTCGCGTCCGTCGAGTTCAAGGACGAGGTCGAGACCGCCAACAAGCAGGCCCGTGAGCTGCGCAAGCAGGGCGTGAAGTCGATCGTCGTCCTCCTGCACGAGGGTGGCCTGCAGAGCGGCACCTACCAGCAGTGCGTCGGCATCTCCGAGCCGATCGCCACGATCGCGAAGACCATGACCGCCGACGTCGACGCCATCGTCACGGGGCACACCCACCAGCCGTACACCTGCTCGATCCCCGACCCGGCCGGACACCCGCGCTTGGTCACCAGTGCCGCCTCCTACGGTCAGGTCGTCAGCGAGACCAACCTGGTGGTCGACACCCGCACCGGTGAGGTCGACCGGGCGAAGACCACGTCGACCAACCACCTGGTGAGCCGCACAGCCCTGGCCAAGGACGCCACGCAGACGGCAATCATCAACAAGTGGAAGACGATCTCCGGGCCCTTGGCAGCCCGTGTCGTCGGCACCAACGCCGAGGACATCCTCGGTGACGCCAGCGGCGACCGGGGCATCGAGACCCCGATGGCCGACCTCATCGCCGACAGCATCCTCTGGGGCACCAAGGCGCCGGAGAACGGTGGTGCCCAGATCGCGTTCATGAACGTCGGCGGTGTGCGGGCCAGCCTGCGCGTCGCCCCCAAGTACGCCGAGGGGTCCGGTCAGATCACCTACGCCGAGGCCTACGACGTGGCGCCGTTCGGCAACCTCCTGACCACGCTCGACCTCACCGGTGCGCAGATCAAGGCCGTGCTCGAGCAGCAGTTCATCGCCGGCCGGGCCACCGGGCGCGACGCCCTCGCGCTCGGTGTGTCCGAGGGCTTCACCTACACCTGGGATGCCGCGGCGCCTGAGGGGAGCAAGGTCGTTGCCGGCTCCATGGCGCTCGACGGCGTGGCGATCGACCCGGCGGCCACCTACCGCGTCGGCACGATCAACTTCCTGGCCAACGGTGGTGACGCGTTCACCGCGTTCACCCCCGGCACCAACGTGCTCGGCGGAAACGAGGACCTCGCGAACCTCGTGGCCTACTTCGGTGCCAACCCGGGGCTGACCGCCCCGGCCGACCGGGTGGCCGGTCTCTGACCGACCTCCACGACGAGCACGGCGAGGGCCGTACCCCACGAGGGTGCGGCCCTCGCCGCGTCCGGACCGCGGGCCCTCCAGCGGCCGGCCGGCACGGTCCGCGGCACAGGCCCCAAGCTCCTCGCAGGCGGATGACGGCGGGGCGCTGCCGCCCGGCATACAGTGACGCCATGCCGAGCCCCACCCCGCCGACCGCGCAGCGCCGACCGCACGTGCGAGAGCACCACGGCGACCGGGTCGAAGACCCGTTTGCCTGGATGCGCGACCTCGAGGACCCCGCCCTGCTGGCCCACCTCGAGGCCGAGAACGCCTACGCCGAGGCGCGCACCGAGCACCTCGGGCCGCTGCGCCGCGCGATCGTCGAGGAGATCCGCTCGCGGGTCAAGGAGACCGACCTGTCGGTGCCGGTCGCCAGCGGGCCGTGGTGGTATTACGCCCGCACGGTCGAGGGGCGCCAGTACGCCGCCCAGGTGCGCTCACCGCTCACCGACCCGGCGGTGCGACCCGACCCGGAGGCCGAGAGCGTGCCCGGGGAGCAGGTCGTCGTCGACGGAAACGTCGAGGCCGGCGACAGCGAGTTCTTCTCGCTCGGGGCGCTCACCGTCAGCGCCGACCACCGGCTGGTCGCCTTCGCCGTCGACACCGCGGGCGACGAGCGCTTCGACCTGACCATCCGCAACATCGCCACCGGTGAGGTCCTCGACACGTCCGTCACCGGCATCGGCTACGGCGTCGAGCTCAGCCGCGACGGGCAGTTCGTGTTCTTCACCCGCCTCGACGATGCCTGGCGCCCCCACCAGCTGTGGCGGCACCGGGTGGGCGGTGACCCCGTCGACGACGTGCTGGTGCACCAGGAGGACGACGAGCGGTTCTGGATGGGCGTGGCCTCCAGCCGCGACGAGCGCTGGCTGCTGCTGGGGCTGGGGTCGAAGACGACCTCCGAGGTGCACGTGCTCGACGCCGACGACCCGGATGCCGGGTGGCGGGTGCTGGCGCCGCGCCGCGAGGGGGTGGAGTACGACGTCGAACCGGCCGCAGACCGCTTCCTGATCGTGCACAACACCCACACCCCGGATGCCGACCTCGCCTGGGCGCCGTTCGACGCGACCAGCTCGGAGCAGTGGGTGCCCTGGCTGGGCTCGGGTGAGGGCGAGCGCTTCGTGGCCGTCGACGCCTTCGACGACGCCACGGTGCTGAGCCTGCGCACCGGCGGGCTCACCGCTCTGCGGGTGCTGCCCCGCGACCCGGGCTCGCCCTCCGGCCACGGCGAGCCGTGGGACGTCGCCGTCGACCAGCCCGTGCACTCGATCGGCCTGGGCGACAACCCCGAGCCCGCCCAGCGCGCGCTCCAGGTGGTCGTCGAGTCGTGGGCCACCCCGCGCACCGTGCTCGACGTCGACCTCGCCACCCGCGAGCGCACGCTGCTGAAGCGCCAGCCGGTGCTCGGCGACTTCGACGCCGCGAACTACGCCGAGCACCGCGAGTGGGCCACGGCATCCGACGGCACCTCGGTGCCGGTCTCGGTGGTGCGTCGGGTCGGCGTCGAGGCCGATGGCACCAACCCCGGGGTGGTCACGGCCTACGGCTCCTACGAGATCTCCTCCGACCCGTACTTCTCGGTGGCGCGGCTCAGCCTGCTCGACCGCGGGGTCGTGTGTGCCGTCGCGCACGTGCGCGGCGGCGGCGAGATGGGGCGTCGGTGGTACGACGACGGCAAGCTGCTCGCGAAGACCAACACCTTCACCGACACCCTCGCCGCCGTCGACCACCTGGTGGCGTCGGGGTGGGTCTCGCCTGAGCGGGTGGGGCTCGAAGGTGGTTCTGCCGGAGGGCTGTTGGTCGGCGCGGTGCTCAACCTGGCACCCGAGCGGTTCCGGGTGGCGCACGCCGCCGTGCCCTTCGTCGACGCGCTCACCACGATGCTCCAGCCCGACCTGCCGCTCACCGTCGGCGAGTGGGAGGAGTGGGGCAACCCGCTCGAGGACCCCGCCGTGTATGCCGCGATGCGCGCCTACGCGCCCTACGAGAACGTGCGGGCGGTCGACTACCCGGCGGTGCTCGCGACCTCGAGCCTGCACGACACCCGGGTCTACGTCACCGAGCCGGCCAAGTGGGTCGCACGGCTGCGCGAGACGGTCACCAGCGACCCGCTCGACCGCCCGGTGCTGCTGCGCACCGAGCTGGCGGCCGGGCACGGCGGGCGCAGCGGCCGGTATTCCGCGTGGGAGCAGATCGCCTGGGAGTGGGCCTTCGTGCTCGACCAGCTGGGGGCCACCGCCCGCCGCTGACCCGCCAGGCGAGCTCGGGTCAGCGCGTCATCAGCAGGGGGCAGTGCACCCGGCTGATGAGGCGCAGCGCGGTCGAGCCGACGTGCAGCCCCGCGAAGCCGCCGGCCCCGCGGCTGCCCACGACGAGCATCGCGGCTCCCTCGGTGCGGTCGACGAGCGCCTGGACGGGCTCGGAGCGCACCACCTCGTAGTCGACCTTCACGTCGGGGTGCTCGGCGCGGCGGGTCGCGATGGCCGACTCGACGATCTGCTCCAGGTTGGCCTCGTAGGTACTCCAGCTGGACGTGGTCGACAGAGTCGGGTCGCTCGCGCTGTGCGCCTCCCAGGCGTGCAGCACGTCGACGGTGCCCCCGGTGCGGGCGGCCTCGTCGAAGGCGACGGCGAGCGCCCGCAGGGACGGCTTGGACCCGTCGACACCGACCACCACCCGCCCACTGGCGGGCGAGCCCCCGGCAGTCTCGTGGCCCACCACGAGCACGGGGCACCGGGCATGCGTGATGACCTGCATGGCCACAGCGCCCACGCTGGTGCGGCTGAACACCCCGTGTCCCATCGCGCCCACCACCACCAGGGCGGCGGACCGCGAGGCGTCGACGAGCGCCTGGCTCGCGTAGCCGTCGCGGATGCCGGTGGTCACGGTGAGGTCGGGGTCGACCGAGTGCGCGCGGGCCACGCCGTCGGCGACGAGCCGCTTGGCGTGGCTCGACACCATGGCCGAGCCGTCGCTGAGCTCGCCGAAGCCGAGCATCGGTAGGTCGGGGGCGAAGGCGTGCAGCACGTGCAGGCTGAACCCGCGGGTGCTCGCCACCTGGGCGGCCCGGGTGACTGCGGCCATGGACAGTGGGGACCCGTCGACCCCCACGACGACTCGTGCTTGGGTCATCTCGGCTTCCTCCGGTTCGCGAGAGTGTCGCGGCGGCGGGCTCGCCAAGAGCGTCAGCTCTGACGTCGTCCGTCGTCGTGGGGATCGGTGGTCCCCACCCCTCGACCGTGGCACGGGCGGGGGCGGCGCGCAAGGGTCGCCGTCACACGGCGCGCCGCGTCGTCCCGGCCCGCCCCGACCTGGTGCTGCTGATCCCGCATAGGCTGCCGCCCATGACGCTGATCGCGATCGCGTGGGACGACACCGGGGGCCGCGACGGCCGTGGAGCGGTGCGTCTCCTCGACCAGACCCTGCTGCCCGCGACCACCCAGCATCGCGAGATCGACACCACCGACGGGCTCGTCGTGGCGATCGCCGAGCTGGCCGTGCGCGGCGCCCCCGCCCTCGGCGTGGCCGGTGCCCTGGGAGTCGTGCTCGCGCTGGACGAGGGGGCCCGCGAGGGCTGGGACGACGCCCGGGTGCAGGCGGCCGTGGACCGGTTGCGCCAGGCGCGCCCGACCGCGGTCAACCTCTCGTGGGGGGTCGACCAGGTGCGGCCGTTGATGGGCCAGGGGCGCGATGCCGTGCTGGCCGCCGCGCGCCGGGTCGCCGTCGAGGACGAGGCCGCCAACCGCGAGCTGTCGCGACGGGGTGCCGACTGGCTGCTCGCCCGGATCGACCGGCCCCGGCTACGCGTGCTCACCCACTGCAACAGCGGCTCGCTCGCCACCTCGGCGTGGGGCACGGCGCTCGGGGTGGTCCGCGAGCTGCGCGCCCGTGACCGGCTCGAGCTGGTGTATGCCGACGAGACCCGCCCGCTGCTGCAGGGCGCCCGGCTCACCGCCTTCGAGCTGGCGGCCGACGGCATCCCGCACCGGGTGCAGGTCGACGGCGCCGCCGCGTCGACGATCCTGCGCGGCCTGGTCGACCTCGCGGTCGTGGGAGCCGACCGGATCGCCGCCAACGGCGACGCCGCCAACAAGATCGGCACCCTCGGGGTGGCGCTCGCCTGCCGCGACGCCGGCATCCCGTTCATGGTGGCGGCGCCGTGGTCGACGGTGGACCTGTCGATGGCCGACGGCTCGCACATCGAGATCGAGGAGCGGTCCGGCGCAGAGGTGACCGTGCTCGCCGGCGTACGCCTGGCACCCGAGGGGTCCGAGGGCTTCAACCCCGCCTTCGACGTGACGCCGGCACGACTCGTGGATGCCGTGGCGACCGAGCGCGGCGTGGCCGAGCCCCGCACGGGGACCGACCTGAGCGCGTTCGCCTGACCGAGCCGTCCGCTGTAAGTTCATCGCTTCATCTGCAGCAAATGAAGGTATGATCTTCAGATGAGCGGAATGAAGAACCAGGCTTCACGGTGTGTCGTCATCGGCGACCTCGTGGGCTCGCGGGGGGCGCCCAACCGGCGCGCCCTGCACCGGGCGGTCGAGAAGGCGCTGGTCAGCGTGAACGCCGCCGTCCCGGCCGTCACCGAGCTGCGGATCACCGTGGGCGACGAGTTCCAGGGCGCCTACGTCACCCTGGGCGCGGCGATCGAGGCCGCCCTGCGGGTGCGCCTGGAGCTGCTGCCCTCCGCCGACGTGCGCGTCGGCATCGGCCGCGGGCCGGTGCAGCTGCTCGACGCCGAGCGCGGCATCGAGGACGGTCCGGGGTGGTGGGCCGCCCGGGCAGCCATCGAAGAGGTCGAACAGGCGGCCGCTCGGGCCGCCACCCGGCACCTGCGCACCGCCTACCGGCCGGCGCCCGAGCTGCTCGGCGCGGCGGTGCCGGACGGGCCGGGGAGCGGCGGCGACGCGGATGCCGTCAACGCGGCGCTGCTCTGTCGGGACCATCTGGTTGGCTCACTGTCACAGCGATCGGTCCGACTGTTGAGGGGGCTCATGGATCCGCACACCACCCAGAGCGAGCTGGCCACGCTCGAGGGCATCAGCGCCTCGGCCGTGTCCCAGCGGGTGCGCGCCGACGGCATCGGCGCGGTCCTGGCCGCCGAGGACCTGTTGCGGGGCCTGGCGTGAGCTGGCTGGCCGTGTGGCTCGTGGGGGTCGGGCTCGCCGACCTGGTGCGCGCGGGTGCCGGCACGAGCGCCACCGCGCTGCGCGTCGCCATGGGGTCCGGGGTCGCGGCGGTGGCCGTGCTCGCGGCGCTGACCGCCCAAACCGCACCCATCGACCTGGTCTGCCTGGCCGCCTCCCTGGTGCCGCTGGCGCTGTGGGTGTGGTGGTCCGCCGAGGCGGTGGCCACCGGCGCGGGCAACTGGCGCGCCCTCGGGGCCCTGGCCGTGGGGGCCGGCTGGCTCCTGGGGCTCAGCGGGTGGGCGACCCCGGCCGGGGGGCTGTTCAGCCGGTGGCTGGAATGGGCCGACCTGCCGGTCGTGGGGTCGCAGGCGCTTCCCACGCAGGTGCTCCTCGTGGTCGGCCTGCTGCTGGTCAACCTGGCCACCGCGAACGTCGTCGTGCGGCTCGTGCTGCTCGGCGTCGGGGCGATGCGGCCCGTGCTCCACATCCGCACGAGCAGCGACCCACAGCCCTCCGACCAGCTGCGCGGTGGGCGGCTGCTGGGGCCGATGGAGCGGGTGCTCATCATCGGTCTCGGGCTGGCCGGCCAGCTCACGGCCGCCGGGCTGGTCATCGCGGCCAAGGGCCTGATCCGCTTCCCCGAGCTGCAGGCCAAGCGCGACGACCGCTCCAGCGTCGACGGCGTGGGCATCGACGCCGTCACCGAGTACTTCCTCGTCGGTTCCTTCGTGTCGTGGCTGGTGGCCCTGGTCAGCCTTGCGGTCACACGCTGATGATGTTGCCCTTCCACCGCTGCGGGAAGTCGGAGGTCCGGTCGCCGGCGAGCAGCAGCCGGTAGGTCATCGTCGCGGCCTCCTCGAGGTTCAGGGCCCGGCGCAGGGCCATCGACACGGTGTCGCCGAGCGTCGAGCAGCCGTGGTGGGCCAGCACCACCGCGTCGTGGTCACGGGCTGCCTCGGCGGCGGCGTCGGCGATCTCCTGCGAACCGGAGGGGTGGAAGGGCACCCGCCCGGCGCTGCCCAGGTAGTACTGGTGGTCCAGGGTCGTGAACCGCAGCGGCATCCCGAGCATGTCGACGAGCAGCACGTGCTGGGGGTGCAGGTGCACGATGCAGGCGGCGTCGGGGCGCACGGCATACGTGCGCTGGTGCAGCTTCCACTCCACCGACGGGCGCGACGCGCCACCGACCGGCTCGCCATCGAGGGTGAGCTCGGCGAAGTCGTCCGCGGTGAGGCGGTCCAGCCAGGTGCCGGTGGCCGTGACCAGGAAGCGATCGGTGCCGGGCAGGCGTACCGACAGGTTGCCGCCGCTCGCCTGCACCAGGCCCCGCTCGACGAGGTGGCGGCCGGCGTCGACCAGCTCGGCGATGAGGATGTCGCGTGGGGTCGTCATGTCGCGATTCTCGCGCATCCGGCCACCCGCACCAGCGGCCGCCAGCAGCGGTCGCCCGAGCGGTAGAGGTCCATCGGCATCGCGGCGGAGGCCGGCCTGCGCAGGGTGCCGCCGAGTCCGACGGCGCGTGCGCGCCGCTGCGTTGCCACGGCATCCGGGTGGTTCGGTCGCGGCTCGTCGGTTCCCACGGTCCGGAACGCGACGGCGGGGTGACACCGTTGGGCCGGTGACGGCTCCCTCACCGGGGGGGCGCTGACGACAGGGGACACACAGCGATGGGCTTTCTCGACCGGCTCCTGGGCCGCACACCGCCGACCGACCAGAACCAACAGGGCGTCGGGTGGGGCGACGCGCGCAACCTGCGCTCGGCCGCCACTCCGCCTCGCCCGCAGGCCAGCGAGGAGGAGCGTGCCGTCGCCCGGTACCGTTACTTGCTGCGCACCGCGCCGCCCGAGCAGCTCGAGGCCCTGCACGCCGAGGCGTTCGCGACGCTGACACCGGAGCAGCGCCGGCAGCTGCTGCGCGAGCTGTCGACGGCATCCCCGGGTGAGGCAGGGACCTCGTCGGAGCCGGCCGACCTGGCGCGCGCCGCCACCCGCGCCGAGATGCGCCAGCCGGGCACGCTCCAGAACACCCTCTCGCGCGGATCGGCCGGTGGCGGCATGGGGATGGGCGGGATGTTCGCGGGTTCGATGATGGGGACGATCGCCGGCGTGGTCGTCGGCTCCGCCGTGGCCAACATGCTCTTCGACGGCTACGGCAACAGCCCCGAAGCGCAGGAGGCGGGTGACACCGGTGGAGATGCCGGGACCGACTCCGGCGGCGGCGGCGATACCGGGGGTGACGCGGGGGATGCCGGCTCCGGTGACGCCGGCGGGGACGCCGGGTTCGCGTCCGACACCTCGGGCACCGACGCCGGCGGCGACTGGGGCGGCCGCGGTGGTGGCGACTTCGGTGGCGGTGGCGGTGGCGGTGGCGGCGACTGGGGCGGCGGTGGCGGTGACTTCGGCGGGTTCTGACAGCGGCCCCCGGCGTCAGACCTGGTGGGCGACCCACCCCCCGACGTGGTCCCACCCGAGCAGTGGTGAGCCGCGCCACTCGGTGCTCACCCACAGGTGGGTGAGGCCATCGGGCACCACCGGTGGCTCGGTGGGGAGCCCGCCCAGCGGTGCGCTCAACCGCTCGTAGAGCGGCTGGGGCAGGCCGCCCTCGGCGACCCCGACGAACAGGTGCCGCTCGTCGACCCGGCCGGCTCCGGCCACCTTGGCGGCCCGCCGCGCCACGTGTGGCTCGGCGAGCAGGTCGCTGACGGCACCGGGCAGTCCGGTGAGCACGGGATCGGCGGCTGGTGCCGCGTCGCTCGGCCGTGGCCGGGTTCCGTTGTGGAACAGCCGGTCTCGGCCGAGCAGGACCAGCCCGTTGCGGGTGGCCGCCCCGGCGTGCGTGGTGACCTCGAGGGCGGCGGTGCGCCCGCTGGGGTAGGTGAGGTGCACGTCGTAGGCGCCCTGACGTCGGCCGATGTCGTGCGCCCTGGCCGTCGCGCCCGTCGCGCGCTCGACGAGGCGGGCCGCGACCTGTTCGTCGGCGCGCAGCCCGTCGAGGCGACGGGGGTCGGACCCCATGGAGGGAGGCTAGGCGACGGCGTACCCCTCGCTCATCCCGAGCGCCGGGTCGGCCTCGCTCAGAACGGCGAGTTGTACTCGATGACGCCCTCGCGGATGGCCGTCGCCACCGCCTCGAGCGTCGAGTGGGCTCCCAGCGTGGTGATGACGCCGTTGATCTCGTCGCGCGCGGCTTCGGGGCTGCACGAGAACGCGATGGCGACGGTCTTGTTCGTGGCTCCGCGGGCCAGCATCGCCAACACCTCCAGCTGGCGCTCGGTGAGGTCCGACCCCATCCCGAGGTTGGACTTCGGCAGCCGGGGCAGCAGTCTGGCCATGGCGGCGGGGGAGAGCAGGGCCTCGCCGGCGGCGACCGTGCGCACGGCGCTGGCCACGTCGGAGGCTGCGCGGTCCTTGGTGAGGTAGCCCGAGCACCCCGCGTCGATCGCCCGCAGCAGCAGGCCGTCGTCGGTGGACCCGGAGATCATGACGATCATCGTCTCGGGCCACCGGGCCTTGATCTCGGTCGCGGTGACCACGCCGTTGCCCTCGGGCAGGTCGAAGTCGAGCAGCAGCACGCGTGGCCGCAGGCGCTCCACGAGCATCAAGGCCTCGCGCCCCGAGGCGCCCGAGCCCAGCACCTCGATGTCGTCCTCCACGTCGAGCAGCCGGGTCAGGCCCTCGGCGAACAGGCGGTGGTCGTCGACGACCACCACGCCGATGGAACGTGCCGTGGCCTGTCGGCCCAGGTAGCGGCGGACGGCCTGCATCAACAGGTCCTCGTCGAGCCGCGGGGAGGTCGACTCGGCGGCGACCGCCGGCTGGGGGACGGGATAACGCGCCGCCTGCCTGAGCCGGCTGGTCAGCTCGGCGCCGTGCTCTGCCGCCTCCCTGATCTGGCCCAGGTACTCGTCCATCGAGCGGCCCTTCACCGCTCGCTCGATGAGCTCGCTGTAGATCAGCATGACGCTGATGACGTTGTTCAGGTCGTGCGCGATGATGGAGAGCTCGACCGTGTCCGCGGCTCGTGGCGTTGCCTCCTGGCCCACCTGCGTTTCGGGGTCGCTGCCACGGGCCTCGCTCTCGAGCTGCGGCGTGCGGTCGCGAATGGTCAGGGCGACCCGCTGCCCCGCCTCCTGGCCGGCGGCGGGTCCGAGGCGGACCTCGGCGGGGAACGGCGCGCCCCGGCGGCGACGGGCGGAGACCAGCAGGTCGACGCCGGCCGGACGCGGCCCGGGATCGGTGACGCGATCGGCGACCAGGACGTCGATGGGGCAGCCGAGCAGGTCCTGGGCCGGCCACCCGAAGAGCTGCTCGGCTCCTGGGTCCACCCGCTCGATGCGACCGCTGGCGTCGACCTCGACGACAGCGTCGGCCGACGACCCGTTGGCGTCGCACCGCTCGTCGTCTGTCGGCTCCACTGTCACCCTGCCGCTCCTGGCGCCCGGGCCGGCGTCACGCCGCCCCGGCTCAGTCGTACCATACGGATACGCGCGCGGGCATGCGTTCCGAACCGGGGTGCGGACCCCGGGCGAGGGCGTACGGTGTGCCTCAGGCCGTGATTGGGCGATGCCCGGCACGATGCGGCCCTGCGTCAGGGGAGGACGAGATGGCACGGTCGCAACCTTCCTCGGCCTCGAGCGCCCCGGGGGAGAGCCTGTTCGACCAGCGCCTGGCGGCCCTGCTCGAGGCCGCGCCCGACGCGCTGGTCTGCGTCGAGCCCAGCGGCCGGATCGCCCAGCTAAACGAGCGGGTGGGGGCGTTGTTCGGCTACGACCGCGACGAGCTGCTCGGCGCCGAGGTCGAGCTGCTCCTGCCGCAGGAGCTGCGGGCGCAGCACGTGGGGCACCGTGCCGTCTTCAACGCCCACCCGCGCGTGCGGTCGATGGGCTCGGGCCTGGCCCTCGTGGCACGGCACCGTGATGGTTCCGAGATCCCCGTCGAGGTCAGCCTCGTGCCGTGGCTCGCGGGCGAGTCGGGATGGGTGATCGCCGCCATCCGCGACGTCACCTTGCAACGAGCCCTCGAAGCGGCATCGGCAGAGAGCGAGGCACGCCTGCGCCAGATCGCCGAGAGCGTCGACATGGTGTTCATCCTGCTTCAGCTGCAGCCGCCCGCCTACCTCTACGTGAGCCCGAAGGCGCAGCACCTGATCGGCATCGGCGGCCAGGCCGCGACCGACGGCGACCTGCCACACGTGCTCTCGATGGTGCACCCCGATGACCGCGAGGCGGTGGAGAAGGGGTTCCTGGTCGACGCTCTCCGAGGGCTGCCCGCGACGTCCGAGCATCGCCTGCTCGCGCCCGACGGCCAGCTGCTCTGGGTGCGCGTGGTGGCCACGCCGGTGGACATGCGCGGCGGACCGCCGCAGCGCACGGTGATCACGATGGAGGACGTCACCGCCCGGTTCCTGGTGGCCGAGGCCCTGCGCGAGGCCGAGGCCGCAGCCCGCGCGGCCAACGACTCCAAGAACCAGTTCCTGTCGCGGATGAGCCACGAGCTGCGCACCCCGCTGAACGCCGTGCTGGGCTTCGGGCAGCTCCTCAGCCGGCAGCTGGCCGGCACCGAGCACGCCGAGGCCGTGAGCTACGTGCTCAAGGGCGGCCGGCACCTGCTCGACCTGATCAACGACGTGCTCGACATCTCGCGCATCGAGTCCGGCCAGATGTCACTGAGCCTGGAGCCGATCCGCCTGGCGACGCTGGTCGACGAGACCCTGCGGCTCCTCGCGCCGCTGGCGACGGCTGCGGAGGTGACGCTGCTGCCTGCCGCGGGCGACGCCGACGTGCTGGTGCTGGCCGACCGGCAACGGGTGCGCCAGATCCTGCTCAACGTGCTGTCCAACGCCATCAAGTACAACAAGGAGGGCGGCCACGTCTGGGTCAGCTGGGTGCTCGAGGGCGACGTGGTGCGGGTCAGCATCCGCGACGAGGGCCCGGGCATCCCTCCCGAGCTGCAGAGCCGCCTCTTCCAGCCCTTCGACCGGCTGGGCGCCGAGAGCACCCCGGTCGAGGGCGCCGGCATCGGCCTGGCGCTGACCCGTTCGCTCGCCGAGCTGATGGGCGGCACCGTGGGGGTCAGCACCACCTCCGAGCGGGGAGCCACCTTCACCGTGACCCTGCCGGCGCGGCTGGATGCCGGCCCGCCGCCTCCCGTGGCCGACCGCCCCACCCGCAGCGCGGCCGTCAGCGAGGCCCACTCCACGGCCATCGCCGGGGTCGGCCCCGTCGCGCACACCCGCCCGGCCACGCTGCTCTACATCGAGGACAACGACCCCAACGTCCAGGTGGTCGAGCACCTGCTCGCCCTGCGGCCCGGGTGGAGCATGATCCACGCGCCTCTGGGGCAGCTGGGGGTCGACCTCGCCCGGGCCCACCACCCCGACCTCGTGCTGCTCGACCTGCACCTGCCCGACCAGTTCGGCGGCGAGGTGCTGCTGGCGCTGAAGCGGCGCGACGACACCAAGGGCATCCCGGTGGTGATCCTCAGTGCCGACGCGTCCCCGGGCCTGGCGTCGCGACTCGTTCTCGCCGGCGCCGACCGCTTCATCACCAAGCCGCTCGACGTCGAGGCCGTGCTCGCCCTGCTCGACGAGGTGTCCCGAGGGCGGCTGCGTGCCGACAGCGGCTCCGAACCGGGAGGCCGGCATGACTGAGCAGGCCGGCGCGGGTGAGGGTGCCGCCATCCTCGTCGTCGAGGACTTCGCGGCCCTGCGCGTGCTGCTGACCCGGGTGCTCGCCGGGGCCGGCCACCGCATCACGGCCGCCGAGACGGCCCAGGGGGCCCGCGCCGCCTGCGACGCGGCCGACTTCGACCTGCTCGTCACCGACGTGGCGATCCCCGGCGGGAACGGCGCCGACCTCGCCCGACAGGTTGCGGCCACGCGCCCCGGGCTGCGGGTGCTGTTCGTGTCGGGCAGCGCCCCCGACGACCTCGACCTACAGGTGCCCGGTGCCCGCACCGACTTCCTGCAGAAGCCGTTCGACATCGACGAGCTCGTCGAGCGGGTGGGTGGCCTGCTCGGCGCCGACGCCGGGTGAGGCACGCAGCCGCGCTCCGCGCGGGTCGGTGGGCGGTGGTGCTGCTCTCCCTGCTCGGGGTGTCAGCGGCCGTGCCGGCGCCCGCAGTGGCGGCGGCGCCGGCCCTCACCGCCCCCACGGCGGCGATCCTCGCGTTCGACTGTGCGCGGCTCCAGGTCGAGATCCGCCTCGACAACACCCGCTCCACCGGTGCCGTCACCTACGGCTACAGCGCCGCGTTCCGCAGCCCCCTCCACCCGCCCTACCAGGGGGCCGACGCCCGGGTCGACCTCGCGGTGGCTGCCGGTGCGAGCAAGGTCGTCCTGCTGCCGGTGCGTGACGACACCCGCACCGACGTCACGGTGCACCTGCCCGACGGTGGGCACGTGGTGTCGCAGGGCTCCTGCGGCGACGCGCCCGGTGCCACCTTCGGGCTCGCCCGCTGTGACACCCTGCGGCTACCGGTGACGCTCGACAACAGCACCTCGAGGATGCCGACGCGCTACCGCTGGGCGGTGGCCGACCCTGCCGGGCTGCTGGACTCGCGGAGCATCGAGGTGGATGCCGGTGACGTGGTCGGTGTGGACGTCCCCCTGGTGCCCGACGGCTGGACCGAGGTGGCGGTCACCGTCGACGGGGGAGGTCCGGTCGCGAGCAGCGAGCGGCAGGCCTGCGGCCGCGTCGTCCTCGACCCCCGGGCGTCGTTCGGTGTCGTGGACTGCACGGACGTCTCGGCGCCGGTGCTGCTCGACAACAGCCGCACCACTGCCCGGCTGCGCTTCACGCTGCCCGGCCAGGCGGTGGTGGTGGGTGCCGGGGAGACCCGGTCGCTGCGGGTCCACCTGCCGGTGAGCGAGCGGGTGGCCGTGACGGTCGACGACGTGCTGGCGGATGGCGAGCCGACCGATCGGGCGGTGACCTCGACCGCTCGCTGCGCCGCTGCGCCGCCCCCGAACGACACCTCCGCCGGCCCCGGCGTGTCGTTCGACGCCGGTCGCGCCGCCCGCGCGGAGGCGGCCGGCGGGGCCGTCGCTGCCGCTGCAGGTGCGGACGTCGCCGGCGGCGACGCGACGGGGTCGGCGCCGTGGCCCGCCCTCGGTCTGGGCGTTCTGGTCGGCGCTGCCGGGCTGGGCCTACTGGTTGCGAGGCGTCGGCGACCCCGCACCCACTGATCGGACATCTTCTTGAACTGTCCCTGAGGCACACCACAGTTCGCGCAGAGCCGGCCCGCCGAGAGTGTGGGGACACGGGTGCGACCACGCACCCCTTTCCTCTGTAGAAAGAAGGCGAGCTCGTGCAGCTGGACTTCGAAGATCGTCCGTGGGGCTCGAGGTACGTGGCGCCCGGCCGGTAGGTCCGGGCTGGCCGAGGCACTGTCCGCTCAAACCGAGGCCCCGTCCGCTCAAACCGAGGCGCTGTCCGTTCAGACTGAGACCCTGTCCCGCTCGACGCGCCCGAGCTCTTCGTGCTCCAACGGCGGACCGCTCGCCTCCAGGTGCGTCTCGGGCGGCGGCGCGATGGTAGGCCGGGCGTGCCGGCGCCGGATGAGCAGGGTCAGCGCGGCGAGGAGGGCGAGTGCCGCGAGCACCGCGGAGAGCACCCGCAGCAGCGCAGCGACCGGGGCTCTCGACACCACCGTCGCCGGGGGACTGGCGGCGCCGCCCACGACCCACGAGGCCGACGACACGGCATCCGGGAGCCCGGGGCGCATGACGACGATCCGCAGGTGGGTCGTGCCGGGTGACTCGAACCGCACGGGCAGGCTCCACTGGTCCCCGGGAAGCGGCTCGGCATCGCCGACCGTGACTCGGTTCCTGCCGTCGCGCCACTCGACCCGGACCGACGTCGGTCGAGGGGGCACCGGCCGGAGGCTGTCGAGCACCTGCACCACGGCGATGTTGCTCCCCGGCCGGTTGGGCTGCACGACAACGTGTTCCGCGAGGTCAGCCGCAGTTGTGTCCACCGCCACCGAGGCCACCACGTCACTGGCGCTGGAGAGCTCCGGGGTGGTCGCCGGCTGACCACTGGAGAGGAGCGCGGCCATGGCAAGGGAGCCGCCGAGCAGGCCCGCCTCCACCACCGTGGTCCACGGAGGCCGGCCACCGGTGTGGTGCCGGGCCCACCGGAAGTGTCGCCAGCCGAGCAGTGCCGCGAGGCCGACGAGACCCACCTTGAGGAGCAGGGTGCGGCCGTAGGTCGTGAGGAGCACGGCGTCGACCGAGGCCACCGAACTGCTCGCCAAGACGAGCCCACTGACCACCATGGCCACGACGCAGGCGGTGGCGGGAGCAGCGAACCGACGCACCACGGGCCGCACCTGGGTGCTGCCCACCCACCCTCGCCGCATGGCCCAGGCCAGGACAGCGACCATCGCGACGCCGCCGAGCCAGGTGGCCGTCGCGACCACGTGGACGATGTCCGAGATGAGGCGCACGGGGCCGACCGGCGGCACGCCGGCGTGCCCCAGGAGCGCGGTCCCGGTTGCCGTGGCGAGGAGCCCAGCGACGGCGAGCCCGCCGTTGACCCGGGCACCACGCCCGGCCGGCCGGGCCACTGCCACGGCCAGCACGACCAGGCCCAGTGCCCGAAGGGCCACCCGCAGGCCGTACGAGCCGGCCAGCAGCGTGCCGACGGGAACGGCCGACCCCATCGCCTGCACCAGGGGGAGCGCCGCGCAGGCGAGGGCCGCGGCCAGCAGGATGCCGACCACCGGGCGCCGGGTGCGTCGCACCGCGCCCTGCACGGCCGGGGACCAGTCGGCGAGCCGGTCGAAGAGGAGGTGGCCGAGCGCGGCGGCGAGCCCGAGCAGCGCCAGCCAGCGCAGCAACGCCTGGTCCAGGGGCACCGGTGGCTCTGTGCGGCCCGCGGCGACCACCCGCTCCCCGACGCCGAAGACGACGACCGCGGTGGTGCGGTGCATGTCGTCCGCGGACAGCGTGTCGACGGTGATGCGGTAGCTCCCCTTGGCCATGGGGCCTAGCACGGGCACCACGAGCGTCATCGGCGGCTCCTCCGCCACCGAGGGAGCGGGGACGAGAGGCGCGCTTCCGGCCTGCGGCTCGGGTGCCGGGTCCTCCTCGGCAGCGGCCTCGTTCGCCGTGGGCGCTCCGAGGGTGACCGCGTGCTGCTCGTGGTCGGTGAGCGTGACGCGGGTGGCCGGCAGCACGACCGCCTCGCTCACCCGCAGGGTCAGCTGGGTGGGCGCGATGGCCAACACACTGCCGTCGGCCGGGTCGCTCGACACGAGGAAGGCGTGGGCCTGCGCCGCGGTGGCGCCGGCCGTCAGGGCGGCGGCGGCGGCGATGGCGATGCAGCACGCGCGGCGCAGCAGCCGCGCGCCTCGGCTCCCGGTCACAGGACCGGGATGTGGGCCAGCGTCATGCCCGAGTACGCGAACGACGCGAACTCGTCCGGCTGCACGGCATCCGAGTTGCGGTAGACGAAGTAGTACGTCTGCCCGGCCGTCATGGTGTGCCCCTTCTTCATCAGTGCCACAGTGGCGGTCCTGGTCCCACGGTCCTCACTGGTGAGCACCGGGGGGTGGGACGTGTCCGACTGGAACTCCGTGGCCTTGGTGGGGTCGAGGCACAGGTAGTTGACCTGCACCAGACCGCCGTCGCCCACCACCGCGACCCGGGTGACCCGGATGCCGAGGGACTGCTCCATGGCCGCGCTGGTCGGCATCGGTGCGCCGGCGCTCGAGGGATGCCGGGTTAGGAGCACGAGTGCCGCGACGCCGAGGACGACGACCGCGACCGCGGCCATGGCCAGTCGCCGGCGGATCACCCGACGGCGGTCCGGACCAGCCGACTCGGTGCTGCCGTCGTCACTCTCGCCAGGGGGGCGGCCGGCCCCATCGGTCCCGATCGGGGCCGGCCGCGTGCTGGTCGTGCTACTCATCGTCTACTCCTTCACCAGCGCTGGAGCTGGTCGAGGGACACGTAGCCCGAGGGCCGGTTCGTGCTGGACTGGTTGACCAGGCCCAGGCGAACGCTGTCGGTCTTCTGCGCCGTTGCTCCGTTGCTGAGCTCCTGGACCCCGAGGAGGGACCCAGCGGCGTTGTAGACGGCCACGGTGAGCTGTCCCCGGCTGCCGTCCATCGTGACCCGAAGGGTGACGATGCCGGTGTTACCGACCGTGACCGGCTTCCCGGACGCTGTGGCCTGCCCGGCGAGGACCGGGGTGAGGGCGAGGGTGGCACCCGTGCCGGTGGCGACCACCGAGAACGACGGGGTCGACCCGGAGTAGCCCTGGTAGACCGCCACCGGCTTGCCGGCGTTGAGCGTGTCACCGCGCAGCAGCAGCTGCGCGTTGGCCAGAGCGACACCCGTGGGCACCGAGCTGGCGACGTAGGCAGGTTTGGCCCCACCGGTGGCTCGCAGGTAGCTGGTAGCGCCCAGGGTGGGGGTCGCAGTGCTGCGGGCCACACCTGTGGTGGTGGCCGTCCAGTTCGTGCCGGGGAACGGGGTGTTGAACGGCTGGGTGGTGATGGTGGTGGGGCTGGGCGCGACCGTGTACGTGGCCGAGCTTGCAGCACTCCAGTTACCGGCCTTGTCCTGCACCCGCACACCGAGCGTGTTGAGCCCCAGCTTGAGCTGGGCCACCGGGATGGTGAAGGTCACCTTGGTGCCGGTGTAGCTCACCGTCACGCGGGTGCCTCGCCCGACGCCCGGGTCGACGGTGCCGAACCAGACCTCGCCGCCCGTGATGTCGCTGGACTGGGTGCCGCTGAGGTTCGCCGTCACGGTCACCGTGGCCGGCGTGGGAAGGCTGCCCGGCGTGGTGGGGGTCGTTGCGGCCGTGGAGCTCGAGATGACCGGCTTGACGGTGTCCACCACGAAGGTGGCCAGCGTCGTCGCGCCCCAGTTGCCCGCGGCATCCTGGCCGTAGACGTAGAGCTTGTGCTCACCCTGCACCGTCGCCCAGGTCTTGACCTGGGAGAGCGGGACCAGGCCGTAGACGTTCTCGACGCTGGTGTCGAACGCGCCGTCGGTGGCCTGCAGGGTCAGCCCCTTGTGGGTGGGGGAGGGCACGGCCGGGTCGTCGAAGAACGCGACGGCCTGGACCACCTTGCTGGACACCTGGCTGTTGTTCTGGGTGTCCTGCACGAGGGCAGTCACCTTGGCAAAGCCGGGGTTCGACGGGTCGCTGACCACGCCGTTGAGGGCGCTCGGGCTCATCGCCGAGGCGATGGTCACCGGTCCGACGAGGTCCACGGTGAAGGGGACGTCGAGCAGCGGGCCCCAGAGCCCCTGGGTGTCCTGGCTGTGCACGAAGACGTGGTGCACGCCCTCGCCGAGGGCCGAGGTCACCGGGATGCTCGCCGACTCGGAGGTGATGGTGCGACCGGCGACCACCGAGACGGGCAGGCCCGCACCGTTGGTCGGAGGCGTCGGGAAGCTGCCGCTGGCATCGGTCACCGGGTCCAGGAAGTACTCGGCCGCCGTGACCTGCCCGCCGAAGCCGGAGTCGTTGCCCGTGGCCGTGAGCTTCATCGTGGTGGAGCCGTTGGCCGGGTTGGGCGTCAGTGCTCCACCGGTGGTCAGCGGGCCGCGCTTGGGCACGTTGACGGCGACGGATCCGACGACGCCCCAGTTCCCGGCGGAGTCGAGGGCTCGCACGTAGACCACGTGGCGCCCGGCGGCGAAGCCCGGGTCGGCCAGCACGGAGACCGGGATGGTTGCCGTTGCCCCGGTGACCGTTGGGCTCCCGAAGGTCGCGCTCATCTGGATGCCGTTGCCGGGCCCGACCTTCGTCACGTCGTCGAGCACCACCTCGGCCGCGGAGACGTTCGAGCCGCCGGTGTCGGTGTCGTCGAGGTCGGCGGTGACCGTCATCGGCGTCGTCGCGTCGGACGGGTTCGGGGTGGCCGTCACGTGTGTCGCGGTGGGGCCGAGCAGGTCGGGGGCGCCGGGGTCCGGCGGCGGTGCGTTGGTGTCGAGGAAGGTGAGCATGCCGCCGAAGGCGGTCTGCGTCGGGTCGGCGGTGGTCATCGCGTCGTTGTCGAGGTGGGTCCCCGACTCGACCAGGGCCAGCTTCGAGTCGGCGCCCGAGGGCGCCGCTACGATGCAGTCGGCGGTCTGGCCGGGAGTCAGCGGCTCGACGACCTCACCGAGGGGGTAGACCAGCTCGTGGGCGTCGCGGGCGACGGCCTGCTGGTCGGCCCCCAGGATGCTCATCGCGTGAGGCTGGCTGCCGAGGTCGGCGTACCGCAGGAGCAGCCGGTGCCCCTGGTCGGTGGCGATGACGTCGGTCTCGGGGAAGGACTTGCCGTTGATCAGGCGGTAGCGCGGGTTGAAGTTGCGCATGTCGAATCCGGCCGGGTCCGCGTTGAGGGCGGGGTCGACCTCGCTGAGGGCGACGACGGCCTCGTCGTCGTACGCCGTGGCCGCTCCGGGGTAGGCGTTCGCCCCGCCCACAGGCCGCACGACGAGCACGCCGGCCACGCCCATGGCCACCTGGCGCGCCCCGTTGCTGGTGTGGCCGGCCTCGTAGACGAACGTGCCGGGCCGCGAGGCGGTCAGGGTGAACGTCTGGCTGGTGCCCGTGGCGATGCCGGTGGTGGAGGCGGTCCCTCCGAAGCC
This sequence comes from Actinomycetales bacterium, assembly GCA_038330415.1. GTDB lineage: Bacteria > Actinomycetota > Actinomycetes > Actinomycetales > Dermatophilaceae > Fodinibacter. Next base: position 14,953 of record JBBQNZ010000011.1, on the reverse strand, counting down.
GCTGCCGAGGTCGGCGGCCGGGATGCCGGGCACCGCGAGGGACAGGTTGTCCGGGAGCTCGTTGTGCACCTCGAGCTTGACGGTCGAGCCCTGGTCGACCACGAGCACCGGGCCCGGAAGGGTCGGGTCACCGGTGGCGGAGCCGGACCAGCCCCAGATGGGGATGGTCCGCCCGACGAGCTGGACCGTTCCGGGGCGCGCATAGAGCGCGCAGGTGGCGGTCGTGCCGGCGACCACGCAGCCCTGCGCGGGCAGGTGCCCGGAGCCGGCCGCAGCGAGGGTCGTCGCCTGGGCGGGTGCAGCGGCCGGGGCCGCTTCCGGCGCGCGGGTGAGCGCGCTCGCGGCCGGGGCCGCCCCCGCGGAGGCGGCCCCCGCCGGCGCGGCCGTGGCCGTCCCGGCAGCGAGCAGCGTGGCCGTGAGGAGGGCGGCGCAGCGCGCCGTGGTCAGCTTTCGCGTGGTCATCGTCTCTCGTCCCATCGGGCTCACCTGCAGCCGCCGGGCGGGTCGATGCGGTAGACCGTCATCATCCCGCCGAAGCTCGCGCCGTAGTTGGTCGCCTGCTGCAGTGCGTGGCTGTGGGCGATGTGGTAGTACTCGCCGCACTGGTTGTTGTCGGTGATGTAGGTCGGGACGTTGCCCTTGTGACCGAGGTACGGGCTCTCGCTGAACCAGGTGTCGGTGCCGACGAGCAGCTGGTCCGTTATGACCGGCAGCGTCGTGGGTATCGGGTTGGTGTTCGGGTCCCACTGGTCGACGTTGGTCCAGATCATCGTGGTGTCAAGGCTCTGGCCCGGTTGCACGTTCAGGTCGAACTTGTTGTAGGACAGGTCTTCTCCGCCGGCTCCGATCCTCGGATGGCCGTCGATGTTGACCACGCGCTCGTCACTGCCGTGCGGGTGGAAGGGGTAGTTCTCGGTGCCGGCGTTGAGGTACCGGATGACGGCCGGCTCGGGGTTGGTCCCCTTGTCGTACGGCTGGATGTGCACCATGGAGCCGTAGGGCTGGCTCGGCAGCCACGAGGCCCGGTTGGGCGCCAAGGTGTCGGGCATGCTGCGCCCGTTCATCATGAAGTAGCGCGGCTTGTACGACGCCCAGTCCACGGTCTCTCCCCGCTCCACGGCGAGGTGGATGTCGGGGTCGATCTCGGAGAGCACGAAGAGGTACTCGTGCTCGGGGTTGAACGTCGTCCCGGCCTCGGTGACCTGCGCGGGCCCGGCCTTCGGCCGCACGACGAGGGCGCCGAACAGGCCCATCTGGGCCTGCTTGTTGACGTCGGTGCCCGGGGAGTAGAGGTAGGTGCCCGGTGCGCTCGCCGTGAAGGTGTAGGTCATCGACCCGTTCGTGGCGGGCGCCGGCTGGACGAGGGACGTCAGCGTGTTCGCGGCGCCGAACTGCGGCTGGGCCGGCTTGCCGCCGGCCTTCACCGCGGACTGGCCGTGGAAGACGATCGACACCGGTTCGCTCAGCGAGTTGTGCAGCACGACCGTGACGGCCTGGCCGCTGGTGACGCAGAGCGTGGGGCCGGGGAGCTGGAAGCCGTGCCCCTCACCCTCGTTGGCGAAGCCCCACGAGTAGACCGAGTTCCCGTCCGGGGTCGTCACCTGGCCGGTCCTGGTGCCCAGCGTGAAGGTGTTGGTGCTCGAGGTGTCGCAGTCGATCCCCTCCTCGGGGGCCGAACCGGCCTGGGCCGAGGACTGCACGGCGACGGCAGCCCCGGCGGCCAGCAGGACCGCGGCGGCCCCCAGGGCCACCATCCGGCGTGCCCCGCGGGGAGCCGGGCGGAGGTAGCGGGTGACCCACCGTGGCGAGCTGCCCGAAGTCGTTGTCATCATCGTCGTCTCCCGGGTCACAGGTTCGGTTGGGCCTGGGCGGGGAGCGAGGCATTGACGCTGATCCGCGTCATCATGCCGCCGTACCCGGTGCCGCCACCGTTGTTGAGGAAGCTGTACCGGCGGTCGTAGAGGAGGTACTCGCCCACCGCCGGCGCCGTGAAGATCACGTCCCGGCTCTCGCCGGGGCCGATGTCCACCGTGTTGGTCGTCAGGTAGTTGCTGACCGAGCCGTTCTTGAGCAGGCTCGCGTCCTCGGCCACCACGGTGAGGTCGATGTCGTCGCACGTCAGGGAGTGGTCCTGGAACCCGAGGTTGGCCAGGCGGATCAGGACCCGCTCGCCCGGCACGCACGTGATGTGTGACGAGTTCGGCTGGTACTGAAGGCGTCCGGCGGCCGCGTCGAGGTCGGGCCGATACTGCAGGCCACCGTCGGGCCGGGTCACGGAGTTGCCGCCGTTGGCCGCGAAGGTGTCGGGCCAGGCCCGCCCGTTCATCAACCAGAAGGAGGCGTCGAAGTCGGTCCAGTCACTGACCTGGATGTGGGCGTCCCGGTAGTGGGCGGCCGACCACAGCTCGGTGACGATGATGCCGAACTCCCGGTCGTAGCGCGTCGAACCGTCGCCGTCGTTGTAGGCGTACTTGGTCCCGACCGGGTCACTGCCGACCGGCTGCGCGTTCTGCTTCGGCCGCACCCAGACCATGCCGGTCATGCCCATCTGCACGTGCTCCACGTCCTCGAAGTGGCAGTGGTACATGTAGGTGCCTGCGTCGTGGGGCTTGTAGAAGTAGTCGAACCGCCGCCCCACGGGCACTGAAAGCGACAGCTCGGGCACCCCGTCGAAGAGCGGGATCGCGTTGACGAAGCCGTGCCAGTGCATGGTGTGCCCGTCGAACAGGTCCGGCCGCTGCGAAAGACCCAGGTTGTACAGGCTCAGCGTGATCGCGTCCTCCTCGTCGAACACGAGGATGGGGGCGGAGATCTGCGCCTTGCCGCGCTGGGCCGCCAGGTCGGCGTCGCTCATCCCCGACACGTCCCGGAAGCCGAACACGTAGGTGTTGAAGCCGGCGGGTGCCAGCGGGTCCGGGAAGAACGGCGGGTCCGCGGGCGCGTTGGCCGGCATCGAGACCCAGCCGTCGGTCCCGGCCAGGGCCAGCGTCTTCGGCGGCCGCGGGCCGCTGGTCGCGGTGGGGACTGCGCCTCGGGCCAGCTGCGGTGAGATGACCCGGGATGCCGCCACCAGGCCGCCGACCCCGAGGGACCCCAGCAGGATCCGTCGACGGTCCACCGGTGTTGCGTTCATTGCGTGCTCCTGCCAGTTCATGGGGTGACCTGCGACGAGCCGGCGTCGTACCGGCCTGCTGTGGGCCGAGTGGCCCCGTGGAGGTCGGCTGTCGGGGCGGTGACGACCACCGGGGGGACCCCGTAGGCCGCATTCATCTGCTTCGCGCCCAGGCCGATCGCTGGAGACCCGGGGGCCAGGTCGAACTGTCCGAGCAGGCTGTACGGGAACACCGCGGTGGTGATCGCCGCCTGCCGGAAGGCCGGGAACTGCCTCGAGGCGAGGATGTTGACCCCGATCTGGAAGTCACTCCTGACCTTCACGTCGTTGACCGAGTCGGCTCCGACCTTGTTGGTGGGGCTACTGACGGTGTCGGTGGCGTTCTGGAACCAGGAGTTCTTCATCGTCAGCTGGAGGCCGGCGGGGTTGTCGGGTATCCCGACGTCCCAGCGGTTGGCGTCGGCATCGGTGATGCCGCTCTCCAGCCCGCCGTAGTAGGTGCCGGCGTAGTTGTCCGAGAAGACGTTGTTGAACATGGTCGGACTGGCCACCGCCGTGCCGTTGGTGAGCATGCCCGCGAAGCCGCTCTGGCTCTTCAGCCGGGCCAGGAGCTGGTCGCTGAGGACGCCCGTGGACAGCCCGGCCGGTGCAGGGAGCCCGTTGCTGGTGGTGGCGGTGGCCGTGGTGATGTTGCGGACCACCGTGTTGTTCACGATGTTCACGAACGCCGCGTCGTCCAGGGCGATGCCGCCGCCCTCGTGGGCCGACACGTTGTTGGCGATCTGGTTGTTCGTGATGTTGATCGTGTCGGTGACCATCCGGCCCGGCGGGCAGCTGGAGGCGGTGCACCGGGTGGTGCTGACGTTCGACCCGGAGGTCTGCAGGAGCCGGATGCCGCCGCCGTCGTCGTTGGCCAGGTTCGCCTGGATGACGTTGGCGTCGATGGACACCGGCCCGCTTCCCGCGGTGATCCCGTTGGGGTCGGCCGGCAGCTCACCGGCGACCATGACGGCGCCACCCTCGTCGTAGGACTGGTTGAACCAGATCCGGTTGTGGTCGATCGAGTTCCCGGCGCCCTGCGTCGTGTTGGTGTTCTGGTAGCCGAAGGCCGTGATCGCGCCGCCGTACTCCGAGCTGTGGTTGCCGCAGATGGCGTTGTGGTCGACCGAGTAGCCGTCGGACCCGGTGAAGAGCCCGATGCCGCCCGCGAGGTTCGTGCCGCCATTGTCGCGGATCTGGTTGTGCGAGATCACCGGTGCGTAGTTCTGGTTGTTGCCGACGTACGGCGTCCCGATCCGGATGGCGCCACCGAACGAGCCGCTGTTGCCGTCGAAGACGTTGTTCGTGAGGTGCAGGCCCTGCACGAGCTGGTGCGCGTAGACACCGCCACCCTGGGTGACGAGCGACCCGCCGCCGCCCACGCCGGTCGAGACACCACCGGTGATGGCGTTGGCTGCCGTCGCGATGTTCGACTGCGAGCCGTTGCGGATCCGCAGGCCGTCGAGGGCCACCGGCCACACGCTCGCCGGCGAGCCGGTGGCGGGCGGCTGGCTGGTCCCGGCCAGGGGTGCCACCACGGTGACGTCAGCGGCATCCGGCACCGCGGCCAGGCCGCGGTACGCCTGCCGGTTCAGGGCTGCCAGCCAGTTGGTGCCACTGGGCAGGTCGAGGTCGAAGCCGGTGCCGTCGAGGATCGAGCCCGGGACGAAGGCTCCGGTGTCGTCGAACCCACCGGGACCGACGCCCTGCACCCGCACCTGGTTGTGGATGACGATGTTCTCGTTGTAGTCACCCTGGGGGTTGGTGGCGCTCGGGGTGTTCGGCCACACGACGACGGCCTTGTACTGGACGTCGCGCGTCGGCACGGCGGCGTTGAGCGCCGCCTGCACCGTGGCGTAGGTCTTGCCCGGGCCGACCTCGTAGAGCTTCGGGTTGTTCTGCCCGGCGCCGGTACCGGAGCCGCTGAGCGCCAGGAGCGAGAGCGTGTTGTAGGCAGGCACACCCGCGGCGCTGGTCAGGCTGAGCTGCAGGGCGCCTCTGAGGTTGGCCTGGGGCGGGAGTGGCGAGGTCGGTGTGGGCTTCGGCGGCTGGTACCTGTCGGGGACCGTGAAGGTGATGCTGTGGTCCGACCACGACGTGATGGTGGCGCCGACCTCAGGCATCGCGCTGACCAGCGGGTCCTTGAGGGTCAGCGTGCCGGGCGCGGCGCCGAACCCGAACCCCTTGATGGTGACTGCCGTGTGTTGGCCCCCTGGTAGGGGTTTGACGTACGGAGTGCTCACCGACAGCAGCTGTGGAGTGCTGTCGGGCAGGTTGCACACCGTGTTGTTGGCGACGGCGCCGTCCGGGGTGGCGACGGTGGCGGCCGCCTGGGTCGGTGCCTGGTCGGTCACCGTGTACAGCCCGGGCCAGCCCTGGAAGTTCGCGGCGATCGTGCGGAACCGGGAGTTGTAGTCGGCGTTGAGCGCGCCTGGTGCTCCTGGGTCGTTGCCCACGGTCCGGTACATGTTCGGGCACGGTCCGGCAGGCACCGGGCAGTTGTAGGTGTCGGTCGACGGCATCAGGGCCTCGTACATGCCGTTGAAGTCGGTGTGCGCCGTGTAGTCCAGGCGCCCGGCCCAGTCGTAGAAGCCGACCGGCACGTAGGGCAGGCCCTGGGCCTCGCCGTACCCGATTGAGCGGGTGTCGAGGGTCAGGCCGAGGTCGTTGATGGTCAGGCCCCAGAAGTGCGTGGGGATCGGGACCTCGGTGAAGAGGTTGAAGTTCGGTGCGACCGTCTGCCCGGACCGCACGGTGACGAGCTTGTCGGCGCACGAGGGCATGTCGTACCCCTCGAACGGCGAGCCGCCGCCGGCGTTGAAGTCCGGGTTGTAGGTGCCCGGCACGGGGTCGCTGCTGTCACCCTCGGGCACGTTGCGCACGTGGACGCTGTGCAGGGGCCCCACGCAGGAGGAGATGATGCCGGCCTGCTCCGACGGCGGCTGCGAGGGAGCCGTCGGGGTGGCCTGCGGCGGGTCCGCCGGGTTGTCGGCGGCGGCCTGGGTCGACGGCGGGTAGTTCTCCTGCGGCAGGTAGGTGTCGCCGGTGAAGACGTTGACGTCCTCCTCGGAGGTGACCTTGTACATCGGGCGGTCACCGACGGGGGTCTTAGGGATGTCGACGCTGACGATGTAGTCGCCGGGGTCCATCCCGCTGAAGCCGTAGTTGCCGTTCACCGCCTGGGCGCCTCCGGCGGCGTCGCTGACGCCGGCCTGGAAGCCCATCATCGGCGCCTCCACGCACAGCTGGTTGGCGGTGACCCCGAACTCGGGGAGCGCCTGCTGGAAGGTCTTGTCGAGCACGGAGCCGTCCCACTGGCGGGCGGTGCAGCCACGCGGCGGACCCCAGGTCTCGGAGTTGTACGCGTCCGACACCTCAGGGCCCTTCACGAAGGCCCCGCGGTTCTTGTCGGGGTTGGTCCCGGTGTACTTCTCGTTGGTGCTGCTCGGTGGCTGGGTCGGGTCGAAGGCGTCGTTCTTGTTCTGGAGCGCGACGATCTCCTTGCCCTGCCGGCACTGGTTGGCGACGTCGACGGCGTAGGTCGCCGAGGTCTTGTCGGTGATCGTGCACGGGGTGGACTGGTACAGGTGCACCTTCACGTCCGGGATGCCGGGCTGGTAGGACTCGCTCGCCGCGTCGGCGGCGTCGAGCTCGTTGCGGGTCGTGTCGTAGCTGACCGTGGCCGCGATGCCGCCGTTCTCGCTCGGGGTGTACGGCCGCACTCCCCAGTCGACGGTGCCGTTGAGCCCGATGATCGGGAGCACGTTCAGGTCGACCATCTGCCCGAGCTGGGTGGTGCCCTCGGGGTCGTTGTCGCCCTTCCAGGTGACCCCCGTGGTGGCGTACCTGGTGTTGAAGGCCTCGAGGATGAGGTACTTCGCCATCGGGTAGCCCTCGCGGATGTCGTACTCGCCCTGGTCGTTGGTGGTGACGGTGTTGGTCGCCTGGTCCATCTGGGTGTTGTCGCGCTCACGCAGGGTGAGGGTGAAGCTGGGGATGCCCTGCTCGCCCGGGTCGCGCTTGCCGTTGCCGTTGTCGTCGACGAAGACGTGGCCCTTGAAGTGCGAGAACCAGCCCACGAGCGTCTGCTGTCCCACTTCGGTGTAACCGTCCGCGCCGCTGTGCGCCGCGGAATCCACCTCGGCGTTGAAGCTGTAGATGATGTAGTCCTGGTCGTCGTCCCACAGGGTCACCTGGTAGCTGCCGTCGGCGACGTCGTCGATGGCGAAGGTGCCGTCGCTCTTGGCCTTGGCGAGATAGACCTGCTGGTCGCCGTGGTTCATGTCGGACAGCGCGACCCAGACGTTCGCCAGCCGCGACCCCACCTTCACGCCGGCGACGCCCTCGGGCCCGACCACGCCGTTCTGGCCGCCGATGTACGGCAGCCCCTGCACGACCACGCCCTTGATGCCGCCGTGCCGGGTGGTGTCCTTGGCCGAGGGGGCCAGGGCCATCGACTTGACGAACCCGAACTGCGTCGCGGGAACGGGCTCCTGGCCGCGCAGCTGCTCGGTGTCCAGCCCGGTGTCGCCCTCCTGGATCCAGATGTCGTGGTCGTGACCACCTTCGAGGGTGGTGGTCTGCACCCACTGGGCGCCGGCGATCTTCGGCGCCGCGACCGTGGCGGCGTAGCGGTTCGGCCCCAGGTTCGGGATCTTGATGACGCCCTTGGCGTCGCTCAGGCACCCGGGGGCCTTCGTGGCGTCGACCAGCGGCTTGTTGGCCGCGTCGAACTTGATGAGGCCCTTCGCGTCGTGCAGGTAGCTGGTGCAGAGCGCGTTGCCGTAGTAGTCGACGCTCACGGTACCGAACACGTCACTGAGGTGGGCGTGGAAGCCCGACATGTTCACGCTGCTCTCGGCGTCGACCTCGAAGGTGCCGTCGACCGGCGCGTAGTCGTCGTAGACCTGCAGCTGGATCGTCGCCAGCGGCAGCGGTGTCGGGTTGAGGCCCACCTTGACCGCCTGCGAACCCCCGTCGACCGTGAAGTGCGCCCCGTCGATCTTGAAGCCCCGGGACTTCACGGAGATGAGGTACTTGCCACCGGGCAGCGAGAGGGACTTGCCCGACGCGAAGTCGGCCTGGTCTCCCTCGGCGACGATCGGGGCGAAGCCCGACGTCGGGCGCGTGCTGGGCCACGGGCAGGTGTCCGCGTAGGCCGGGTCGGTGGAGTGCGCCCCCGCCGCCGTGATGGGGAGGCAGTCGGTGAGCAGCGGGTCCTTGGCGGTGCCGGGGTTGCCGGTGTCGTCCGCGTTGATGATCCACTGGTAGTCGGATACGGGATCACCCGACTTCGGCCTGATGTTCTTGCCGGGACTCACGTCCCGAGCGCTCACGACGGAGAGCGTCATCGCACCCGCGGAGTACGTGGGACTCGCGGCCGCCACCGCTGCGGCACGACCGAGACCTGCGGCCCCGGCACTGGCCACCACCAGCGTCGTCGGTGCGATGGCGACCGAGACGACGGCGACGATGCGGACGAACGGAAGGATTCGAACAGCCCTGCCCATGGGAACTCCCTCTGCTACGACAGCCGTGCCCCTGCTTGGCCCCCCGGGGAAACGAGTTCCTCGGGGTCGGCTGTCGAGTGAAAGGTTCACCCGGTGGGGCCGGCGGGCAAGGGGTTTGGCCGAAGTTCACAGCGGGCGGCAACGTGGCGGTCAGCGGGCGGTGGCGAACCTGACAGGTTGCTGTCAGGTTTGCACGTCCGCGGCGCACGCATCCGCTACACAAACAGTTGCGCTGCAACGGAGTTCGGCCTCTTTACGCGACAACTGACGGGGGTCCTGGCACCGGGTTAACACAATTGGTGGACGTGGCGGGCTATCGGCCCGCAGAATGAGGGCCATTCACTGACAACGGGCAGGGGCGTCCACATGTCGTTGGTACTGGTCGCGGACGACGACACGCGCATGCGCATGCTGGTCGTGCGGGCACTGACGAGCGCGGGTCACCGCACCATCGCCGTGGGCGACGGGTTGACCGCCCGCCAGCACCTCGAGTCCGGTCTGCTCGACCTGGCCCTGCTCGACCTGGTCATGCCGGGGGAGTCGGGGATGTCACTGGTCCGCACGATCCCCACGGAGCTGCTGCCGCCGGTGCTCCTCGTGTCCGGCGTCCCCGACGTCAGTGCGCGCATCGATGCACTCAACTCGGGCGCCATCGACTTCATCGTCAAGCCCTTCGTGATGGCGGAGCTCGTCGCCCGCGTCAACCGCCATCTGGCGCAGGGGAACTCGTCGAAGGTGAGCGATGACGCCATTTCCGCCGGGAGGACCCTCCTGTACCCGTCGGGCAGGTTCGTGCAGACCCCGCAGGGGCGCGTCCACCTCAGCGAGCTGGAGTTCTCCCTGCTCGCGTACCTCGCGCGTCGACCGGGGGTGGCCTGCACCAAGGAGGAGCTGCTCCACGACGTCTGGCGCTCGGAGATGAGCTCGGGCGCGAACGTCGTTGAGGTCTGCGTGGCTCGCATCCGCAACCGGCTGGGCGAGCACTTCCCGATCCGGACCGTGCGCGGCCGGGGGTACTGCATTGACTCATGACACCGGGCGGCACGGCAGGGTGGCGAACTGGGTCTTCGGGGGGTGGCTGGTATTCGCCGGTCTCGCGCTGGTGCTCTCGGAGCAGGTTCCCAGCACCGAGACGGTGCCCTTCCACATCGCCCTGGCGGTCTTCGCCCTCGCCTACAGCTTCTTCCACTGGCCGATCCGGCGCACCGTCGTGTCGCTGGGGACGTTCTACGTCCTCGTCGCCGCCCTCTTCCTGCGCGACGCACTGGTGGGTGAGCTGAACTGGACCGAGGCCCTGGAGGTGCCCATCACCGCGCTGCTCGTGGCGGGCGTGGTGTGGCAGGTGAACCGCACCCAGCGGGCCCTCGAGCTGGTCGAGGCCGCTGCCCAGCGCAGCCGTGACGAGTCGCAGGACCGCGAGCGGCTCACCCGCCTGACGTCCCACGAGATGCGCACCCCGCTGACCGTGGTGATGGGCTTCCTCGACCTCGCGTTCGCCACGGGGGTGAGCGAGGAGGTGCGGGAGTACCTCGAGGCCTCGTTCGAGGAGGTCGAGGGCCTGAACCGGGTGGTAGACCGGATGGTCCGTGCGGCGCACGTGCGGGAGCAGGTGGAGATCAGCACCGTCGAGGTGGCCCCGCTCCTGCAGGGCATCTGCTCCCGGTGGCAGGCGGTGGCGGAGCGGCGCTGGCTGGTCGACGCCGACCCGGTGGCGATCACGGCGAGCCGAGAACGGCTGGTGGCGGGTGTCGACACCCTGGTGGAGAACGCCATCCGGTACACCACGCGAGGTGACGTCGTGCGGCTCATCGGCCTGCGCCAGGGTGACTGGCTGCTGCTCGGCGTTGCCGACGGGGGGCAGGGAATGCCGCCCGGCCTGCGTGACACCGTCGACGAGAGGGTGTCGCCCGGCGCGCCGCCCGCAGGGGGTCCAGCACCCGAGCACCTCGGGGCAGCGTGGTACGACGACCCCGACGCCGGGACCGGTCTCGGCCTGGAGATCGTCCGGCGCGCCAGCCACGTGCGCGGCGGCATCCTCGTCGCTGACCGGGCCCCCGAGGGTGGTGCGGTCGTGGCGATGTGGATCCCGATCGAGCCGCGTCCGGATTCCCTCGGAGCGGACGGCGCTCGGCGGTCCGAGCTGAGGGTCGCCCCTGACCCGGGCCCGCTGCTGGGCCGGACGAGAGCCGTGGCCGACCCCGCACCGCGGCGCGATCGACCGCCGGCACCGTCGACGGCTGCCGACACCGCGCCGGGCTGGGCGGCGACTCGGCCCGCGGGAGGTCTGGAGAACCAAGGGGTTCGCGGCGGCTGACCCCGGGTCAGACCGCCGCGCTGCGGCCGCGAGTCGCTCGGCGCAGGGATGGACGCCTACCTCGGCAAGTCCGTGCAGCTCGCCGACCTGCCCGCCGCCGGTCGACCGGCCGACCATCACCGGTCGCCTTCCGGAGCGCTACCGGCTCGACAACGCCCGGCCGGCCCCGGTTGCTGCGGCGTGGCCGGCCGTGCTGGTGCCGTGGCTCCACCCGGTTTCGTAGAGCTGCGTGCCGGCCCGAACGGCGACATAGCCGGCGACCACCACCAGCAGGACTGCGAAGGCGCGCGTCAATGTGGCCCCAGAAACCTTCTCGGAGAGACGCTTTCCGATCAGCGACCCGGCGATGGCCGCTGCGGTGAAGGGGATCACGACGTCCCAGGCGATGGCGCCCTGGCCGAACCGCTCCACGAAGGCGGCGAGGCTGGTGATGGAGATGATGACCAGGGAGGTCCCGACGGCGGTGGGCATGCCGAAGCCCATCGCCAGCACGAGCGCGGGCACGATGATGAAACCACCCCCCACTCCCAGGAACCCCGTCAGGAACCCGACCACGAGAGACACGACGACGACCCGAGCCACCTTGGCCGCGCCGGTGGGGGAGTCGGTCGTGGATTTCAGTGCGCTCGCGCCCGACCGTCGGTACATGGCGGCCGCTGCGAGGAGCAGGAGCGCGGCGAAGGCGAGCAGCAGGACCTGGGGGTCGACCGCCCGGTTGAGCAGCGAGCCGCCGATCGAGGCCGGGATGCCCAGGGCTCCGAACAGGATGGCGGCCCGCCAGTCGACACGTCCGGCACGGGCGTGGTTGATTGCAGCGACGATGGCGGTCACGCCGACGATGATGAGCGACGCGGTCGTGGCCGCCTGGGGGTCGAGATAGAGGGCGTAGACGAGCACCGGGACCGCAAGGATCGAGCCGCCACCGCCGAGGGCGCCCATGGACAGTCCGATGACCGCACCGGCGACGATCGCAATGGCGACCATGGCGGGTCAGCTCGTCATTCGGGGGGACACCATGCGACCACTATACCCCGGGGGGTATAGTGGTCGGACCATCCAAGCTTGGAACGAAGGAGTCGACCTGTGTGTAGCCCCGCTTCCTGCCCGACCTGTGGCAAGGCGACCTGGACCGGTTGCGGCATGCACGCCGACCAGGTGATGTCCCGCGTCCCCGCTCCGAACCGCTGTGAGTGCCGGTCAACGCCCGCCCAGCCCGCCGCGTGGTACCCGCGGACCGGAAGCGCGCAACGCTCGTGAGCCTCACCGCGCAGAGGGCGCCAGTGTGTGCCCGGCCCCTGGCGCCCGGTCGAGCCGGGTGGGGGAGGCGGCACACCGGGGCCACCCTCGTGCTGGCGCCCGTCATGGGGTGGTTCTACGGCTCGTCGGCCGGGCCGGTCACCGGCGTCGCGTGGGTGGCCGGTATCGGCCTGCTGGCGGCGATGGGCGCCGTGACGCTCGCGACGTACCTTCGACCTGCCGGCGGGCTCGTGCGGGCCACGATGACTCCGTGCGCTGCGGCCGCGCCGCTGCAGATGGTGCTCGCGGCCTTCTGTCTCTACCTCGGCGCGGACCTCCCGCTGCGATGGCTCGCCGCGTTCGTGCTGGCCGGAGCAGCACTGGCCCAGCGCACCACCGGAACGTCGACCTGCTCGGTCGGCACTCGCGGAAGCGCGGCTTCCTGAGCGGCCTCGGCCCATCGAGCCGCCCACGGGCGAGGACCGGACGAAGGAGGCGCCGGGGTGAACAACCCCGGCGCCTCCTCTCGTGGTCCCGTGAGCTTGCTCAGGATGCGCGGCTGTGCGCCATCTCCCAGGCGCCGTAACCGCCCAGGATGTCCGACACGTCGGTGAAGCCCTTGGCGCGCAGCAGGCTCGCTGCGACGCTGCTGCGCCAGCCACCGGCGCAGTAGAGCACCACCGGCCGCTCGGAGTCGAGCTCGCTCGCCCGGGCGGCCAGCTCGGCCAGCGGGATGTGGCGTGCTCCGGGGACCATGCCGGCGACGACCTCGCCGGCATTGCGGATGTCGACCACCTGCACGTCGGTGTCGGCCACCGCCTCGTCCGCGGCAGGTGAACCGAGCCGGCTGGCCTGCTCGACCTCTGACTGGTGTGAGAGGAAGTAGGCCTGCGGGTCGGGCAGGTAGCCCACGACGTTGTCGAAGCCGATGCGCGCGAACCGGGTCGCGACCTCCTGCTCCGCACCCTCGGGGGCGATGATCACCACGGCCTGGTCGGGGGTGAAGACCATCCCCACCGTCTCGGCCATCCGGCCGTCGGCGGGCACGTTGACCGACCCGCGCAGGTGCCCAGCGGCGAACTCCTGCACATCGCGTGCGTCGTGGAGGACAGCACCGGAGGCGATCGCCTCCTCGACCTGGCCGTCGGACAGCGCGGGCACCGTCGCGTCGGTGTCGCGCAGCTCCCGTTCCCGCTTGTTCAGCGTCGCGTTGTAGATGAAGTAGGCGGGGGCCGCGGGCTGCCCCTCGGTGACCACGGCGAGGAACTGCTCCTCGGACATCGGCTGGCAGGCGTAGTTGAAGGACCGCTGGTTGCCGATCGTCGACTGCCGCTCCGTCGACAGGTTCTTGCCGCAGGCCGAGCCCGCGCCGTGCGCGGGAAAGACGCGCACCGCGTCCGGCAGGCCCATCAGCTTGCGCTGCACCGAGTCGTAGAGCATCCGCCCGAGCTCCTCGGCGGTCACGCCGACCGAGGCCAGCAGGTCGGGTCGGCCGACGTCGCCGATGAACAGGGCGTCACCGGTGAGCACGCCGTATGCCGTCTCGTCGCCCGGGTGCTCGAAGACCAGGATGCTGATCGACTCGGGGGTGTGCCCCGGCGTCGCCATGACCTCGAGGGTCACCTCGCCGAGGCTGATCCGATCCCGGTCGGACAGGTGGCGGATGGGGAAGTCGGCAGATGCGGCCGCGCCGTAGCCGATCCAGGCGCCCGTCTCCTCGGCGAGCTCGAGGTGTCCCGAGACGAAGTCGGCGTGGAAGTGGGTGTTGATCACCCCGACGATGTGCAGGCCCTTGGCCCGGGCGTCGTCGAGGTACTCCCCGATGTCCCGCCGCGGGTCCACCACGACTGCCTGGCCGGTCGACTCGTCGCCGATGAGGTAGGACGCCTGGGACAGGCAGTCAAGGTAGTACTGGGTGAAGTGCATGTGGTGTTCCTCCGTGGGTGTCGGTTGTCTCCACTATACCCCCCGGGGTATAGTGAGTCCATGGTGCGACTCGTGGACATCCCGACCCTGCTGGCCCGACACGCCGACGGAGCGTTCGTCCTCGACGTGCGCGAGCCGCCCGAGTACCTCAGCGGCCACCTGGCCGGCGCCGTGCTCGCGCCGATGAGCCGGATCACGTCGGCCCTCGGCCCGGTGCCGCGTGACCGTGTCGTGCACGTCATCTGCCAGAGCGGCAACCGCAGCCGGTCGATGGCCGACCTGCTGACCTCGCTCGGCTACGACGCGGTGTCCGTCGAGGGTGGAACCGCCGCCTGGGTTGCGGCCGGTGGCCCGGTCGTCGTCGGTCCGATGGCTGCGTGATGACGATGGCGAGCACCCAGCTCGACCCGGCCGAGATGAAGTCGGTCGTCACCCGCCTCAGGCGCGCTCAGGGCCAGCTCGGCGGCATCGTCGCGATGATCGAGAACGGGCGCGAGTGCTCGGACATCGTCACGCAGCTGGCGGCGGTCTCCAAGGCGGTCGACCGGGCCGGGTTCGCCGTCATCGCGCTCGGGCTGAGGCAGTGCATCATCGACCCGACCTCGCAGCAGGTCGACGTCGACGCCATGGAGAAGCTGTTCCTCTCCCTGGCCTGAGCGATGCCCCCCGACCGGGGGGTCCTAGTGGTCCGTCGGCGAATTGATCTGGCGGAGGGTGTCGCGGCCGCGTTGGACTTTGGTGATGATGTCCTCGGCGGTGGCTTTCCAGATGAATGGTTTGGGGTCGGTGTTCCAGTGCTCGGCCCAGGTGTTGATG
>JBBQNZ010000010.1:0-51762 GCA_038330415.1 Actinomycetales bacterium | reverse complement strand
GCCGCGCTCCGCCGAACCCTATGGTCACAACGAATTACGGCGATGTCCCGCTCCGGGAACGACGACAGGAAAATCACCGAGGCACTACTGGACACGCTCGCCTACGCCGCATAGCCGAACCGAAGAGTGCGAAAGTCCACCACGTAAGAACCGTGTGTAAACCGCACGAAGTCGGGGTGGGGTCGGGCGGTCAGAACTCGCGCATCGGGGTGGGTTCTGGGGGTCAGCTCTCGCGCATCGGGATGCGGACGCCCTGCTCCTGCGCGGTGCGCTCGGCGATGTCGTAGCCGGCGTCGACGTGCCGGATGACGCCCATCGCCGGGTCGTTGGTGAGCACCCGGTGCAGCTTCTGCGCGGCCAGGTCGGTGCCGTCGGCCAGCGAGACCTGGCCGGCGTGCAGTGAGCGGCCGATGCCGACCCCGCCGCCGTGGTGGATCGACACCCACGAGGCGCCGGATGCCGTGTTGACCAGGGCGTTCAGCAGCGGCCAGTCGGCGATGGCGTCGGACCCGTCGAGCATCGACTCGGTCTCACGGTAGGGGCTGGCGACCGACCCGGTGTCGAGGTGGTCGCGCCCGATGACGATCGGTGCCTGCACGGCGCCCGTGCGCACCAGGTCGTTGAAGGCCAGGCCGGCCTTGTCGCGCTCGCCCTGTCCGAGCCAGCAGATGCGCGCCGGCAGCCCTTGGAAGGCGATCCGCTCCTGGGCGCCGCGGATCCATTTGTGCAGCTTGTCGTTGTCGGGGAACAGGTCGAGGACGGCCCGGTCGGTGGCGGCGATGTCCTTGGGGTCACCCGACAGCGCGGCCCAGCGGAACGGGCCCTTGCCCTCGCAGAACAGCGGCCGGATGTAGGCCGGCACGAACCCGGGGAAGTCGAACGCCCGCTCGCAGCCACCCTGACGGGCCTCGTCACGGATCGAGTTGCCGTAGTCGAAGACCTCGGCGCCGGCATCCATGAAGTCGACCATCGCCTGCACGTGCTTCGCCATCGAGGCCCGCGCCCGGTCGGTGAACTCCTCGGGCTTGTTCTCGGCATACTCGGCCCAGTCCTCGACCGAGATGCCCTCGGGCAGGTAGCTCAGCGGGTCGTGGGCGCTGGTCTGGTCGGTGACGATGTCGATCGGCACGCCGCGGCGCAGCAGCTCGGGGAAGACCTCGGCGGCGTTGCCGGCCACGCCGACCGACCAGGCGCGGCGCTCGGCCTTGGCCTTGAGCGCGATCTCGACGGCGTGGTCGAGGTCGACGGCCACCTCGTCGAGGTAGCGGTGCTCGACACGGCGGTGCAGGCGGGCCGGGTCGACGTCGACGATGAGGCAGACGCCCTCGTTCATCGTGACCGCGAGCGGCTGGGCGCCGCCCATCCCACCGCATCCAGCGGTGAGGGTGAGGGTGCCGGCCAGCGTGCCACCGAAGCGCTTCTCGCCGACCGCGGCGAAGGTCTCGTAGGTGCCCTGCACGATGCCCTGGGTGCCGATGTAGATCCACGAGCCGGCCGTCATCTGGCCGTACATCGTCAGGCCCAGGTGCTCGAGGCGGCGGAACTCGGGCCAGGTGGCCCAGTCGCCGACCAGGTTGGAGTTGGCGATGAGCACCCGCGGGGCCCACTCGTGGGTCTGCATGACGCCCACTGGGCGCCCGCTCTGCACGAGCATGGTCTCGTCGGCCTTGAGCGTGGTGAGGGTGCGCACCATCGCGTCGAACGACTTCCAGTCGCGCGCCGCCCGGCCGGTGCCGCCGTAGACCACCAGGTCGTCGGGGCGCTCGGCGACCTCGGGGTCGAGGTTGTTCATCAGCATCCGCAGCGGGGCCTCGGTCGACCACTGGCGGGCGGTGAGGGTGGTGCCGCGGGGGCTGCGTACGGGGCGGGCGCCGTCCATGGCTCCTCCAGGGGTCGTGGGTGCTTGTCGACTACTGTGGTCCGCGCCGGGCGCTGGGACGAGACCGACGGTTCGAATGCCGTCTGGGATGCGAGACGACCCGCGGTCGACACGAGCTCTGGTGGTCGTCGCACGGCCCCCGGCGGAAGGCACCGGGAGGGCAATGACCACGAAGGAGCCGGTGGCCCACCGACCGCGGCGACCGTCGGCATCCACGCTGGTCGTGGTCGCGTGCGCGCTGGTTGCCGCCGCGGCCCGGATGCCGTCAATCGGCCGGTCGCTCGGCCCCGACGAGTCGGGTTTCACCCTCGTCGCGCGCACCTGGCACCCGACCCCGGCGTCGCCGTACGGTCAGTACTGGGTCGACCGCCCACCACCCCTCATCGCGCTGGTCAAGCTGACCGACGCGATCGGTGGACTGCACGCCCTGCGGTGGGTGGCGGCCCTCGGCTGTGCGCTCCTCGTGCTCGCCGCGGCGGCACTCGCCCGGCAGGTCGCCCGCACCGGGGCCCCGGGCACCTCGGGGCGCGCCGCCGTGCTCACCGCGCTCGGCGTGACCGCGCTCGTGAGCAGCGCCTCGATCGACCTGGTCTACGCCAAGGGCGAGGTGCTCTCACTACCGCTGCTCGTGGGGTCGGCGTGGCTCGTGCTGCGGGCGCTGCACTCGCGCAGCGCGCTCGCGGCCGTGCTCGCGGGGCTGCTCGCCGGTTCGGCGATCGGCCTGAAGCAGAACCTCTTCAACGGCATCGTGTTCGCCGTGGTGGTGCTCGTCGGAGAGACGGTCCGCCACACCCTCACCCGGCGCGACCTGGCACGGCTCGGCGGGGCGTTCCTCGGGGCGGCCCTGCTCCCGGCTGCCGTGACGGCCGGCTGGGCGCTCGCTGCCGGAGTGCACCTGTCAGCCCTCTGGTACGCGATCTACGGCTTCCGCAGCGACGCGTTCGACGTCATCCTGTCCGGTCCGGTCGGGGCTCCCATCCGGCGCGCCGAGCACCTCGTCGTGGTGGCTACCACCACTGGTCTGGCGCTGCTATTCCTGTGGTTCCTGCTGTCGTCTCGCCGCCTGTCTCGCGAGCGGCCCGTCCTCACCCTGGCGACCATCGCCGTGATGGTCGTCGACGCGGTGTCGCTCGCCCTGGGCGGCAGCTACTGGACCCCCTACCTCTTCGGGATGGTACCGGCAGCGGCGCTCTCGCTGGCCCTGCTCACCTCGGCCGACCCCGCGACGCCTCGGTGGGGGCGCCACCGGGTCGTCACCGGTGCTGTCGTCGCGGTGCTCGTGGCCAGCAGTGTGGTCGCCGGGGCTCGCTGGGTGCGGTCGTGGCCGACCAACGGCCCGTCGAACGGTGTGGCCGTCGGCCGGGCCATCGGCGCGGCCTCGCACCCCGGCGACACGCTCACCGTGTGGGGAGGCCAGGCCGACGTGCAGCTGGCGTCGGCTCTCGCGTCCCCGTACCAGTACCTGTGGAGCCTGCCGGCGCGCACGAGGGACCCCGGGTCGACGCAGCTGGCTGCGCTGCTTGCCGGGCCGCAAGCGCCCACCTGGTTCCTGTCCTGGGCCGGTCTCGACGCGTGGCGCGACGGGACCGCGGCCTCCGTCGGCCCGGTGCTGCGGGAGCGGTACGTGAGGGTCGGTCAAGCGTGCGGTGGACACATCCTCTATCGCCAGAAGGCAGCTCCACGCGACGCCCCGGCCGTCAGCTGCGCCCCGATTCGAGCCGCCCGGTCCACCACCAGCCCCTGACCGACCGGTCAGGCCAGCGGACCGGTCTCGGACTCGGCGGCGCGGCGGACCGTGCCGTCGAGGACGAGGCGGAGGGCGGTGTCGATCTCCGGTGAGAGCCAGCGGTCCGGGCCGGGCCGACCGGCACCGGCATCGAGCAGGGCGGTGACGACGGCGGCCGACGCGGGGGCCGGGGTGAGCGGGGCCCGCAGCTGGATGCCGCGTGCAGCGGTGAGCACCTCGACCGCCAGCACCCGCGAGAGCCCGTCGACGGCGCGGCGCAGCTTGCGGGCGGCGGACCAGCCCATCGAGACGTGGTCCTCCTGCATCGCCGAGCTGGGGATCGAGTCGACGGATGCCGGGGCCGCCAGCCGCTTGAGCTCCGAGACGATCGCGGCCTGGGTGTACTGCGCGATCATGTGGCCGCTGTCGACGCCGGGGTCGTCGGCGAGGAACGGAGGCAAGCCGTTGCTGCGCGAGACGTCGAGGAAGCGGTCGGTGCGGCGCTCGGAGATCGACGCGACGTCCGCGGCCACGATCGCGAGGAAGTCGAGCACGTAGGCGACCGGCGCCCCGTGGAAGTTGCCGTTGCTCTCGACCCGGCCGTCGAGCGTGACGACCGGGTTGTCGACGGCTGACGCCAGCTCCCAGCCCGCCACCCGGGCGGCGTGGTCGACAGTGTCACGGGCACCGCCGGCGACGACCGGGGCGCAGCGCAGCGAGTAGGCATCCTGCACGCGGGTGCAGGCCTCGGTGCGGTGCGACTCGCGGATGCCGCTGTGCGCCATCACCTTTGCGATGTTGTCGGCCGACACGGCCTGCCCAGGCTGCGGGCGCAGCCCGTGCAGGTCGGCGGCGAAGACGTCGTCGGTTCCGAGCAGCCCCTCGACAGACATGGCCGCCGCGACGTCGGCGACCACCAGCAGCTCGCGCAGGTCGTGGATGGCGAGGCACAGCATCCCGAGCATGCCGTCGGTGCCGTTGATGAGCGCCAAGCCCTCCTTCTCCTCGAGCTCGACGGGCGCGATGCCGGCCGCGGCCAGCGCGTCGGCGGCCGGCATCCGCTCGCCGTTCACGTCACGCACCGCGCCCTCGCCCATCAGGGCGAGTGCGCAGTGCGAGAGGGGGGCGAGGTCGCCGGAGCAGCCGAGCGAGCCGTACTCGTGCACCACCGGGGCGATGCCGGCATTGAGCATCGCAACGTAGGTGGTGAGGGTCTCCTTGCGGATGCCGGTGCGCCCGGTGGCCAGCGTGGAGATGCGCAGGAGCATCAGTGCGCGCACGACCTCGCGCTCGACCTCGGGGCCGGAGCCGGCCGCGTGCGAGCGGACGAGGGAGCGCTGCAGCTGGTGGCGCTTCTCGACCGGGATGTGCCGGGTGGCCAGGGCGCCGAAGCCGGTGGAGACGCCGTAGTGGGGCTCGGTGTCGTCGGCGAGCCCGCGGATGACCTCGCGGGTGCGGCGCACCTCGGCGAGCGACTCCTCCGCCAGGACGAGGGGGGCGCCGTCGCGCGCGACCCGCACGACGTCGTCGATGCTGAGCGGACCGGTGCCGACGGTGACCGGCTCGAGCCCGGGCCGCGCGTCGGCGGTGGCGACGGCGGCGACGGCGGTGCCGGAAGGGTCGACGGTGACGGATGCCGTGGAGTCGCCGTCGCGGTACGCCACGGGCATCGCCGACGGCTGCCCGTGCACACGGGCGGCCGAGTCAGGGGTGGCCTGTGTGCCGAGGGTGGCCTCGGTGCCGGGGGTCGTCTCGCTCATGTCGTCCATTGGAGCGCCCGGGGCACCGTCCTGCACAGGTGCGGCGGCGGCATACCGTCTCACCACCGAGACGAGCCGCCAACCCCGATCGGCCCGACATCGACCGATAGGTCACACCGGGGACGGTATCCGGTGGCCGGGGGGCGTCCCCACATCGACCAATAGGTCACACCCGGGACAGGCCCACCGTCCCTATCGTGACCTATTGGTCGATTCAGGGACGGTCTCGGTGCGGTGGTTCCGGGATCGTCGGCCACTTTCAGGCGGCGCGGGACGGCTCGGTGGCGGCGACGAGGGCCGCGTAGCGCCCGCCCAGCGCCCCCAGCTCGTCGTGCGTGCCCGACTCCACGAGCCGCCCACCGTCGAGCACCGCGATCCGGTCGGCATCTCGCACGGTCGAGAGCCGGTGGGCGATCGTGATGGTGGTGCGGCCACGAGCCAGCTCGTCGAGCGCCCGCTGCAGGGCCCGCTCGGTGGCCGTGTCGAGCGCGGAGGTGGCCTCGTCGAGCACGAGCACCGGCGGGTCACGCAGGATGGTGCGCGCCACCGCCAGCCGCTGCTGCTCACCACCGGAGAACCGGTGCCCGCGAGCGCCCACGACCGTCTCGAGCCCGTCGGGCAGCGACGCCACCAGGTCGGCGACCTGAGCCGCGGCCAGCGCAGCCCACAGCTCGCCGTCCGACGCCGACGGCCGGGCCAGCAGCAGGTTGTCGCGCACCGAGGCGTGCACGAGGTAGCTCTCCTGCGACACCACGCCGACGACAGAGGCCAGCACGTCGGGGTCGAGGTCGCGCACGTCGATGCCGTCGACGGTCACCCGCCCCGAGTCCGGGTCGTGCAGCCGGGCGAGCAGCCCGGCGACCGTCGACTTGCCCGAGCCGGTCGGCCCGACCAGGGCCAGCGTCGAGCCGGCCGGCACCGACAGCGTGAGGTCGGCAACGGCATCCCGGTCGGCGCCGGGGTAGCGCAGCGTGACGCCCTCGATGCGCACGTCCCCTCGCACGGATGCCGGGTCGAGCGCCACCGGGTGCGCGGGCGCGGGGACGTCAGGCACCAGGTCGAGGTACTCGAACACCCTCGAGAACAGCGCCATCGACGCCACCCACTGGGCGCCGACGTTGAGCAGGCCCATGAGCGGCCGGAAGATGCCGGCCTGCAGGGCGGTGAACGCCACGAGCGTGCCGATGGTCATGCCCCCGGCGGTCGCGGGCAGCCCCGCCGCGAGGTAGACGAGCGCGGGGATGACGGCGAAGACGATCTGCATCGTCGCCATCCGCCAGCGCCCGGCCAGCTGCGAGCGCAGCTCGAGGTCGACCAGCTCGTGCGAGGTGGCGCCGAACTTCTCGGCGGTGCGCGCCGAGGTGCCCAGCGTCTTGGCGAGGCGCACGCCGCTGACCGACAGGCCCTCCTCGATCTGGTGGTTGAGGTCGGCCAGGTGACGTTGCTGGGCGGCCGTCACCGCACGGCGCAGCAGGGCGACCTTGCGGGTCAGCCACAGCGCCGGCGGGATGACGAGCAGTGAGAGCAGCGACAGCCGCCACGACAGCGCGACCATGGCGACCGTGGTGGCCACCGCGGTGGTGAGGTTCGACGCGATCGACGTGGCGGTGGAGGTCACGACACCCTGCATCCCGTTGACGTCGTTGGTGAGGCGTGACTGCACCTCGCCGCCGCGGGTGCGGGTGAAGAAGCCGAGCGACTGGCGCTGCAGGTGCCCGAACACCGAGGTGCGCAGCTCGTGCATCACCCGCTGGCCGACCTGCGTTGACAGCCAGGTCTGCACGACGCCGAGCAGCTGGGTCACCACGGCGACGGCTACCATCGCACCGACTGTCAGCAGCAGGAGCCGTGAGTCCTGTTGCGGCAGAGCGACATCGACGATCTCGCGGACGAGGAACGGCTGGGCGAGCGCGACGATGCTGGTCGCGACGATGATCGCCACGACGACACCCACGCGGCCGCGGTGCGGGCGGAAGAGGGCGAGCACCCGCGACAAGGGCACGGGGGTCTCGGCGAGCTGGGCACGGTCACGCGGGTCGACGCGCATCGCGCCGCCACGACCGCCGCCGCGGCCACGGCCGTGGGATGCCGTGGGCTCGGGTGCGCTGGCGACGCCGATGAGGGCGTCGGCCGGGTGGGCCGTGGAGGGGCGGGTGGATCGGGGCTGGGTGAGGGTGGCTGTCATGCGCACCCCTCCTCTCGAGTCGGGAGCGGGGAGTCCGACGCGTGGGTCGGTAGGCTTGTTCATGAGGTTACCTCACAATGAGCCCCACGCAGGATACCCCGCTAGCATTCCCCCATGCCCCAGCCGCAGCGACCGACACCCAGGGACGCAGAACCGGAGGTCCGTTCGCGCGGCGAGCACACGGCATCCGGCAGGGGTCCTGACGAGCCGGCGACGGACCCCGACCTGGGTGACCTGGTGATGCGTGTCGCGCGCACCCTGCGCCGTCGCGGCGCCGAGGCGATGGCGCCGTGGGACCTCGCCCCGCACCAGGTCCGCGCCCTGCGGGTGATCGCACGGCACGAACGGATCCGGCCCGGTGAGCTCGCCGCCCACCTGCGCGTCGCGCCGCGCTCGGTCACCGACGTCATCGACGCCCTCGAGGCGCGAGGGCTCGTCGAGCGCACACCCGACCCGACCGACCGGCGGGCCACGGTGGTGACGCTCACGGCATCCGGGCGCCGGCTGGTCGACGAGACCGGGGCCGCCCGGCGGGCCGATGCCGAGGTCTACTTCGCCCGGTTATCCGAGCGCGACCGGGCTGCGCTGCGCCGCATCCTCACCCGTCTGGACGAGGACGGCTGACGCGAGCCGCCGTCCGCAGATCGACCAATAGGTCACGCTGGGGACGCGGGCCGGCGTCCCTGATGTGACCTATTGGTCGATTCCGGGACAGGTGGGCGTCCTTGTTGTGACCTATTGGTCGATGTGGGTACGCACCCGATCGCAGCCCGCCGGGCAACTTTGACCTATTGGTCGAATTTGCCCCGCTCGGAAGGATCGCGGTCAGGGGCGGGTGGCGACGACCCCGTCCTCGTCGGCCCAGAGCGTCTGCCCCGGCACGAACTCGACCCCGCCGAACGACACCGGGACGTCGCGATCCCCCACTCCCTCCTTGGCGCTCTTGCGCGGGTTCGAGCCCAGCGCCAGCGCGCCGAGCGGCAGGTCGCGCAGGGCGGCCACGTCGCGCACCGCACCGTGGATGACGACGCCCGCCCACCCCTGCGACACGGCCGAGGCGGCGATCAGGTCACCCATCAGCGCCGACTCGAGCGAGCCGCCACCGGCGACGACGAGCACCCGCCCCGCGGCGGGCTCGGCGAGGGCGGCCTTGACGAGCGCGTTGTCGCGGTGGCAGCGCACCGTGCTGATCACCCCGCTGAATGCCGTGCGACCCCCGTAGTGCCGCAGCGGCACAGAGCACGACTGCAGCGCATCGCCGTGCTCGTCCCACAGGTCCGCCGTGAAGACGGTGCTCACGCGGTGTCCTCCTTGACGGCCAGCACCGGGCACCGTGCGTCGAGCAGGATGCGCTGGGCGGCGGACCCCATGATCAGCTTCCCCACGGGGGTGCGGTGGCGCAGCCCGATGACGACCACCGAGGCGCCCCGCTCGTCGGCCACCCGCACCAGGGCGTCGGCGGGGTCAGTGCCCTGCTCGATGCGCACCACCTCGACGTCGATGCCGAGCTCGGTGACGTCGCGCTCGACCCGGTCGAGGTCGTCGCTCGCCGCCCGGTGCGCGTCGACGAGCACGTCGTCGCGCGACATGTTGACGACCAGCAGCCGCTCGGAGCGACGGCGGGACTCCGCCACGCCGGCGCGCAGGGTGGCCTCCCCCAGCGGGGTGGGGACGTAGCCGACGAGAACGGTCATGATTCGTGGTCCTTCCTGGTGGGTTGGCTGGCGACATGAGTGGATGCCGGGGGGGCGTCGCGCCCGCCCGACCGGCCGGCCGACGCGTGCTGGGCGTCGTCGAAGGCTCGGTCGCGCGCGGCGTCGTCGACGCGCCCGGCAAGCTGGGCGTCAGCCGAACCTGTGGCGCCCACGGCGGAGTCCTGCGGTCCGTCGGGGCCGCCGGCGGCACTACCACCGCGGCCGTCGTCGTCGCCCGTGCCGCGGTCGATGACCCGGCGCAGCCGGGCGACGAGCGGCCAGAGCAGCACGACGATGACGATGCCGTAGCAGACCCAGGCGACCGGGCCGCCGAGGAGGCCCGACACCTCGCCGCCGGTCGTCTGCAGCGAACGACGCAGGTGCCGCTCGAACAGCGGCCCGAGGATGGCGCCGACGATCAGTGGCAGCACCGGCAGCCCGAAGCGCCGCATCGCGAAGCCGAGGAAGCCGAGGGCGAGCAGCAGGTACAGGTCGAACGGCTGCCCCTGCACGGCATACGCACCCATCGACGCGAAGAAGAGGATCCCCGCGTAGAGGTACGGGCGCGGGATGCGCAGCAGCTTGGCCCAGGTCGGCGCCAGCGGCAGGTTGAGCACGAGCAGGAAGAAGTTGCCGATGAACAGGCTGGCGATGAGCATCCAGACCAGGTCGGGCTCCTTGGTGAGCAGCAACGGGCCGGGCTCGATGCCGTAGCTCATCAGCGCCGCGAGGATGATCGCCGCCGTGGCGTTGGTCGGCAGGCCGAGGGCGAGCAGGGGCACCATGGTGCCCGCGGCGGAGGCGTTGTTGGCCGCCTCGGGGCCGGCGACGCCCTCGATCGCGCCCTTGCCGAACTCCTCGGGGTGCTTGGACAGCTTGCGCTCGGTGAGGTAGCTCAGGAAGGTCGGGATCTCCGCTCCGCCGGCCGGGATGGCCCCGAACGGGAAGCCGAGTGCCGTGCCCCGAAGCCAGGGCTTCCACGACCGCCCCCAGTCCGCGCGGGACAGCCAGGGCCGGCCCACCGGGATGACGGTGGCGGCCTTGCGACGCAGGTGCGCCGCCACCCACAGGGCCTCGCCCACGGCGAAGATGCCGACGGCAATGACGACGACGTCGATGTTGTCGGCCAGGAACGGGCTGCCGAAGGTCAGCCGCTGCTGGCCGGTGACGAAGTCAGTACCGACAAGGCCCAGGGTGATCCCCATCAGCAGGGCAGCGAAACCCCGCACCCGGGAGGAGCCGAGGATCGCGGCCGTGCCGACGAAGGCGACCAGGATGATGGCGAGGAACTCGGGCGAGCCCAGCGAGATCGCGAAGCTCACGACCTGCGGCATGACGAGGACGATGAGCATCGTGCCGATCGTGCCGGCGATGAACGAGCCGATCGCCGACGTGGCGAGCGCCTGCGCGGCCCGGCCGGTCTTGGCCATCTTGTTGCCCTCGAGGGCGGTGACGACGGAGGCCGACTCGCCGGGGGTGTTGAGCAGGATCGACGTCGTCGACCCGCCGTACATCCCGCCGTAGAAGATGCCGCCTAAGAGGATGAGCGACTGCTCGACGGGCAGCCCGTAGGTGATCGGCAGCAGCAGCGCCACCGTCATCGCCGGGCCGATGCCGGGGAGCACGCCCACGGCCGTGCCGACGATGACCCCGAGCAGCGCGAAAAGGAGGTTCATCGGGGTGATGACGTCGGCGAAGCCGCCGAGGAGTGCGGAGACGTTGTCCATCAGAGGATTCCCTGCAGGATGCCGGCCGGCAGGTTCACGCCGAGTCCGATCGCGAAGCCGTAGAACGTGATGAGGCCCAGGGCGATGCCGATGGCGAGCCCGCGCACGTGGTGGCGGTTGCCGAGCGCGAAGGACGCCATGGCGAAGAGCAGCGCACCGCTGATCACCCAGCCGAGCCGCTCGATGAGCACCGCGTTGAGCAGGAAGGCAGCGGCCAACAGGCCCACCGTCTTCCAGTCGGCCCGCTGGCCGAGCTCGACGTCCTCGCCGGCCTCCTGCTCACCGACCCCGCCGCGGGAGACGTCGAGGGCGTACAGGGCCGACACGAGGATGAGTGCCGCCCCGATGACGAAGGGCAGCGCCTTCGGGCCGACCGGGTCGTTGCTGCTCGTCGCGGCACCGATCCGGGAGGCGTCCCAGATGACGACCAGCCCGGCCAGGGCCAGGGCCGCGCACAGGCCGTACTGCGCGCGGTCCCTGACCCGGCTCGGAGCCGGAGCAGTGGTGGCCTCGGCGGTCATGCCAGGCCGAGGGACTGCAGGAGCGTGGCCACCTGGGTGTCCTGCTCCTTGAGGAAGGTGCCGAACTCGTCGCCAGTGGCGAAGGCGTCGACCCAGCCGCGCTTGGTGAGCTCGGCCTTCCACGCGGCGGACTCGTGCATCTTGGTGAACGCGTCGATCCAGACCTGCTTGTCCTGCTCCGAGAGGCCGGGGGGCGCCACGACGCCGCGCCAGTTGGTGAACTCCAGGTCGATGCCCTTCTCCTTTAGCGTGGGCACGTCCTTGAGGGCGTCGACCCGCTCGGGGCTGGTCACGGCGAGCACCCGCACGTCACCGGCCTCGACCTGGTCGAGGAACTCGCCGAAGCCGGAGGCGCCGAAGGCGATCTTGTTGCCGAGCAGCGCCGGCAGCAGCTCGCCGCCGCCGTCGTACGAGACGAAGCTGACCGTCTTGGGGTCGATGCCGACCGCCTGGGCGAGCTGCATCGGCAGCAGATGGTCGGGGCCACCGGGCGAGGAGCCGCCGCCGACCGCGAGCGACTTCGGGTCCTTCTTCCACGCCGCGACCAGCTGGTTGATGTCGGTGTAGGGGGAGTCCTTGGGCACGACGATCGCGCCCGCCTCCTCGATCAGCTTCGCGATCGGGGTGGTGTCGTTCAGCGACGCCTTCGACTTCTGCGTGTAGGCGGCGCCGAGGACCCCCAGCCCCATCTGCATGGCGAGCTTGCCGTTGCCCTTCTCGTTGACGACGCGCTGGAGGCCGACGGTGCCACCGGCGCCGGGGAGGTTGAAGACCTGCACCGTGCCGGTGATGCCCTCCTTCTCCATGACCTGCGCCGCAGCTCGTGCGGTCGTGTCGTACCCACCGCCGGGAGCGTTGGGCACCATGTACTGCAGGCCGTTCGCGGGGGCGGCAGCGCCTCCCGAGCTGGCGGACGAGTCGCCGGACGCCTGGTCCTTCGTGGCCCCGCATCCGGTGAGGGCAAGGGTGGCCGCGACGACGGCGCCGAGGGCAATGCGGTGGAGTCTCATCGTTGAGATCACTTTCATGTGGGGAAGGGCAACGCGAGAATCGTGGATGCGGCGGTGGGCTACTGTCGCGCTTTCGTCAGCAGAGAAGGTTGAGTTCATAGTGGTCACGCGCAGGCGACGACGCCCGACGCTGGCAGGGCAGCTGTTCGCCCTCCAGCTGGGGATCATCGTCGTCGTCCTGGTGGCCGTCGCGGGGGTATCGCTCGCGCAGTCCGGGGCCACCTTCGAGCGGGTCGAGGGCCGCCGGGTCGCCGGGCTCGCGGAGCAGATCGCGGTCAGCCCGCTGGTGCGTGCCAACCTGGCGCAGCCCGAGACCCGCACCGGGCTGGCCACCCTGGCCCAGAGCCTGGTCACCCAGACGGGACTCACGTCGGTGAGCTTCGCCGAGACCGACCTCGACGTGCGCGTCTCGACCGACCCCTCGATCGAGGGCGGGCGGCTGACCCTGGGCGACCCCCGCGTCAAGCAGGGCGCGAGCTGGTCGGGCACCCTGACGATCGACGGCGAGGACCACCTGGTCTCGCAGGTGCCCGTGCTCGGCGAGTCGACGGATGCCGTGGGCGCCCACCTCGGCACCGTGATGGTCGCCGAGCGGGTCCCCTCGACCTGGGAGCGGCTGCAGGGCACCTCGTCCTACCTGCTCACCTACCTCGGCATCGCCCTGGCGGTCGGGCTCGGCGGGTCCTGGCTGCTGTCCCGCCGGATCAAGCGCCAGACCCGGGGGCTGGAGCCGCGCGAGATCGCCGGCCTCGCCGAGCACCGTGAGGCGATGCTCCACGGCATCGCGGAGGGCGTCATCGCCCTCGACCCCCAGCACCGCATCACCCTCGTCAACGAGGTGGCCCGCCAGCTGCTCGACCTGCCCGAGCACGCGATCGGCACCTCGATCGCCGACCTGCGCATCGAGGGTCGACTGCGTGAGGTCCTCGTCGGTGAGAACACCCGACCCCGGGGCAGCGCCGGCATCGAGGCCGACGACCACGTCACCGCCGCCCGCGACGAGGTGGTGATCCGCCGTGGCCGGGTGCTCGTGATGAGCACGATGCGCGTCGTCAGCGGCGAACGGGTGCTCGGCACGGTCACGACTATGCGCGACCGCACGGCGCTGGCCGACCTCGAGCAGGAGATCGGGTCGTTCCGCTCGACGGCCCACGTGCTGCGCGCCCAGGCCCACGAGTTCGCCAACCAGCTGCACACCATCAGCGGCCTGATCCAGATCGGCGAGCTCGACGAGGTGGTGCGCTACGTCGACGCGCTCAGCGAGCGCCGCGACGCCCTCGACCTCACCGTCAACACCCTGGTGCGCGACCCCACGATCGCCGCGCTGCTCATGGCCAAGGTGGCCACGGCCAACGAGCGCCGCGTCGAGCTGACCATCAGCGACGAGACGACCCTCGAGCGCCTCGAACCCGGGGATGCCGCCGACGTCGCCACCGTGCTCGGCAACCTCGTCGACAACGCCCTCGAGCACGCGCCGCGTGGCACGGCATCCACACCGTGGGTGCGGGTGCGGATCCGCCAGGACGCGAGCACCGTCGAGGTCGTCGTGTCCGACTCGGGCCCCGGCATCCCTGACGAGCTGGTGCCCACCATCTTCCAGCACGGCGTCACGACCAAGCGCGTCGACCCGATGGAGCACGGCGTCGGCCTCGCGCTCATCCGGCTCGTGTGCCGGCGGCGCGGCGGCGAGATCCAGGTCGAGCACCACGACGGCGTGACGTCGTTCGTGGCGCGGCTCGGCGTCACCAACCTCACCGAACCCGTTGCTGCGGAGTCGTTCTCGTGATCCGCGTGCTGGTGGTGGACGACGACTTCATGGTGGCCCGCATCCACGTCGGCTTCGTCGAGCGGGTCGACGGGTTCGAGGTCGTGGGCGTCGCGCACTCGGGGGCCGAGGCCGCGGATGCCGTCGCCACGCTGCGCCCCGACCTGACCCTGCTCGACCTCTACCTGCCCGACCGGTTCGGGCTCGACCTGCTCGCCGACCTGCGCACCCTCCCCCAGCCGTGCGACGCCATCGTCATCACCGCCGCCAAGGAGGGGGACTCGGTGCGGGCGGCTGTGCGGCTGGGCGTGGCCGACTACGTGCTCAAGCCGTTCGGGTTCGCCGACCTCGAGGAGCGCCTGCAGCGGTATGCCGAGCGGCGCCGGCTGCTCGACCGCACCCAGGTGCACGGCCAGGACGACGTCGACCGGGTGTTCGTGCGGGCGGCTGGGGCATCCGGTGCGATCGTCGCGCTGCCCAAGGGGATGAGCGCCGAGACGGCGATGCTGGCCCAGGACGCGCTGCGCTCGGCCGAGGGCACGCTGTCGGCCACCGAGGTGGCCGAGCTGGTGGGCCTGTCGCGGGTGAGCGCCCGCCGCTACCTCGAGCACTTCGTGACCACCGGCTCGGCCGACGTGCGGCTGCGCTACGGGTCGACCGGCCGCCCCGAGCGTCGCTACCGCTGGGTGGGCTGAACGTGGCCAACGCACCCGCCGCCGGCCAGGCCCTCGACGTGCTCGCCCTCATCGCGCGCCGCGGTGAGCCGGTGCCCGCGGCCGCGATCGCCCGCGACCTGGGCCTGCCCCGCTCGAGCGTCTACCACCTGCTCGCCGTGCTGGTCGACCGCGGCTACGTGCGCCACCTCCCCCGGGAGCGCCGCTACGGACTGGGCCTGGCGGTCTACGAGCTCGGCTCGGCCTACCAGCGCCAGGCACCGCTGGAACGGATGGCCCGCGGCGCGATGGACCGCCTCGCCGACGCGACCGGCCACAACGCCCACCTCGCCGTGCTGCACGGGCGCGACGTGCTCTACGTCATCGAGGAGCGAGCGCCGGGGCGTCCGCTGCTCGTCACCGACGTCGGGGTGCGGCTCCCAGCGGTGCTCACGGCATCCGGCCTGGCGATGCTCGCCGCGCTGCCCGCCGCTCAGGTGCGCGCCCTCTACCCCGACCGCGCCGCGCTGGTGCAGCGCGACGGACGCGGACCGACGTCCACGACGCAGCTGCGCTCGCAGCTGCAGCAGGTGCGCCAGCGCGGCCATGCGGTCGAGGACGGGCTGGTCACCCCGGGCCTGGGATCGGTCGCCGTGGCGGTGCTCGACCACAACGACTACCCGGTGGCGGGGGTGGCGGTGACCTACCCCCAGGCTGATGTCGATGCCGACGCGGCCGCCGATCTGGTGACGGCGGTGCACCGGGCCGCGAACAGCCTGAGTGCCCGGCTCGGTCGGTCGCGGGGCGATCGCCCCTGACGGCCGGGCCACGGTGCGCGACGGCCTCGACCAGCGGCAGGAGAGGCCGGTCGCTCCGCCTCGGCCGGGCGGCACCAGCGTCTAGCGTGGCCGGATGAGCCCGCTTCGCACCGTCGTGTCCCCGGCCGTCCCGTCACCGGGCCAGGACCTCCTCGGCTGGGCCGTGACCAGCCGCGAGAACGGTGAGGTCGTGCTGTGGCAGGCCCCCAACCTCCCGGCGCTCCTTTCGACCGTGGGTGTCGTTCTCACCGCGGTCTCTCCGCGCGGGTCGGGGGTCCAGCGAGGGGCTACGGTCGCCACGATGCTGGTGTCGGCGTGGTGGGGTGTCGACGAGCTCGCCCGGGGCGTCAACCCGTTCCGCCGGGCGCTGGGTGCGGGTGGACTCACGGCCGTCGCCGCGGCGACGGTGGTCGCCGTTCGCCGACGCTGAGGGCGCCGCGGGGCCTGGTCGCTGCGCCGGCCGCGGACGGCATACGGTGACGGCATGAAGGCGATCACCGTTCCAGAGTTCGGCGGGCCCGATGCCCTGGTCCTCACCGAGGTCGAGGCACTGACCCCGCGCCCCGGCGAGGTGCTGGTCCGCGTTGCGGCGGCCGGGGTCAACCGGGCCGACACGCTGCAGCGTCAAGGGCACTACCCACCCCCTCCCGGGGAGTCGGAGGTGCCGGGCCTCGAGGTGAGCGGCGTCGTCGAGGCGCTCGGGGAGGGCGTCAACGACTGGGCGGTGGGCGACGAGGTCTGCGCCCTGCTCGCGGGTGGTGGCTACGCCGAGCTGGTGCGGGTGCCGTCCGGGCAGCTGCTGCCCGTGCCGGAGGGCGTGTCGCTGGTGGATGCCGCGGCGCTTCCGGAGGTCGTCTGCACGGTGTGGTCGAACGTCTTCCTCGTCGCCAACCTGCAGCCGGGCGAGACGCTGCTCGTGCACGGCGGATCGTCCGGCATCGGGACGATGGCGATCCAGCTGGCCCGCCAGGTCGGGGCCCGCGTCATCGTCACGGCGGGGTCGGCGGCCAAGCTGGAGGCCTGTCGCGAGCTCGGCGCCGAGGTGCTCGTCAACTACCGCGACGAGGACTTCGTGGAGGCGGTTGCTCAGGCCACCGATGGTGAGGGCGCCGACGTCATCCTCGACATCGTCGGCGCAAAGTACCTGTCCCGCAACGTGTCTGCCTTGGCCACGAGTGGCCGTCTGGTCATCATCGGGATGCAGGGCGGCTCGCGCGGCGAGCTGGACATCGGGGCGCTGCTGGCCAAGCGCGCGGCGGTCATCGCGACGTCGCTGCGAGCGCGACCGGCGGGTGAGAAGGCCACCATCGTGGCGGCGGTGCGCGAGCACGTCTGGCCCCTCATCGCGGCCGGGCGGGTGCAGCCGATCGTGCAGTCACGGCATCCGCTGGCCGATGCCGCTGCGGCGCACCGCGAGCTGGAGGCGAGCGAGCACGTCGGGAAGATCCTGCTGACCACCGACTGAGGTACCCGCGCGGGCCTGCCGAGGTGCGGCGGTGCTGGTGGGCGCCCGGTGGGGGCGTCCCGTCCCCGCGGTGCGCGCCCGGTGGGGGCGTCCCGTCCCGAGACGTCCGGATGTCTCCGCGGTGCGCGCTCCGTCGGGGCGTCCCGTCCCGAGACGTCCGGATGTCCCCGCGGTGCGCGCCCCGTGGAGGCGTCACGTCCCGAGACGTCCGGATGCTTCACCTGGCGAGCCACCCGGCACCAACCACCTGGCCGACGTGGTCGGTGACCATCGGGGGATCAACCAGCCGGGCACCAACGACATCTGGATGCCTCAGGTGCTGAGCCGGCTGGCCCACTCGGCTCACGGTGCGAGGCAAACCCCTGGATGCGTCATCGGGTGAGCCGGCGAGCTCGTGGCTCAGCACGTGAAGCATCC
Organism: Actinomycetales bacterium; assembly: GCA_038330415.1. GTDB lineage: Bacteria > Actinomycetota > Actinomycetes > Actinomycetales > Dermatophilaceae > Fodinibacter. The sequence goes on along the minus strand of JBBQNZ010000010.1, from coordinate 34,142 downwards.
GGACCTTCCCCACCACGACCACCGCGCGGGCATGACACGCCCGCCGGGCCACCCGCAGCCACTCCGCCGACGCGTGCACACCCTGACGCCGCGGGCACCCGGTGCGGTAGACATCGGGGATGACAGCGATCGCCACGGTCCTCACCGCCCTCGTGGCGCTCATCCACGTCTACATCGTGGTGCTCGAGATGTTCCTCTGGGACACCCCGCGCGGGCGCGCAGCCTTCGGCACGAGCCGCGAGCTCGCCACCCAGACCAAGGTGCTCGCCGCGAACCAGGGCCTCTACAACGGCTTCCTCGTGGCCGGGCTGGTGCTCGCCCTCATCGGCCCCGAAGCGCACCGCTACGCCTTCGCGCTCTTCACCCTCTCGTGCGTGCTCGTCGCCGGCCTTTACGGCGCGGTCACCGCGAGCCGCCGGATCCTGTGGGTACAGGCCCTCCCGGCCGCCCTGGCGCTGATCGCGCAGGTGCTCGCGCACTGAGCCGGCTGCCGGAAACGCGGCCAGAGCCGTGAGCACCGGTCAGTGCGGTCCGGTTCAGCGCAGCAGCAGGTTCAGGCCGAGGGTGAGCAGCACCGAGAGCACGACGGACACCAGGAGCATGACGAGGCAACCGGCGGCGCCACCGGCAGGACGAACGCGAAGAGGACTCACGCCGGCCTTCTGCCCGGATCGGCCCGGCTCACGCTTGACCCACCCGCACATACTCGGTATACATAGCGCACGCCGAACGTGATACCCAGTATCACCGGCATCCACGAGAAGGGGCGCACCATGTCGGTCCGGTCCGGGCTGTTGGCCCTGCTCGCCGAGGGCGACAAGTACGGCGCCCAGCTGCGCAGCGACTTCGAGGCGCGCACCGGCGGAACCTGGCCGCTCAACGTCGGGCAGGTCTACACGACCCTCGACCGGCTCGGCCGCGACGGGCTCGTCGAGTCAGCAGGGCAGGCGGATGCCGAGGGCCGCATCGCCTACCGGCTCACCACGGCGGGGCACGCCGAGCTAGCCACCTGGTGGAGCACCCCGGTCGACCGCTCCAACACCCCGCGCGACGAGCTCACCATCAAGCTCGCGCTGGCCGTGACCGCGCCGGACGTCGACGTGCAGCGGGTCGTCCAGACCCAGCGCACGGCGACGCTGCGCCACCTGCACGACCTGACCCGGCTCAAGCGCGAGTCGCTGCCGCCGACGCCGGGATCGGCGCAGGCCCGGGCGCAGGCGGGTGCCGTCACCCGCCTCGGCCCGCTCGCCGAGCCACGACCGGCCGGCGACAACGGCCTGGCCTGGCTCCTCGTCCTGGAGAACCTGATCTTCGCCGCCGAGGCCGAGGTCCGCTGGCTCGACCACGTCGAGACGATGCTCGCCCGCCGACCCGCGCGCCCGGCATCCGGCCCGACCGGCGCCACCACGCACAGCGCCACCACCACGACCACCGCGGCCCGGCACGAGCCGGCCGCCGTCAGCAGCACCGACCCCGGGGGGAACCGCTCATGACCACCGCACCGCACGTCGTCATCACCGACGTCACCCGAGTGCACGGCAGCGGCGAGACCGCCGTCACCGCGCTGGCCGGCGTCAGCCTCGAGATCTTCCCCGGCGAGCTCGTCGCCGTGATGGGGCCGAGCGGCTCGGGCAAGTCGACCCTGCTCAACATCGCCGGCGGGCTGGACCGGCCCACGTCAGGCACCGTCTCGATCGGCGGTGACACCCTCACCGACCTCGGGCCACGCGATCTGGCCAAGCTACGCCGCCGGCGGATGGGGTTCGTCTTCCAGGACTACAACCTCATCCCGAGCCTGACCGCGGCCGAGAACGTCGCCCTGCCCCTCGAGCTCGACGGCACCCGCGCCCGCGCGGCCCGCCGGCAGGCCCGGCACACCCTCGACCTGATGAACCTGATGGAGCTGTCCGACCGCTACCCCGACCAGATGTCAGGTGGCCAGCAGCAGCGGGTCGCCATCGCTCGCGCACTCGTCGGCAGCCGCCGGTTCGTGCTCGCCGACGAGCCCACCGGGGCGCTGGACAGCCACACCGGCGAAGAGGTGCTGCGGGTGCTGCGCGACCGGTGCGACGAGGGGGTCGCCGGCCTGCTGGTGACGCACGAGGCGCGGCACGCGGCCTGGGCCGACCGGGTCGTCTTCCTGCGCGACGGCGTCGTCGTCGACACCACCGGCCAGCGCGAGAGCCCGGAGGACCTCCTCGCCGCGAACGAGGCCGCCCGATGACGACTTTGGTGCGTCCTGATGCGCGCGCCGACGGCGCCCATCGGCCCCGGCGCCCCCGCGAGCCCAGCAGGTACGCCGCGTGGCGCTCGAGCTGGGCGGTCGCCCTGCGGATGGCGCGCCGGGACGTGCGCCGGCACAAGGGTCGCAGCGCGCTCATCGTCGTCATGGTGGCCGTGCCGACCCTGCTGCTCAGCCTCGTGGTCACGCTGACCATGACCGACAACGTCGACAGCGTCGAGAGCATCCCCTCCACGATGGGCAGCGGCCAGGCGCTCGTCGAAGGACCCGACACGGCCCGCTTCTTCCAGGGTGCGGACCCCAACCAGGGGTCGGTCACCGTGCCGGGCAGCTCCCAGACGATTCCCGGCCTGGATTCCTCGACCGGCGCCTTCGACAACGCCGACGCCATCGCGGGGCTGGTCGGCGCCCCCGTGGTTCCTATCGCGAGCTTCCAGGGTCGCACCACGATCGGTGAGCGCCGAGTCACGGTCGACGGAGTCGCGGTCGGTGGATCGCAGGGGCTCTCGGACAAGTTCCGGCTGGTCTCCGGGCGCTGGCCGCAGGGCCGGTCGCAGGCCCTCGTCACCGAGTACGGCAGGTTCCGGGGACTGCCCGACCGCGGCCGGTTCACCGTGTCGGTCGACGGCGCCGACCAGACCTACGACGTCGTGGGAGTCGCGGCGACGACGAGCCGGTACGGCTCCGAAGCCATCGCTGTCGCCGAGCCGCCGACCAAGCTGCGCGGTGGGGGCGGGCAGTGGATCGTCCACGGCGACACACCGATCTCGTGGGCGGACGTGCAGCGGCTCAACGAGTACGGCCTCCGGGTCACCTCACGCCAGGTGCTGCTCGACCCGCCGTCGGTCGACGAGCTGCCCGTCGAGATGCGCGAGCTCACGGTCGGCAGCGACAATGAGGTCAACCTGATGCTGGGCCTTGGTGCGGCCATGCTGTTGATCATCACGGCGCTCCTCGTGGGGCCGGCCTTTGCGGTGAGCGCCACCCGCCAACGACGAACCCTGGCCCTGGCGGCGAGCAACGGCGCCAGTACACCCGTGCTGCGTCGGACGGTCCTCGCCCAGGCCATCGTCCTCGGCGGTACCTCTGCCCTGGTCGGCACCACGCTGGGCGTCCTGGCAACCCCCATCGCAATGTCCCTGACCCGCGCAGAGGGTGACTTCGGCGCGCCGGTGCCCTTCGACGTACCGTGGAGCCTCCTCATCGGTATCGCCCTGTGCGCCCTCGCCAGCACGTTGGTCGCCGCCCTCGCACCCGCTCGGCGCCTCGGCCAGCTCGACATCGTCGGAGTCATGCGCGGCCAGAGCGTCTCACCCCGGCCGAGCCTGCTCGTGCTGGCGGCGGGCGTCGTGCTGACCCTCCTCGGCGCCTTCGCCGTGCTCGGCTCCACCGGGGCTGGCGGGCTGCCCAGCATCACCTCGCTACTCGGCCTGCAGACCGGTGGCGAGGTGGCCGTGACCATCGGCGCCGTCGTGCTCATCCTCGGCGCCCTCTTCTTGGTGCCGATCGTCCTCGCCGGAGTCGGTCGTATCGGTCGCCACCTGCCGGCCTCCCTCCGGATGGCGGCGCGCGACCTCGCCCGCCACCGGGCCCGCAGTGCGCCGTCGGTGGCCGCCGTTCTCGCAGCCGTGGCCGGTCTGACCTTCGGGCTGACCGGGCTGGCCAGTGACACCGAGCAGAACCGGCTGCAGTACCAGCCCGTGGCCCTTCCCGGCGAGGCGGTCATCAACATCTGGAGCACCGACGAAACGCCGGTCGCCCCGCTCCGTGCCGCAGCGCCAGGGCTGCTCGTCACCGAGAACCTCGGCTTCGACCTGCAGGACCCGTCCATGACGGGCGACATCCCCACCCAGCCCTACCGGGTCGGCTTCCTCAACGTCGTGCCCCCCGGCTGCACCGCGGCCCGCACCGTGCGCGACCCCGAGTGGGAGGCCACGCAGAAGGCGCAGTACCTCGCGGCCGAGGCCGCCAACACACTGGACACCCTGGCGCCCAGCATCGCTCCGTGCTCCGTCGGCGGCACCACCTACGACGGCAGCGGCCAGATCCTGCTCCTGCCTGTCGACGAGATGGTCCGCCGCCTCGGCCTCGACAGCACCCAGGCGGATGCCGTGCGTGCCGGTGCGATCGTGTCCCGCGACCTGCCCGACTCCGCCGTGCGCGGGTCGACGGTCACGATCGCTCGTGGCACCAGCGAGAGGGACCCCGCTGCGATCGAGGAGCCCGACCCGAAGGTGAAGGTCGACCAGCAGGTCGACCTTCCGATCGTGGAGCTGCCCCGCAACGCGGACACCGAGGGGCGCATGCTCAACGCCAGCCTCATCCTGGCTGCCGGGACCGGGGTGACGAAGGACTGGCCGACCCGCACGGTGAGCCTGACGGTCCGAAACCCCTCCGGAGCCGCCATCTCCGTCGCCACAGCGGAGAAGCTGCAGCAAGCGGCCGGTGACGGGGTGCAGGTCGACGTCGAGCGCGGCTTCTCACGCGAGGATGCCGTCGTCGTCGCCGTGCTCCTCGGCGTCTTCGCCCTCCTGATCCTCGTCATCACGCTGACGTCCACCGCCCTCACCCTCGCCGAGCAGCAGACCGACCAGGCCACCCTGGCGGCGCTCGGGGCGACCCGAGGTACCCGCCGGCTGATGGCCGGTGCTGCGGCCTTCCTGCTGGCGGCGGTCGGGTGCGTGCTGGGGGTGGCGGTCGGGCTGGTGCCGGGCATCGCCATTGCCAGGCCGCTCACGAGCAGTGGCTGGACCAGCAACGGCCCCCCCGCAGGGGCCCAGACCACCCTCGTCATCCCCTGGCTGTCGCTGTTGGTCGTCGGGCTGCTCGTCCCCCTGGTCGCGGGCGCGATCGCGTGGGCCGGCATCCGGAGGGCCCCGCAGGTCACCCGCCGCGCAACCTGACCGCACTGGTCGCCGATCTCCCACCAACCGGGGGGGTCTGCGGGAGCAGGCCCGGTGGGAGATCAGCAATCGGTCGGCCCGGCTTTCGTCTTCGTGCGACTTACACGCGGTTCTCGCAGCGAGGGGGGTGCGAGAACCGTGTGTAAACCGCACGAAGTCGAAGAGGAGGTGGGGTTCCGGGAAGGGCGGCGGCATGCGGGCGGGATGGGGCGGTGGCGCCGGGCCGGTAGAATCGACGCAGCACAGGGTCCTTGGTGCGTCGTTGGAGGCGGGTTCGGCGCACGCTCGCTCCGCCCTACCCGGGCGCAGACCCCGGAAGCCCTCGATGTCACCCCTTGCCTCCTACCGGCGGCTGTTCACCCTCGCCGGCCCGCTCTATGTCGCCGTCGCGTTCGTCGGCCGGCTCCCACTGGCCATGGCCCAGATGGGCACCCTGCTGCTCGTCGCCGGCACCACCGGCTCGTACGGCACCGGGGGTGCCGCCGCCGGCGCCCTCGCCGTCGCGAATGCCGTGGGCGCACCGGTCGCCGGAAGCCTCGCCGACCGCGTCGGCCAGCGGCCCGTGGTGCTGGTGCAGTCGGTGCTCGGCGGCCTCGGCCTGCTGGCGCTGGTCGCGCTGGCCCACGCGCAGGTCGACCCGGCCCTCGTCGTGGCGACGGCTGCCCTAGCCGGTGCCGCGATGCCGCAGATCGGGCCGCTCGCCCGGGTCCGCTGGCGCCCGATCACCCGCGAAGAGAAGCACCACCAGCCGCACCTGATGGAGGCCGCCTTCTCCTACGAGGGCGCGGCCGACGAGGCCTCCTTCGTGCTCGGTCCGGCGCTGCTCGGCCTGATCGTCGTCGCGGCCAGCCCCGAGCTGGCACTGGTCGTGGCGGCCGGCATCCTTCTCGTGTTCGGCTGCGCCTTCGCGCTGCACCCCACGGCCCGCCTGGCCCACAAACACCGCGCCGCAGTCGTGACCGGCGCTCGTCTGGTCACCGGCACGTTCGTCGTGCTGCTCGTGGCCCAGCTGCTGATCGGGGTGGTCTTCGGCTCGATCCAGACCGGCACCACCGTGCTCGCCACGGATGCCGGTCAGGCCGGTATCGCGGGTCTGGTGCACGCCATGCTCGGGGTCGGCTCGGTCATCGCGGGGCTCGCGGTCGCGGCGCTACCGGCCCGGTTCGGTTATGCCGCAAGGGTGCTCGTGGCCGCGCTCGGACTGGTGCTGCTCTCGCTCCCCCTGCTGGTGACCGACACCATCCCCCGACTCTTCGCGGTGGTCCTGGTGCTGGGGTTCGTGGTCGCGCCCTACATGATCAGCGTGTTCATGCTCGGCGAGCGCGCCGCCCCGGCATCGCGGGTCGGCGCCGCGATGACGCTGCTCGCCGGCGCGACCGGCCTCGGGTATGCCGTGGGGTCGGCCGCCGCCGGCCGGCTCGCCGACGTGCACGGCCACGCGGGCGCCTTCGCGGTCACGGTGATAGCCGCGGCATCCGCCGCAGTCCTGGCCCTGGCGTCGCAGCCCTGGCTGCGCCGCATCGGCGGGCCCGACCGCCGCGCAACGGCCGGCGCCGATCCGGGACACGCCGCCTCCACCACCGCGTGACCGCCCGGCGTGCGGTTGAGAAGCTTCCACAAAGGTGCGGCAAGGTGCATCCGAAGCGGCGGTCCGTCGGGAAGAGAAGGTGTCACCCCACCTCCACCCCGAAGGACACGAGCATGCGCACACTCCTCGCAGGGGCCGCGGCCCTGGCCGTCACCGCCCTGCCGATCGCGGCGTTCGCGACCCCCGCCGCGGCGGCCGACGACGCCACCGTCGTCGTCGTCCACGGCGTCCCCGACCTCACGGTCGACGTCTACGTCAGCGCCGACGCCACCTACACCAAGGAGGAGGCGCTGCTGACCGGCTTCACCCCCGGCACCGTCACCGATCCGGTGAAGCTCGCCGGCGGCACCTACAACCTGGCCGTCTTCCCGGCCGATGCCGACCCGTCCGGCGACCCCGCCATCGAGGCGAACGACGTGACCGTGCCCGCCGGTGCGAACATCACCGTCGCGGCCCACCTCGACGCCGACGGCACACCGATCCTCACCCCGTTCGTCAACGACGTGAGCAAGGTGGCTGCCGGCCAGGGCCGCCTGATCGTGCGGCACACCGCGGCCGCCCCGGCCGTCGACGTGCTCGCCGGTGGCGACGCGGTCTTCACCGACCTGGTCAACCCCGAGGAGGCCAAGGCCGACCTGCCGGCCGGCACCGTCTCGGCATCGGTCGCCCTCGCCGGCACCACCGACCCGGTCATCGGCCCGGCCGACGTGCCGGTCGTCGAGGGCCAGGCCACGATCGTCTACGCCTGGGGCTCGGCAGCCGACAACAACCTCGCCGTCGCCGTGCAGACCATCTCCGGCCTGCACAGCTCGCCGTCGGGCGTGCCCTCCGGCACCGCCGACACCCCGGCCGACCGCACCCCCGTGCTGCTCGGCGGCCTCGCCCTGCTCGGTGTGCTCGTCGCCGGCGGAGCGGCTGCCCAGGCCCGCCGCGTGCGCGTGAACGACTGACGGTCCGGTCCACCCGAACCGACCCGGTCGGATGTCGGGGGTCCGCTCCCAGCGGGCCCCCGGCATCACCGCCGTCCCCCACCACCAGCCGCACCCTCACCCCGACCCAGGAAGCAGCCGTGAGCCGGAGCACCCGACGCCGCACCTGGACCACCGCGTCCGTCGTGGCCCTCGTGGCGTCCGTGGCCGCCCTGGTCGCCCTCACCGCATGGTTCCTCGGGCGTCCCGGCACGTCGGCCGGAACCGCCCTGTCCGACGTGCGGTCCACCGCGAGCACCGCGCCCACCTCACCCACGCCCACGCCCACGCCCACGCCCACGGCATCCACCACCGCGCTCGGGCCCACCTCGAGCCCGGCACTCCCGCAACCCAGGACGCGTGACGCGTCCCTCGACGCCCTGAGGGCCAGCGGTGCAGCGGCCCCCGCCCGGCTGGTGATCAGCGACCTGGGCGTCGACGCCACCGTCAAGGGCGTCGGAGTGCAGGACGACGGCGCCATGGTCATCCCCGCCGCCCCGACGAGCGTGGGGTGGTACCGGTACGGCTCCGCTCCGGGCGACCCCGAGGGCAACACCGTGATCGCCGGGCACGTCGCCACCCGCGAGGACGGTGCCGGCGCCCTCGCCGCCCTGCGTGGCGCGAAGCCCGGGATGCGCGTCACCGTCACCACCGAAGACGGGACGAAGCACCGCTACGAGGTCGTGGGACGGGAGCGGATCGTCAAGAAGGCGCTGCCCGTCGACGAGATCTTCGCGCGCGAGGGGAAGCCCCTGCTCGTGCTCATCACCTGCGGTGGCGAGTACCTCCCTGAGCTGCGCAGCCACCGCGACAACGTGGTGGTCACGGCGGTCCCGCTGCCGCCGGCGTGACGCGTCAGCGCGCCTCGCGCTCGACGCTCAGCACCTCGCCGAGCTCGCACCCCAGCACCTCGCAGATCGCGGTGATCGTGCTGAACCGCACGGCCTTGGCCCGGTTGTTCTTGAGCACCGAGAGGTTGACGACGGTGACGCCCACGGCATCCGCCAGCGCTGCCAGCGTCATCCCCCGCTCCTCCAGCAACCGGTCGAGGTGGCAGACGACGCGGTGCGGCTCGTCGACCGGCATCAGACGAGACCGTCGACGTCGGCGCGCAGCCGGCTACCCGCCTTGAACGCCTCGGCGAGCATGGCCACGACCATTCCGGCCACCATGGGCACCCAGGGCATGCTGAGCGTGAAAGTGAGCTCGAGGCCACCGAGGTCGAGACCACCGAGCACCATCGCGTCGCCGAGCGCCTGCAGGACGTAGACCACGGGTGCGCCGAGGACCAGCGCGCCGGCCACGACCCGCAGACGCGTGACGTTCACCGGGTCGAAGGGGTCACCGGACGCCACCGTGCGCAGGACCAGCATGATGCACCAGCACGAGAGCACGACGAGCAGGGCACCGAGCACGCCGGGGGCCAGGTGGAGGAGCCGCTGGCCCGCACTGGGGTCGACCGCGTCGACGGCATACGAGGCCTGGCCGTAGCCGACCCCCACGGCGTCGAGCGGCGGCACCGTGACCGCGCTCTCGGCCACCGGGGTCAGGGGCGCGCCGGTCGCCCAGTCGGCCACGGGCTCCACCACCCAGGTGAGGATCGCCCCCAGGGCGACCGCGCCGAGCAGAAAGACCAGCCCCCAGCGGTCGAACCGGTCGAAGGCCAGCACGTCGCGGCGCGACGACCCTCGGCCCCTGCTGGCCGGCTCGGTCCGGTCGCTCTCGCGGCCGCGGTCGGTGTGGTCCGGGTGGTCGGTCATGGCACGCTCCCCAACGTCTACATATCGACTGACGATAACAATGTTAAACGATATGCCTATCGTTTTTCGATGTCAATTCCGACGGGGTGGGGCGGTGGCCCCGCGTCGGATGCTCGGTGGCTGCTCGGCGAACCACCGGAGCACCCGACTCGACGAGGCCGGTGGTGCCGTGGGGCAGGATGGGGGCCATGAGCGAGCAGCATCGGCCCGAGCCGGACCAGGACGACGCCGAGCCCCAGGGCGTGCCGGTCACCGTCACCAGCGACGGTGAGCGGGTGGTGGTCGTCACCCCCGACGGCATGGGCGTGTCCGACCATGAGGACCGGCCCGCTGACGACGGGCGCGAGCGACGCACGAACCCCGCCGACCTCGTCGAGCAGCCGGCCAAGGTGATGCGGATCGGCTCGATGGTCAAGCAGCTGCTCGACGAGGTGCGCAGCGCACCGCTCGACGAGAAGGGTCGGGCCCGGCTCGCCGAGATCCACCAGCGCTCGATCGCCGAGCTCGAGGACGGCCTGGCTCCCGAGCTCGTCGAGGAGCTCGAGCGGATCACCCTGCCCTTCTCCGACGAGTCGCCCTCCGACGCCGAGCTGCGCATCGCCCAGGCCCAGCTGGTCGGGTGGCTGGAAGGCCTCTTCCACGGCATCCAGACCGCACTGGTCGCGCAGCAGATGGCGGCCCAGGCGCAGCTGCAGCAGATGCGCCAGCTGCCGCCCGGTATGTCGCACCAGTCGATGCCGTCGCCGGGCGTCCCGGGGATGCCGCAGCCGCAGCGCCCCGGCGCCGAGCCGGGCCACGCCGAGGGCACCGGCCAGTACCTCTGACCCGAACCATCCCCGCGACCCCCGCCGGCGCGTCGGAGGTCGGCCCTACAGTGACCGGATGGACGCGCCACCCCCCACGATGGACCCGACCGTCTACGACGCACCGCTGCGGCAGCAGTTCGACGCCTTCCTCGACGACCACCGGCAGATCCTGCTCGACTGCCTCGACGGGCTGACCGAGGAGCAGGCCCGGCGTCGGCTGGTGCCCTCGCGCACCACCCTGCTCAGCCTGCTCAAGCACGCGACCTTCGTCGAGCGGGTCTGGCTCGACGAAGCGGTCACGGCCCGCCCCCGGGCCGAGATCGGCATCCCCGAGTCGCAGGCCGAGTCGTTCGACCTCGACGACACCGACACCGTCGCCTCGGTGCAGGCCGCCTTCGAGCAGGCGTGCGACGACTCCCGGCGGGCCATCGCCCCGCTCGGCCTCGACGACGTGCTGCCCGGCAACCGCCGCGGCCCGCTCCCGCTGCGCTGGGTGCTGCTGCACCTGCTGCGCGAGCACGCCCAGCACTGCGGCCACGCCGAGATCCTGCGCGAGCAGGTGCTCGCCGCGAATGCCGTGGCCGCCGCGGATGCCGTGGCCGCCGCGCCGACCCGCGACTCCTGACGGCTCACTCGCCACCCGATCGCTCCACCCGCAACCTCTGATCGCTCGCACCCGACTCCCCACGGCCGCCGCACCCGGTGGCAGATTGGGGAGATGGCGACCGACGAGCGACCGTCCGTACGAGCTACGTCCGTCACGGTGATGACGCCCGACCCCATCCTGCTGGCCGACTTCTACGCGCGGCTGATCGGGGTCGAGGTGTCGACTCGGGAGCCGGCGCCGCCCGGTGCGCCCGAGGTGGCCGGCTTCGCCCAGGTGCGGATGCCGCAACTGACCCTGAACTTCGAGTACGAGGAGCAGTGGGCCCGCCCAGTGTGGCCGGCGCAGCCCGGGCAGCAGAGCGCCACCCAGCACCTCGACCTCTGGGTCGACGACCTCGAGGCGTCGAGCGCCTGGGCCACCGAGTGCGGTGCCACGCTCGCGCAGACCCAGCCGCAGGACGACGTGCGCGTCTTCCTCGACCCGGCGGGCCACCCGTTCTGCCTTTTCCTCTGACCGATCGAGAACCCCCGCGAACGTGGGTGTAGATCACTGCCTCGCCGGCGATCTTCACCCACGTTCGCGGGGATGGGGCCGAGCTCAGGCGGCGACGACGGTCGGCCCGTGTGCGTCGATGGTGCGCAGCGGTGACAGCCAGCCGAAGACCGTCGCCACCAGCCCGATCGCTACGACCGCCACGAGCGCCGGCCGCAGCCCGACCAGCCCCGCGAGCGCACTGGCCCCGAGCGCCCCGCACGTCCAGCCGACGCCGAACGACAGCATCCGCCCAGCGGTGTTGACCCGGCCGAGCAGCGGCTCAGGCGTGACCTGCTGGCGGTAGGTCATCGAGTTCAGCACGACCCCCTGGTAGGCCACGCCCCACACCACCATCACGGCCACGGCCACCTGCCACGTCGACGCGGTGACGACGACCAGCCCGGCCACCCCGGCGAACGGCAGCCAGATCAGCGCCAGCCGGTTCGGCGAGACGAACCGCAGCAGCCGTGGCGTGCACAAAGCCACCAGGATGCCGCCGACGCCCCAGGCCGCGAACACCAAGCCGAAGCGCCAGCCGCTGGTACCAACCCCGAGGAGGCGGTCGGCATACGGCACGGACAGCGACATGAACCCGGCCCCGGACAGCGACAGCAGGAACCCGACGACCGTCTGCGAGCGCACCCCGGCGTGCCCCCACAGGAACCGCAGCCCCACGCCCACCTCGGTGAGCAGCACCCGGGGCCGCAGCGCCGGCATGCCCGAGCGATGGGGTGAGAGCCGGGTGCGGATCGACGCCACGCAGGCCGCCGACACCAGGAAGCTGAGCCCGTCGACGGCGAGCAGGGTGGCGGGGTGCACCACGGCCAGCAGCACGCCGGCCAGCATCGGGATGCCGAGGTCGAGCAGCGAGCCGAACCCCCAGATCGCCGAGTTGGCCGAGCCGATCCGGTCGCGGCCGACGATCGCCGGCAGGGCACCGAACGCGGCTCCGTCGAAGAACACGAATGCCGTCTGGGTGAGGAACCCGGCGGCCAGCGCATGCGCCGCCGTCAGCGACCCGAACGCGAACGCCACGGGCACCGACGCGATGGTCAGCCCGGCCACCACGTCGGCCACCACCATGACCCGCTGCCGGTCGAGCCGGTCGGACAAGGCACCCGAGAACAGCCCGAAGAGCAGGTAGGGCACCCCCTCGACCACCGTGATCAACGCGGTGAGCGACGGGCTGCCGGTGAGGCGGTAGACCAGCACCGGCAGGGCGACGGCAGTGACCAGCGTGCCGGCGATGGACACCTGGCGCGCCAGCCAGTAGCGGCGGAAGTCGCGGTGGTGGCGCAGCGGCACGCCCCCGGATGCCGGCGCCGCGGTCTGCGTGGGCCCGGCGGACGACGTCACGTGACGGACGCGGCGGCGCGGCCCGCGGTCCTCCCGGAGAAGAGGCAGCCCCCGACGAACGTCCCCTCGAGCGCACGATAGCCATGCACGCCACCGCCCCCGAACCCGGCGACCTCACCTGCCGCGTAGAGCCCCGCCACCGGCTCGCCCGAGGGCCCGAGCACCCGGCCCGACAGGTCTGTGTGCAGCCCGCCGAGCGTCTTGCGCGACAGAACCCGCAGCCGCACCGCGACGAGCGGGCCGTACTTGGGGTCGAGGATGCGGTGCAGCGGGTAGGCCCGCTTGGTCAGCTTGTCGCCGCGGTAGGCCCGGGCCACCCGGATCGCCGCGACCTGGGTGTCCTTGGTGTAGCGGTTCTCGACCTGCCTGTCGCGCTCGACGACCTGCCGCTCGATGTACGCGGGGTCGAGCGGTGGCGCCTCGGGGGTCAGGGCGTTCATCTTCCCGACGAGCTCGCCGATCGTGGCGGCGGTGAGCCAGTCCTCGCCGTGGTCGAGGAAGGCCTGCACCGACGGGGTGACCTTGGTGACGGGCCGGCGGAGCACCTCGCGGTAGCGCTTCTCGGTGAGGTCGAGGTTCTGCTCGGACCCCGAGAGCGCGAACTCCTTGCCGGCCAGCGACCGGTTGAGGATGAACCAGGAGTGGTCGAAACCGGTGTGCCGCAAGTGGTCGAGCGTGCCGAGGGTGTCGAAGCCGGGAAGGTAGGGGGCGGGCAGCCGGTTGCCCCGCGCGTCGAACCACATCGAGCTCGGGCCGGGCAGGATGCGGATGCCGTGGCCCGGCCAGATGGGGTCCCAGTTGCGCACCCCCTCGACGTAGTGCCACATCCGGTCGCGGTTGACGATCGTGCCACCGGCCGCCTCGGTGATGGCCAGCATCCGGCCGTCGACGTAGGCGGGCACGCCGGTGAGCAGGTCGGCGGGCGGGCTGCCGAGCCGCTCGGGCCAGTTGGCGCGCACCAGGTCGTGGTTGCCCCCGATGCCGCCCGACGTCACGATGACCGCCTGACCGCCGTACTCGAACTCGCCGACGACGTCGCGGTTGCTCGAAACGCCACGCGGCGAGTCGTCCGGCGCGAGCACCGCACCCCGCACCCCGGTGACCGCGCTGTTGGTGCGCACCAGCTGGTCGACCCGGTGGCGCGGCCGGTAGATGACCCGACCCGCCGCGATGTGTTCACGCACCGTGCGCTCGAACGGCGCGACGACGCCGGTGCCCGTGCCCCAGGGGATGTGGAAGCGCGGCACTGAGTTTCCGTGCCCGCCGCTGGTGCCGTCGCCGCGCTCGGCCCAGCCCACGACGGGGAAGAACGAGATGCCGCGCTGCTTGAGCCAGGCCCGCTTCTCACCGGCCGCCCACTCGACGTAGGCCCGCCCCCACTTCCGGCCCCAGTGGTCGGGCCCGGGGCTGCCGTCGGGGGCGGTGAGCCGGTCCCAGCCGGCGGTGCCCTCCCAGTCCTGCCAGGCGAGCTCGAAGGAGTCGGAGATGCCCATCCGGCGCTGCTCGGGGGTGTCGACGAGGAACAGCCCGCCGAGGCTCCACCACGCCTGGCCGCCGAGGTTGGCCTCGCTCTCCTGGTCGAGCAGCACCACGGACCGGCCGGCGTCGGCGAGCTCGCAGGTGGCGACCAGGCCGGCGAGGCCGGCACCCACGACCACGACGTCGGCGTCCATGGGCCGACCCTATGCCAGGGCCACCGACACCCGACCACCCTCGACAGCGGTCGTCAGGTGCGTGAGGTCCGGCACGACGGCGTCCGCCTCCGGCTCGAGCTCCTCGCGGGCCGTGGTGCCCAGCACCGCGACCCGGGCACGGCACCCGGCGGCGCGGGCGGCGCGCAGCCCGGCGACGGCATCCTCGACCACCAGGCAGTCGGCCGGGTCGACCCCCAGCCGGCGCGCGCCCTCCAGCCACGGGTCGGGCCACGGCTTGCCGCGCTCGACGTCGGATGCCGTGACGACCACGGGCGGGTGCGTCAGCCCGGTGGCCGCGAGGCGCGCCTCGGCCAGGTCGGTGGTGCCGGACGTGACGATCGCCGTCGGCACCCGGCCCGCGGCCAGCGCCGAGAGCAGCGCGGCCGCGCCGGGGAGCACGACGATGCCGTCGACATCGGCCACCTCGATGTCGCGGATCCGTTCGAAGGCTGCGGCCCGCTCGCTGTCGGGCAGCAGCGTCGCGATGACGCCCTTGGCCGGCATGCCGTGGAAGCCGAGGAGGCGCACCGGGTCGACGCCGTACTCGCCGCACCACCGCACCCACGACCGCTCGACGGCGGCGATGGAGTCGATGAGCGTGCCGTCGAGGTCGAGCAGCACCCCACCGAACGGTGCGTCGAACGGCCCCCGCGCGGGCGTGGCGGACGACGGGATGGGGGGAACCGGCATACCCGCCAGCCTAGGTTCCGCGCTGCGCCGGCCCGAACGGGGCAACTTTGACCAATTGGTCGATCTTGTCCCGGCGGCCACCGAGGGCGGGTGGGGCAACTTTGACCAATTGGTCGATCTTGTCCCGGCGGCCACCCAGGCCGGGTGGGGCAACTTTGACCTATTGGTCGATGTTGCCCCGCCGCCGTTGACGCGACCCGGGCGGCAGGATGCCGGGATGACGATCCGGGTGGGGACCTCGGGGTGGACCTACGACAGCTGGGCGGGCGCGTTCTATCCCCGAGCCGTCGCCCGCCGGCGCTGGCTCGAGTTCTACGCCGAGCGGCTCGAGACGGTCGAGCTCAACGCCAGCCACTACCGCTGGCCCCGCGACACCGCGTTCGCCGGCTGGCACGACCGGTTGCCGGCCGGCTTCGAGCTGGCCGTCAAGGCCCCCCGCGCCCTGACCCACGCCAAGCGCCTGTACGCACCGGAGAAGTGGTCGGAGATCATCGGGTGCGGGATGGCGCTGCTCGGTGACCGCGCCGGGCCGTTCCTCCTCCAGCTGCCGCCGACGATGGAGCGTGACGACGCGCGCCTCGACTACGCGCTGGCCCACCTGCCCGCCGGCATCCGCACCGCGGTGGAGTTCCGGCATCCGTCGTGGCTCGACGAGCGTGTCTTCGGCATCCTCGAGCGCCACCGGGCCGCTTACGTGGTGATGAGCGGCGCCCACCTCCCGTGCGTGCTGCGGGCCACCACCGACCTGGTCTACGTGCGCTGGCACGGACCCAGCGACCAACACCTCTACGCCGGCTCGTACCCCGATGACCACCTGCGCTGGTGGGCCGACCGGCTGCGCGAGTGGGAGGGCGCCGGGCACCGGGTCTACGGCTACTTCAACAACGACCAGTTCGGGTATGCCGTGGCGAACGCGATGCGGCTGCGCGAGCTCCTCACCCGCTGACGGTCACGCCAAGTCGCAGCCGGCACCTGGTGGTCGGCCGGCGGGGGGTCGCCCGGGTGACGTCGTCGTCGAGGCTGCGGAGGCACCCTCCACCAGCGGCATCGTCGGTGGAGGTCCTGGCACCGGCCGGCGACCCCGTCAGTGCCCTCAGACGCCCGGCCTAGTCTGGTGCGCATGCCCGAGCCCACGAGCGAGCCGGCGGCCACGCCGCCGGCACCTGAGGGGGCTGCGCCCGTGACCGAGGCCCGGACGCCCAGGAGCGAGCCGGTGGGGCGGCCGCGCACGGCGGTGCTGAGCGCGACGGTCGCCGTCGTGGCACTGGTCGGCGGGTGGACGTGGGCGGCCGCGGCACAGCCCAGCGGCTTCGACTCCGGCGCCGAGTCGATCAGCGCCCTCGCGGCGTCGACGACCTCGCACCGCTGGATCATGACGACCGCCCTGGTGCTCACCGGGCTGGCCCACCTCGTCACGGCGTGGGCGCTGGTGCCCGCCCGGCCCCCGGGCCGGGTGCTGCTGGCCGCAGGTGGGGTGGCAACCCTCGCCGTCGCGGCCCTGCCCCTGCCGTCGCGCATCGACTCGTCGACGGCGCACACCGTGGTCGCCAGCGCGTCGTTCGCCCTGCTCGCCGTCTGGCCCTGGTTCGCGGCCCGCCCCGACGGCCCCGTCGCGCTGGCGCGCGGGGTGGCCCGCCCGGCGGCGGCCGTCATGGCCGTCGCCGTCGCGTCGCTCGGCACTGGCCTCGGCGGTGCCCAGTTCGGGCTGCAGGAGCGGGTCGTCGCGGTCCTCACCGTCGGGTGGCCACTGGTCACCGCGACGAGCACGTGGTGGTGGGCGGGGCACCGGATCGCCCCGCGACGGGTGCGGCTCCTGCTCGCCGTCGTCGGGCTGGCCGCTGCCTGCGCCCTGGCCGGCACCTCCGCGACCGCCATCGCGCCGGCCACCGCGCAGACCCGGCACTACCAGGCGAGCGTTTCGCTCGACCCGAACCCGCTGCGCAGCGGCGAACTCATCGCGACCACGGCGTTCGGCGACCTGCGCCTGGAGTTCCAGGGCCTCGCACCCGGCATCCGGGCGGTGCCGCAGGTGAAGGCCAACATCTCCGAAGTGATCTCCCGCCCCGGCGTCAGCCTGGCCAGCCTGCGGCCGGGGCCCGAGGAGCTGAGCGCCGCCATCCGCGACGTCGCGGTGTCGATCATGGTGCGCTTCTCCCTTGGCGCGCTCGCCGTCGTCGCGCTCGCCCTTGCGGGGTACGTCGTGCTGCGCCGTCGCCGGCCGCCGGCCGCGCTGCTCGTGGCCGGGCTCGTCGCCTGGGTGGCCTCGACGGCGTTCACCGCCACCGCGCTCTACGGGACCTACCAGCCCAACCGCCAGCAGACCTTCACCTCGACCGGGCTGCTCGGCACCCTGCAGCGCAACCAGGGCATCCTCAGCGACGTCGAGACCCGGGCCAGCCAGGTGGCGCCCTACCTGCGCAACCTCATCGCCCTGTCGACGGCCCTGCAGCAGAAGTACGAGGCGGCGCCCCTGGAGTCCGACACCTCGTTGCGGGTGCTGCTGGTCAGCGACATCCACGCGGGCAACCAGTACGACCTGATGCGCACGATCGTGGAGGAGGAGGGGGTCGACGTCATCGTCGACGCCGGCGACCTGATCAACTTCGGCACGGTCGAGGAGGCCGAGGCCACCGGCCTGTTCGCGGGCATCGAGTCGGTCGGCGTGCCGTACCTGTTCGTGCGCGGCAATCACGACGCGAACAGCGCGACCGACACGGCCCTGCTCGACCGGCTCGACCAGATCCCGAACGTCGTCCTGCTCCAGGGTGCGAGCGGCGACTACACCGAGGTCACCGTGCACGGCGTGCGGATCGCCGGGTTCAACGACCCGCGCTGGTTCGGTGACTCGGGCAAAGGCACGGGCGCCGCGCAGGAACCGGCCCGCGAGGCGTTCACCGCGGCGTACGCCGGGCGGCCGGCCCCGGACCTCGTGGTCTCCCACGAGCCCTGGGCCTTGGAGGGTCTGGCCGGCGGGGTGCTCGTGAACGGGCACATGCACTCGGTCGACCTCGAGGCCAACCGGGTCCAGGCCGGCACCTTCACCGGCGGTGGGCCGTTCACCCACTTCCTCGCCGACACTGGCGGCGAGGAGCTGGTCGGCCAGCCGTCGGCGTTCGACGTGCTCACCTTCGGCACCGACTGCCGGCTCGCCATCCTCAGCCGCTACAGCTTCCGCGACGTCATCGAGGGCCGTCCGGCCTACGACGGCGTCTCGCTGATCAACGGCCGCCGCATCGACGGGCGCGAGGCCGACCCGGCCCGCACCTGCTCGGTCGACGCCCCCCTGACCATGGTCGCCGTGCCGCGGGCCACGGTCGCAGCGGCAGGGGCCGCCCCGACGGCGACGGCGCCGGCAACGGTGCCGGCATCGGCGCCGGCATCGGCGCCGGCAACGGTGCCGCCGAGCCCACCGACATCCCCCTGAGCGGCCGCGACGCTCGCCGGCCGCCGGCTCAGCTCAGGTCACGCCCGCCCCGGAGGCCGTGGCGTCGATCCAGCCCAGCACGTTCTCCAGGTCCAGCGGCTTGGTGAGGAAGCCGTCCGACCCCAGAGCCGACATCCGTTCGCGGGCGCTGGGTGAGGCGTCCGCCGTCACCACGACGACGGGCACCTCGGCGAGGCCCGGCAGCAGGCGCAGCTGCTCCAGCACCGCCTCACCGGGCATGTCGGGCAGGTGCAGGTCGAGGAAGACCAGGTCGGGCGGCTCGAGCAGCGCTGCCGCGATGCCGCTGGCGCCGTCGACCGCGACCTGCAGCCGCGAGCCGGGTCGCAGGGCGACCACCCGCGCCATCAGGGTGGCGTTCGTCGGGTTGTCCTCGACGTAGAGGATGCGCAGCCGTGAGTCGGGGTGCGCGGCGGGCTCTCGTGCCACGGTGCCGGCGTGGACCACGTCGGACGGCGCCGCGCGCAGCACCAGCGCGAACGTCGAGCCGGTTCCGACCTCCGTCGACACGTCGATCCGCCCACCCATCGCCCGGGCCAGCGCGTCGGCCAGCGCGAGCCCGATGCCGGTGCCCTCGACGTCGGTGTTCTCCGCGCCCAGCCGGTCGAACGGCTCGAACAGGCGCGGCAACAGCTCCTGCGGGATGCCGGGCCCGGTGTCGGAGACCTCGAAGACCACCTCGCCCGGCCCGCCGGCGCGGCACTCGACCCGCACCGACCCTCCCGGCCGGTTGTACTTGACGGCGTTGGACACCAGGTTCAGCAGTACCTGTGTGGTGCGCTGCCGATCGGCGTACACGTCGGCCACCGCCCGGCGGGGGGTGGCCGCCACCACGAGCACGTCGTGCTGCTGCGCCAGCGACCGCACCAGCTCGACCGCCTCTGCCAGCACCGCGGTCGAGCCGACCGTCTCCATCGACAGCGAGAGCCGTCCGGCCTCGATCCGCGAGATGTCGACGATCTCGTTGATCAGGTCGAGCAGGTGCCGTCCGCCGGCGCGGATGTGGTGCACCGCCTCGGCCTGCTCCGGGCTCAGGGGGTCGAGCGCGAGCAGCTGGGCGAACCCGAGCACGGCGTTGAGCGGTGTCCGCAGCTCGTGGCTCATTCGCGACAGGAAGGCGGTCTTGGCCGTGCTGGCGCGCACGGCCTCGTCGCGGGCGGCCTCGTAGGCGTCGACGAGGTCGCGCGCCTGCCGCTCGGAGGCGGCGAGCGCCTCGCGGTAGTCGGCCTCGGCCTGCGCGTCGCGCCAGGTCGCGACGACGTACCGCTCGCCCGTCTCGGCCTCGTGGACGGCCTTCATCCGCATCTGCACCCAGCGCGTGCTGCCGTCGGGCCAGCGCAGGCGAGCCAGGTGTGCGACCACCTCGCCACGCGTCAGCCGGTCGTGGACCTCGTCGTAGCCCAGCTGGTCCTCGGCCACGAAGAGGCTCGACGCCACCATCCCGACGAGCTCGTCCGCAGTGCGCCCGGACAGCGCCTCGGTCGAGCCGACCACCCAGTCGATGACGCCGTCGGCACGGTACCTGCACACGACGTCACTGGCGTTCTCGGCGACGGTCCGGTAGCGCTCCTTGGACTGCCGCGCCGCCTCCCGGGCGAGCTCGCGGTCCGAGACGTCATAGACCATCCCCACCGTGCCCGGGCGGCCGTCCTCCTCGACGTAGGGCCGGATCACCACCTCCATCCACCGGTAGTCGCCTCCGGGCGTGCGCAGCCGCACCACCTCGCGGCCGTCCGTCCCGTCGCGAGCGACGTCGTGCGCCTCGAAGGCGAGCTCCCAGTCGTCTGGGTGCCAGATCTGCTCGCTGCTCGTCCCGACGATGTCGGCCGGCGCCCAGCCGGTCACCTCCTCGACGGCCGGTGACACCCAGGTCACCACCCCGTCGACGGTCTGGAACACCACCTCGGTAGTGTTCTCGAGCAGCAGCTGGTAGCGCCGCTCGCTGCGCTCCAGCGCCTCGTTCGCCTCGTGCGAGTCGTGGACGTCCCACAGCGCGGCCACCCGCCCAACGACACTGCCGCTGTCGTCGTAGAGCAGCCTGCCCCGAATCTCCATCCACCGGTAGCCGCCTCCCGACGTGAGGATCGGCGCCTCGAACGTTGCGCTCTCGCCGCGCTCCACCTGGTCCATCGCCCTCTGGAGCACCTCCAGGTGGTCCGCGCGCACGAACTCGGGGACGAGGCGGCCGACCATGCCCTCCGGGGTCCAGCCCAAGGTGGCCGTGACCGAGGGGGACGCCCAAGCGAGGGTGCCGTCGGCCGTGCCCATGATGACGACGTCCGAGACGTTCTCGGCGAGCAGCCGGTAGCGCTGCTCGCTCTCCGCCAGGGCCTGGGCAGCATGCCGCTCCCTCAGCTCGAGCTCTTCCCTCTCGTCGTGCGCGGACTGGCTGTCCCACCACGCGGCGAGCAGGCCGGCAAGCTGCCCTTCCTCATCGCGCAGGGGTGTCGCCCGGACCTCCATCCAGCGGTAGTCGCCTGCTGTCGTACGTATCTGCAGCTCGTAGTCAACGCGCTCGCCGCGCAGCAGCGGCTCCCGATGGGCTTCGGCCAGCTCCCAGTGGTCCGGGTTGACGAGGTGCTGGGTGGTGCGACCGACCAGGTCGTCCGGTGCCCACCCCAGGACGGCTGAGATCGAGGGCGACACCCAGGTGACCATGCCTCGCAGGTCGAACAGCACGGCGACGTCCGAGATGTTCTCGACAAGCAGCCGGTACCGCTGCTCGCTCTCGGCCAGGGCCCGGATGGCCCGCTGCTCGCTGCGCTCGAGCTCCTCCCTCGCATCGTGCTCGGCCTGCACGTCCCAGAGCCCGACGACCCGTCCGACGACGCGCCCGCTGTGGTCGAGCACCGGCTTCGCCCGCACCTCCATCCAGCGGTCCTCTCCTGCGGCGGTGCGCATCGGCGCCTCGAACTCTGCGGTCTCGCCGCGCATGACCTGCGCCTGCATGGCGCGGAGCCTGTCCTTGCTCTCCGGCCGCACGAGGTCGCGGGCGCGGTGACCGACGAGGTCCTCCGGCGCCCAGCCCAGGGCGGCCGTGACCGACGGCGACACGTAGGTGATCGTGCCGTCGGCGCTGCCGAGCATGACGACGTCCGAGACGTTCTCGGCGAGCAGCCGATAGCGCTCCTCGCTCTCCGCCAGTGCCCGGTTGGCGCGCCGCTCGCTCTCGAGGAGCTCCATCTCCGTGGAGATGTCGTCGAACACCCAGACCCGGCCCCCCTCGGTGGTGGTGTCGACCGGCACGCTGGTGACGCGGAGGTGGGACGGGGAGCCGTGCAGGTGCCACACCCAGTCCCGAGCCACCGAGGTCGGCGACTCCAGTAACCGTGCGACCTCGACCCCCAGGGCCTCCGGGTCGATCGCCCGCGCCCTCAGCGAGCGCATCGCCGTCGCCAGGGTGGTGCCGTCGACGTGCCCCGCCGGCAGGCCCAGCAAGCGGGCGGCCGCGGCGTTGACGTTGGCCAGCACGTCCCCGGCGACGGTGACCACGACGGCCTGGTCGAGCGCGCTGGCCACCGCCCGAAGCCTGGTGGCCGACTCGTGCGCCCGCACCTGGGCGTCCAGCAGCGGCGCGAGCACGGTGAACCGGCGCACCGCCTCGGACTCCATGACGCTGGCGATGTCCAGCTGCGGTGGCGCCCCCGTCCAGAGCACGATGATGCGCACCGTGGTGTCCGCAAGCGGCGCCACCAGGGCGGCCGCCGGCTCGGCGCCCAGGGCCCGCAGCGCCCCGGCCGGCACCAGCCGGCCGAGCCGATCGAGGTCGAGCACCAGCTCGGGACGCTCGTCCGCCTCGCTCAGCGACCCCGGGGGACCCCACACGTCATCCACGCCGAGTGCGGGCCCGAACGTCGACAACGTGACGACGCTGGCCCCCGACGGTGTCAGGCGCAGGACCAGCCCGGCGTCGGCGCCGAGCTCGGCGACGATCCGGTGCAGCGCAGCCAGGACCTCCGGCGTCACCCGGGCGCCTCAGCGTGCGCGGTTGCCATCGCTCACATCCTCCACGTGCCTGTCGGGCCACTGTGGCGCACGGCAGGCGCTCGGATCCGGACCGGTGGCCAAGGTCACGCGGCGTGGCGGCGACGGTGTCCGGGGGTGCGGTCGGTGACGGGTCGACGTGTCCGGCTCGAGGTCAGCCCTTCAGGTCGGGGAACATGTCGTCGCGCCACTCGGTGACCTCGTGGGCCCCGTCATCGGCCAGCTGCTGTTCGCGGGCCCGCAGCTCGACCCGGCGGATCTTGCCCGAGATGGTCTTGGGCAGCTCGGAGAACTCCAGCCGGCGCACCCGCTGCCACGGCTGAAGGTGCTCTCGCGCGTACTTGAGGATGGAACGCGCGGTCTCCTCCGTCGGCTCGTGACCGGGGGCGAGCACGACGTACGCCTTCGGCACCGCGAGGCGCACGGCATCCGGGGCGGGCACGACCGCCGCCTCGGCCACCGCGGGGTGCTCGATGAGCACCGACTCGACCTCGAACGGGCTGATCTTGTAGTCGCTGGCCTTGAACACGTCGTCGGTGCGCCCGACGTAGGTGATGTAGCCGTCGGCGTCACGGGTCGCCACGTCGCCGGTGTGGTACCAGCCGCCGGCCATCGCCTCCTCGTTGCGGGCGTCGTCGCCCTGGTAGCCGGTCATCAGGGGCAGCGGGTGGGTGGACAGGTCGAGGCACAGCTCGCCCTCGCCCGGGCCGTCGACCCGCTGGTCGGTGAGCGGGTCGACCAGCACCACCGGCACCCCGGGCAACGGCCGTCCCATCGAGCCCGGCTTCAGCGGCGACCCCGGGGTGTTGCCGACGGCGGCCGTCATCTCGGTCTGGCCGTAACCGTCGCGCAGGTCGAGCCCCCAGGCGCGGCGCACCTGCTCGATGACTTCGGGGTTGAGCGGCTCGCCCGCCCCGACGACCTCGCGCAACACGCCCGGGCCGCCGGACAGGTCGGCGTTGATCAGCATCCGCCACACGGTCGGCGGCGCGCAGAAGCTGGTGACCTCGTGGTCGCGCAGCACGTCGAGCAGCCGGCCGGCGTCGAACCGCGCGTAGGACAGCACGACCACGGTCGACTCCGTGATCCAGGGGGCGAAGAAGCACGACCAGGCGTGCTTCGCCCAGCCCGGGCTGGACAGGTTGAGGTGCCGGTCACCGGGCTGCAGCCCGAGCCAGTAGGCGGTGGAGAGGTGACCGACGGGGTACGAGACCTGCGTGTGCTCGACCAGCTTGGGCCGTGCCGTCGTGCCCGAGGTGAAGTAGAGGAGCAACGGGTCGCCGGGGGCGGTGCCGGGGTGCGGCAGCGGCTCGACGTCGACGGCGTACGCATCGCCCAGATCGGCCCAGCCGTCGGTGGCACCCACGCTGACCCGCACCAGGTCGGCGCCGAGGTCGGCGAACTTCGCGGTCTGGTCGGGGGTGGTGACCACGGCCCGGGCGCCGCTGCGGGCCACCCGGTCGGCCAGGTCGGCGGCACCGGCCGCCGTGGCCGTCGGCACGATGACGGCGCCGATCTTCATCACCGCGAGCATGACGTCCCACAGCTCGGCCCGGTTGCCGAGCATGAGCAGCACCGGGTCGCCGCGTCCGACGCCCAGCCCGAGCAGCCACCGCCCCACCCGGTCCGAGCGGGCGGCCACCGCGTCGAAGCTGACCTCCTCGCTCGAGCCGTCCTCGGCCACCACGACCAGCGCCGTCGTGTCGTTGCCGCGGGCGATGGCGTCGAACCAGTCGACGCCCCAGTTGAAGCGCTCCCCCACATCGGGCCACGCGAACCGCTCGAGCGCCTCCTCGTGGCGACCCCGCAGGGAGATCAGCAGGTCACGTGCCTCGCGGTACCGCTCCGTCGCGTTCATGGCCCCATGCTGGCACCGCGCCCCGCACGGCGAAACTACCGGCGCACCGTGGCGCGCTGTGCGACGTGCGCCTTGGGCCGGTCGCCGCAGCTCAGCGCGGCATCGGGCAGCGCCTCGGTGACGACGTCGACGACGGTGAGCTCGGGCAGCGGCGCGCGACCGAGCACCTCGACCGTGGTGCGCTCGCCGTCGGCGTCGACGACTCCCGGCACGAGGTCGTCAGCGGATGCCGGGCCGAACGCGTCGAGCGCCGCGACGAGCGCGGCCTGGACGGCCGGCTCCCACCGGGTCGTCCCTCGCAGGTGCCCCGGGTCGGTGCGCCCCTGCCGGTGTGCGCCGACCACCTGGGCCGCCGTCGTCGGGTCGAGCCGGCCGAAGCACACACCGTCCGGCAGCGTGAGCAGCGTGCCGGCGAACCGGTGGCCGCCCAGGTGCGTGCTCTCCCAGACCTGGTCGGGGAAGGCGCGGGCAAGCGTCGTGACGATCGGCCGGCCCTTCACGGCGCAGCAGGTGTCACGGATGCCGTGCGTGCACACCAACACCATCGGCTCGGCGTCCTCGTGGCTGGCCGAGAGCGCGGCACCCACGGCACGGGCCGCCTCGAGCAGGTCGGCGGCGGTGCGCCAGGTGCCGCGGATCTGGGTGCGGCGCACCGTGTCGATGGCGAACCAGTGCTGCTCCTCGGCTCCCGGAGCCCGGCGACCCGGCCGCCGCACCAGCAGGACCTTGCCGCCGAACGACGCGGCCCGGGCGTCGACCTCGGCGCCCACCGGGCCGAACAGCGGCTCGGTGTCCATCGGCTTCTTGGCCCACGGGCCCTGGTGCTCGACCAGCAGCCAGCGCGACGCGACCGGGGCGGTGCCGGCCTGCGGGTCACCCCGGTGGAGCGACGCGGCGGAGCAGCGCAAGGGATCGGTCGGGGCCACCCCGCGATGCTATGCGAGGTGGCCCCGGCCGAACGGCGCTGCGGTCAGGCGCGACCGTGGGCGGCTCGGCTGCGGCGGCTGACGCTGTCGATGATGACGGCGAGGAGAAGGACGGCGCCGGTCACCATGAACTTGACGTTCGACGCGACGCTGAGCAGGTCCAGGCCGTTGGAGATCGACTGGATGACCAGGATGCCGAGCAGCGCCGAGTAGGCGGAGCCACGGCCGCCGAAGAGGCTGGTGCCGCCGATGACCGCCGCGGCGATGGCGTTGAGGTTGGTGTCGCCGCCGCCGCTGCTCTGGTTGGACGACGCGAGGCGGGATGCCGCGAAGATGCCACCGAGCGCCGCGAACGTGGAGCAGAGCGTGAACACCGACAGGTAGATGCGCTTGACGGGGATGCCGGCGCGGCGGGCGGCCTCGACGTTGCCACCGACGGCCATCACCGACCGGCCCCACGTGGTGCGACGGATCGCGAGGTCCATGATCACGACGAGCACCAGGAAGACGAGGAACATCACCGAGACGCCGCGGTCGCGGTTGAGCACTGCCACGATGACGACCAGCACCGCAGCCAGGCCCGCGGCGCGCAGCAGGAGCCGAACCAGCGGGGTGGTGGACAGGCCGGCCTCGGCCCGGCGCGCGTTGCGGCGGTACGCGAAGAAGGCGTAGATCGCGGGCGCCAGGATCGCCAATCCGTAGGCCACGGACGGGGGGAGGAACTGCTGCGAGGCGAAGCGCACCAGCGGCGACTCGAAGGGCAGGTTGATCGTGCCCTGGTCGCCGAGCACGCGCAGCTGCAGACCGAGCAGGGCCAGCAGGCCCGCCAGGCTGATCACGAAGCTGGGGACACCGAACCGGTTGTAGAGGAAGCCGTAGACCAGCCCCACCACCGCACCGGCTGCGAGTGCGACGAGCACCGCGGGCACGACCCCGGCCTCCTTCGACACGAAGAGCACGGCCAGGATCGCGGCCGACAGGCCGGCCATCGAGCCGATCGACAGGTCGATCTCGCCGAGGAGGAGCACGAGCACGACCCCGATGGAGATCGTGCCGACCGCCACCATCTGCAGGGTGAGGTTGACCAGGTTGCGGCTGGAGAGGAAGGCGGGCTCGAGGCTGTAGAACACGCCCCAGATCAGGATGAGCCCGATGACGACGGGCGAGGAGCCGAGGTCACCGCTGCGCAGCCGGCCCCACGTCGCCGAGGCCCAGCCACCGATGCCCTGCGAGCTCGCGATGAGGCGCTCGTCCTGCAGGTCGGAGGGGCGCATGTCCGCGGTCACCGCGGTCGGGTCACCGCCCTCGGCCTCGGTCGCTGCCGTCGTCGGGGTGTCGGGGGTGCTCACGACTGCTCCTCCTGGGGGGCCTTGCGCGCGGCGCGCGCTGAGACGGCGTTGGTCGTCGCGCCGGTGATGGCGGCGATGATCTCCTGGACATTGGTGTCGGCGACACGGAACTCGCCGTTGTTGCGCCCGAGCCGCAGCACGACCACGCGGTCGGCGACGGCCATGACGTCGGACATGTTGTGGCTGATCAGGATCACGGCCAGGCCGTTCTCCCGCAGCCGCTCGACGAGGTTGAGCACCTCGGCGGTCTGGGCGACGCCCAGCGCCGCTGTCGGTTCGTCGAGCATGACGACTTTCGGCTTGCCCAGCAGCGAGCGGGCGATGGCGACGGTCTGGCGCTGGCCGCCGGACAGGCTCGCCACGGGGATGCGCACGCTCGGGATCTTGGCGCTCAGCTCGCGCAGCAGCCGCCAGGACTCCTTCTCCATGGTGACCTCGTCGAGGGCGCGCTTGCGCACGACCTCGCTGCCGAGGAACAGGTTGCCGACGACGTCGAGGTTGTCGCAGAGCGCGAGGTCCTGGAACACCGTGGCGATGCCGAGTTCCTGGGCCTTCGCAGGTGACTCGATCTGGACGGCGCTCCCGTCGAAGACGACCTCGCCCTCGTCGGGGGTGTAGACGCCGGCGATGGCCTTGACGAGCGTGGACTTGCCGGCGCCGTTGTCACCCACGAGCGCCACCACCTCCCCGGCCTCGACGCTGAACTCGATGTCCTTGAGTGCCTGCACGGCGCCGAAGCGCTTGGACACTCCGGTCATCGACAGCACTGGGGCCGGGGAGGTGGTGGTCATGCTCGGCTCACTCCTTCGTGAGGGTGGGGCTGGGTAGGCCGGGTGGCGGTGGTCAGCTGATGCCGGCCTTGGTGCACGCTGCTGCGTACTCCGGGGTGCAGATGTCGCTGACCTTGTAGAAGTTGTCCGCGACGACGGTGTCCTTGATGTTGTCGGCGGTCACGACGACCGGGTCGAGCAGGGTGGCGGGAACGCCCTCCTTGTCGGCGGCGGCGGTCGGCTTCTGGCCGTTGGCGAGGGCGATGGCGTTCTTGGCGGCGTCCTCGGCCTGCGGCTTGATGGCCTTGTAGATGGTCAGGGCCTGGTCACCGGCGAGGATCCGCTGGATCGCGGCGAGCTCGGCGTCCTGGCCGGTCACCGGCGGGAGCGGGGTGACGCCGCCACCCTTCAGGGCCGCGATGGCGCCGCCACCGGTGCCGTCGTTGGCCGCGTAGACCCCGGTGAGGTTGGCCTTGACGGCGCCGATCTGGCTCTCCATCCAGGCCTGCGCCTTGTCGGGGCTCCAGTCGGGGGTGTCGAACTCGGCGGCGATCTTGTAGCCGCTGTTGTCGAGAATGCTGTGCGCGCCGGCCTTGAAGTCGGCCGCGTTGGCGTCGGTGGGCGCGCCGTTGATCATGACGATGTCGCCGGAGGTCTTGCCGTTCTTCTTCATGGCGTCGACCAGCCCGGTGCCCTGCAGCTCGCCGACCTTCTTGTTGTCGAACGAGACGTAGTAGTCGGAGCCGGCGATGAAGCGGTCGTAGGCGATGACCGGGACGCCCTGGCTCTTGGCGTTCTGCACGATCGTCACCGCGGACTTGCCGTCGACGGCGCTCATCACGATGACGTCAGCGCCCTGGGTGATGGCGGCCTCGGCCTGCTGCTGCTGCTTGGCGGCGTCCTGGTTGGCGTTGCTGTAGAGCACCTCGCAGTCGGGGCAGCCGGCCTTGACGGCGGCCTCGAACATCGGCTTGTCGAACGCCTCGTAGCGGGCGGTCTTGTTCTCGGGCAGCAGGAGGGCGATCTTCTTGGCGCCGCCACCGGAGCTGCTCGCGCTGGCGCTGCTGCTGGCGCCGGAGGTGTCGTCGCTGCTGCCGCAGGCCGACAGGGCCGTGACGGTGAGGCCGAGAGCAAGTGTGGCTCCGGCGAGGCGGAAGGTTCGAGTGGTCATGCGGTCTCCTAGGGCCATGACATCCGCAGCCTCTCTGGTGCGGGCGCTTCGGATTCAACTCGCTTACGCCGTTGAGGTCAAGCCTTGAATACAAGGTATTGACGCAACGATTCGGTCACGGTTCTCAACCAACCGTCAAAGCAGCACGGTCGGCATCTTCTCGCACCTGGTCCGCGAGCGCCAGAGCCCCGATCACATCGGCGTCCTCGGGGGCCAGCGCGCTGGTCACGACCTCGACCGACGCAGCCGCGCTGGGGATGGCGCACCGCTCGATCGCCTCCCGCATCGGCTGCAGGATGATCTCGCCCACGCGGGCCACCTGGCCGCCCAGGCAGACCACCTGCGGGTTGAGCAGGTTGACCACTCCGGCCACCGCCACCCCGATGTGCCGGCCGGAGTCCTCGAGCACCCGGCGGCAGCCGGGATCGCCGTCGAGCGCCCGGTTGATGACGTCGCGCAGCGTGAGGGCGCCGTGCGAGCCGCGCAGCGCCCCGAGCACGGCGTGGGCGCCCACGAAGGTGTCGAGGCAGCCGCGGTTGCCGCACCGGCAGATCGGGCCGTCCTCGTCGATCGTCACGTGGCCGATCTCGCCCGCCGTGCCCGCGCTGCCGCGGAAGAGCTCACCCCCGATGATCAGGCCGGCCCCCACCCCGTACGACGCCTTGATGAAGACGCCCGTCGAGATGCCCTGCAGGGCACCGAACTTCGCCTCACCCAAGGCGGCGAGGTTGGCCGTGTTGTCGAGCAGCACCTTGGTGCTGAGCGCGTCCTCCATGGCCGCCGCCACGGGGATGCCGCGCCACCCCGGCAGGATGCCCTCGGACCCGACCTGGCCGGTCACCCGGTCGATGGGGGCCGGCAGCCCGACGGTGACGGCACGCAGCTCGGACATCGTGTGCGCGCTGGTCTGCATCAGCTCGAACAGCAGCCGCGAGCCCCGGGTCATGCCCTCGTCGGCCGCGTGGTCGGCGGGCAACGGCATTCGCTTGTGGCTCACGATCTCGGACCCGCCGTTGCCGATCGCCACCCGCACGTCGCGGTCGCCGAAGACGATGGCCGCCACCAACCCGTGCGAGGCCGCGAACGACACCTGCACGGCCCGCCGCCCGTTGCGGATGCTGGGCGACAGCCGCACCGCGCCCGCCGCGTCGAGCTCGCGGACAAGGTTCGACACGCTCGCCGCGCTCAACCCGGTCACCCCAGCGATCTCCACCTGGGTCAGCGCGCCGTTCTCCCTGACGGCGTCGAGCACCCGCAGGCGGTTCATCTCGCGAAGGGATGCCTGCGAGCCCGGCGCTGGACCCGTTGAGTTCACGGGGCAAACATAAGACCTCGAGGGCGAACGCGGAAGGACACGAGCGGCGGCGCCTCGGCGCGCGCCCTCGGCGTGGCAGTCCTTATGTGACCCACACCACACCCACCTCCTGCGAAGGAACCCCAATGCCCCGACGACGCGCCCTGGTTCCCGCGGTTCTCGCCGCGGTGGCGGCTCCGGTGGTCTCGGCGGCTCTGCTCACCACGGCCGGCCGGTGGTGGGCCGCTCGCCAGGCGGCCGAGCTCGCCCGCCGCTGAGCGGCCCCGGGCGGCCGGTCGATGCAATCCCGCTCGGCCCTGATCCTTTTCCCTCGCCCACGGGGTCTGGCGTTGGCGTGGTCGGGCGAAGTTGGTTCGATGGCGGGTGAGAGTCCGTGACCGCAAAGACGCGAAAGGACCTGCCCCGATGACTGCTCTCTCGTCCGCAGCCCTGCCCACCCTGTCGGCCTCCACACCGACGTACGACCGGCAGGCGGCGAGCGTCGGGATCGTGCACTTCGGCTTCGGCAACTTCCACCGCTCGCACGTCGCGATGTACCTCGACCGGCTCATGGAGAGCGGTCAGGGGCTGGACTGGGGGATCTGCGGCGTCGGCGTGCTCGACCAGGACGCCGCGATGCGCGACGTGATGCACGCCCAGGACTGCCTGTTCACCCTGGTGGTGCGGCACGCGGACGGCTCCCTCGAGCCCCGGGTCGTCGGCTCGGTGCTCGAGTACCTCTACGGGCCCGACGATGCAGCAGCCGTGCACCGGCGGCTCGACGACCCGGCCGTGCGGATCGTCAGCCTCACCGTCACCGAGGGCGGCTACCTGAAGAACCCCGGCACCGGTGACTTCGACGCCGACAACCCGGCGGTCGTGCACGACCTCGCCCACCCGCAGAACCCCCGCACTGCCTTCGCGTACATCGTCGAGGGGCTGCGCCGGCGCCGGGACGCCGGGGCCGCCCCGTTCACCGTGCTGTCCTGCGACAACCTCCAGGGCAACGGCGACTACGCCCGCCAGGCGGTCGTCGGGTTCGCCCGGCTGACCGACCCCGAGCTCGCCACCTGGATCGACACCTCGGTGAGCTTCCCCAACTGCATGGTCGACCGGATCACCCCGTCCACCACGGATGCCGACCGGGAGGCGGTGCACCGTGAGTTCGGCATCGAGGACGCGTGGCCGGTTCCGGCCGAGCCGTTCACCCAGTGGATCGTCGAGGAGGAGTTCCCGACCGGCCGGCCGGCGCTGGAGTCCGTGGACGTGCAGTTCGTCGCCGACGTGCGCCCCTACGAGCTGATGAAGTTGCGCCTGCTCAACGCCAGCCACCAGGCGATCGCCTACTTCGGGTCCCCGCTGGGCTACGTGCTCGTCGACGAGGCCCTGGGCGACGACCGCCTGCGCACCTACCTCGAGCGCTACATGGCCGATGAGGCCGCGCCGACGCTCGGCGAGCTTCCCGGCATCGACCTCGAGGGGTACATGGCCACGCTGGTCGCACGGTTCAGCAACCCGCGGATGGCCGACACGCTGGTGCGCCTGGCCACCGACGGCTCGAACCGGATGCCGACCTTCACCCTTCCGGCCATCCGCGCGAACCGGGAGGCCGGACGCCCCATCCGGCTCGGCGCGGCCATGGTCGCCGCATGGGCGCACTACTGGGCACTGATCGCCGAGGGCGAGATCGTGCCGCCGGAGGTGCCGGATGACGTGCACGCGGCGGAGATGACCGCGGCCGCCGCCGATCCGAGCCCGGAGGCATTCGTGCGGATCGGGGTGCTGTTCGGCGACCTCGCCGACGACGACACCTTCCTGCAGGAGTACCTGACCTCCCGGCGCTCGCTGGTCGAGCGCGGTGTGCACCCGACGCTGGACGACCTGCTGGCCGCACGGGCCTGACGGCTACCTGACCAGGGGCGTCTGCTCGCCGGCGCGGGCCGCCTTCAGGCCCAGGCTGAGCACCTCGTTCGGCGGCTTCAGCGACGACTCCATCCGCCGGTAGGCCGACGGCGTGCAGCCCACCTCGGCGAGGAACTGCCGGTTGAAGTTGGCCATGTTGTGGTAGCCGCTGAGCGTGGCCACCCGGGTGATCGGGTGGTCGGTGGAGTCGAGCAGCCGGCGGGCGTGCGCCACGCGCAGCTTCTTGACCATGTTGCTGAAGGTCAGGCCGGTGGCTCGCTTGAAGTACTTCGAGAAGGTCGGCTCGGACATGTAGGCCAGGCGCGCCGCGGTGGTGAGCCGGATGTCTCCGGTGAGGTTCGAGAAGATGTAGTTCAGGCCCGCCTCCCCCGCGCTGCGGGCGCCGTCGTCGTCGGGGCTGCCCATCCAGTCGCTGGCCACCGTCTCCCACTCGCCCTCGGGCGCCTTGGCCATCAGGCCGAGCAGCTTGAACAGGTGGCCGACACGCTCGGGGCCTGAGGCGGCGAGCACCGAGAGCATCTGGTCGGCGCCCCGCCACGCGGTGGCGCCGGAGAACACCAGCCCGCGGGTGGAGTGCTTGAGCATCCCGTCGAGCTGCTGCAGCTCGGGCATCAGCTGCATGCACTGGCGGATCCAGCCGTCGGTGAACTGGATGACGGCGTCGCGGTCGACCGCCACCTGCTCCGGCTCGAGGTCACTCACCCAGTCGTGCGGCAGGTTGGGCCCGATCAGGCTGAGGTGCCCGGGCCCGAAGGTGCCGATGTGGTCGCCGGCGATGAAGCTGCCGTGCGTCTTGGTGATCAGGTGGATCTCGTACTCGGGGTGGGCGTTCCACCCGCAGATCTCGCTCGGGAAGTCGTGCATCATGGCCCGCACCGAGTGCTGGGGGTGCTGGGGGATGACCTCCCGCCGCGGAATGCTCGCGGCGTAGGGGCTCACCGGGTCGAGGTCACCTCGCGAAGGCTCCGGCTCTCGAACGGGTCGTGTCGATCGATACAAATCCGTCATGTCGCACCCTCCGGCCGTTGGGCCCGGCCCGCGAATGTCACGGTCCGGTAACGGCGCGGCCGACTCCAGACCCCGACCGCGCCGTCCGTGCTCGGAATAATAGTACCGACAGCAGCGCGAAGGCGCCCTTGTCGCTGGTTTCCTGGCGGTCCTACCTTTGACGCAGTTCCCCCGTTACGAAACCCGACAATTCAGGATTTCCGTCACCGGATCCCGGTGCTCTTTGTCGTGCTTTTGCCGCGCGGGACGAAAAGGCATGGCCCTACCAAAGGAGTTAGGATGCATTCCACCAAGCGCATGTGGACCGTCGGGGTCTTCGCGCTCTCCTCCGCCCTCGTCCTGGGCGCCTGTTCCGGCGCCGGCGGCTCGTCCGGCGGCGGCGGCGGCAGCGCCGCCTCCGGCGGCAACGTCACCATCAACCTGGCCACCGTGAACAACGGCCAGATGAAGGACATGGAGCAGCTCAAGACCGAGTACGAGACCGCCAACCCCGGCACCAAGGTCAACTTCCAGGTCATGGAGGAGGGTGACCTGCGTAGCGCGGTCACCGCCGACGTGGCCAGCGGAGCCGGCCAGTACGACGTCGTCACCATCGGCGCCTACGAGACCCCGCAGTGGGGTGCCAACGGCTGGCTGGTCGACCTCACCGAGCCCCTCGCGTCCGATGCGGCGTACGACGTCAACGACCTCCTCCCGCCGGTGCGGGTCGCGCTCACCAACGACGGCAAGCAGTACGCGGTGCCGTTCTACGGCGAGTCCTCGATCCTGATGTACAACAAGGAGGTCCTGGACAAGGCCGGCGTCACGATGCCGATGAACCCGACCTGGCAGCAGGTCGCTGATGCGGCCAAGAAGGTCAAGACGGCCGACATGTCGGGCATCTGCATGCGCGGCAAGCCCGGCTGGGGCGACCTGTTCGCACCGCTGACCACCGTCGTGCAGACCTTCGGCGGCAACTGGTACGACATGGACTGGAACGCCACAGTGAGCTCCCCGGAGTGGAAGCAGGCTGTGACCTTCTACAAGACGATGCTCGACGAGTCCGGTGAGGCAGACCCGGTTTCGTACAGCTTCAACGAGTGCCTGACCTCCCTCAAGGAGGGCAAGTCCGCCATGTGGGCCGACGCGTCCGTCGCCGCCTCGATGCTCGAGGCAGCTGACTCCCCGGTCAAGGGCAAGATGGGCTACGCCCACATGCCGATCAACAAGACGGAAGAGTCGGGCTGGCTGTGGAGCTGGAACCTCGCGGTCCCGAAGTCCACGAAGAAC